>NZ_JBBUTI010000002.1:0-332293 GCF_038066635.1 Ideonella margarita | reverse complement strand
GACCATAGCGAGTTGGTCCCACTCCTTCCCATCCCGAACAGGACAGTGAAACGACTCAGCGCCGATGATAGTGCGGGTTCCCGTGTGAAAGTAGGACATCGTCAGGCTAATAATCCTGAGTAAAACGCCCGGTTATTGCCGGGCGTTTTTATCTCTGAACGATGAGATCGTGCTATGATCCCATCCTTCAGCGATAAGCTGGATAGATCGCAAGATCAACTGCTCTTTAACAAGTAACAGCCGATAAGCGTGGGCGTTTGAAGGCGAGTGACAGGCATCGCAAGATGTCAGAGTCGCAAGACTTTAAATGCTCATGGAAGTGAAGTTCACTTCAATTCTTTGAGCGAAATTCAAGATCGAACTGTAGAGTTTGATCCTGGCTCAGATTGAACGCTGGCGGCATGCCTTACACATGCAAGTCGAACGGTAACGCGGGGCAACCTGGCGACGAGTGGCGAACGGGTGAGTAATACATCGGAACGTGCCCAGTAGTGGGGGATAGCCCGGCGAAAGCCGGATTAATACCGCATACGACCTAAGGGTGAAAGGGGGGGATCGCAAGACCTCTCGCTATTGGAGCGGCCGATGTCAGATTAGCTAGTTGGTGGGGTAAAAGCTCACCAAGGCGACGATCTGTAGCTGGTCTGAGAGGACGACCAGCCACACTGGGACTGAGACACGGCCCAGACTCCTACGGGAGGCAGCAGTGGGGAATTTTGGACAATGGACGAAAGTCTGATCCAGCCATGCCGCGTGCGGGAAGAAGGCCTTCGGGTTGTAAACCGCTTTTGTCAGGGAAGAAATCTTCTGGGCTAATAACTCGGGAGGATGACGGTACCTGAAGAATAAGCACCGGCTAACTACGTGCCAGCAGCCGCGGTAATACGTAGGGTGCAAGCGTTAATCGGAATTACTGGGCGTAAAGCGTGCGCAGGCGGTTATGCAAGACAGATGTGAAATCCCCGGGCTCAACCTGGGAACTGCATTTGTGACTGCATAGCTAGAGTGCGGCAGAGGGGGATGGAATTCCGCGTGTAGCAGTGAAATGCGTAGATATGCGGAGGAACACCGATGGCGAAGGCAATCCCCTGGGCCTGCACTGACGCTCATGCACGAAAGCGTGGGGAGCAAACAGGATTAGATACCCTGGTAGTCCACGCCCTAAACGATGTCAACTGGTTGTTGGGAAGGTTCCTTCTCAGTAACGTAGCTAACGCGTGAAGTTGACCGCCTGGGGAGTACGGCCGCAAGGTTGAAACTCAAAGGAATTGACGGGGACCCGCACAAGCGGTGGATGATGTGGTTTAATTCGATGCAACGCGAAAAACCTTACCTACCCTTGACATGTCTGAAATCCTGCAGAGATGTGGGAGTGCTCGAAAGAGAATCAGAACACAGGTGCTGCATGGCCGTCGTCAGCTCGTGTCGTGAGATGTTGGGTTAAGTCCCGCAACGAGCGCAACCCTTGTCATTAGTTGCTACGAAAGGGCACTCTAATGAGACTGCCGGTGACAAACCGGAGGAAGGTGGGGATGACGTCAGGTCCTCATGGCCCTTATGGGTAGGGCTACACACGTCATACAATGGCCGGTACAGAGGGCTGCCAACCCGCGAGGGGGAGCTAATCCCAGAAAACCGGTCGTAGTCCGGATCGCAGTCTGCAACTCGACTGCGTGAAGTCGGAATCGCTAGTAATCGCGGATCAGAATGTCGCGGTGAATACGTTCCCGGGTCTTGTACACACCGCCCGTCACACCATGGGAGCGGGTTCTGCCAGAAGTAGTTAGCCTAACCGCAAGGGGGGCGATTACCACGGCAGGGTTCGTGACTGGGGTGAAGTCGTAACAAGGTAGCCGTATCGGAAGGTGCGGCTGGATCACCTCCTTTCTGGAAAATTCACTCAAATTCTTGCGCCCACACTTATCGGCTGTGAAAAACACAACAGTAGTTAATTGGTGAAAGTGTGAGCCTGGTGAGCGTCAAGATGGCCGCTAACAAGTCAGGCTGACGCAGAAAAGTAGCCAGGCACACGCGCCCCGAGTAGGAAAGCGTGGGTCTGTAGCTCAGTCGGTTAGAGCACCGTCTTGATAAGGCGGGGGTCGTTGGTTCGAATCCAACCAGACCCACCAACTTGTTCTGCGAAGAATGGGGGATTAGCTCAGCTGGGAGAGCACCTGCTTTGCAAGCAGGGGGTCGTCGGTTCGATCCCGTCATCCTCCACCATTAACTTCTTATCGTGTCGGGTGCAAACCCAAGCTTCTGCGAGAGCAGGATCTTGGGTTTGTCTTCGATAGAAGGCTGTTGTTCTTTAACAATTCAAAGAGTCGAATCAGTGTTGTCGGCGGAAAGTATTGTGGGCTCTAGGGCTTGCAGTGCACCGTGCCGTCGGCAACCTATGATTGCGTCACCAAACTTCAACTCTTTAAAGAAGAGGTATGAAGAACGGCATAACGTGAATACTCAAAAATACTGATCACTCTAGCGTGGGTGATTGGTAACCAGTCCTTGACCGGCGTCTGAAGCATTGGACGTCAAAGTTATAGGGTCAAGTGACTAAGTGCATGTGGTGGATGCCTTGGCGATTACAGGCGACGAAGGACGTGATAGCCTGCGATAAGCTTCGGGGAGCTGGCAAATTAGCTTTGATCCGGAGATTTCCGAATGGGGGAACCCACCTCGCAAGAGGTATCGCATACTGAATACATAGGTATGCGAGGCGAACCGGGTGAACTGAAACATCTCAGTAGCTCGAGGAAAAGACATCAACCGAGATTCCGAAAGTAGTGGCGAGCGAAATCGGAACAGCCTGTGCTCTTTAGCAAGACTCTTATCAGAACGGAATGGAAAGTCCGGCCAGAGCGGGTGATAGCCCCGTATGGAAAAAGAGATTTGTGGAACTAAGTGCACGACAAGTAGGGCGGGACACGTGAAATCCTGTCTGAATATGGGGGGACCATCCTCCAAGGCTAAATACTCGTAATCGACCGATAGTGAACTAGTACCGTGAGGGAAAGGCGAAAAGAACCCCGGGAGGGGAGTGAAATAGATCCTGAAACCGCATGCATACAAAAAGTAGGAGCCCTCAGGGGTGACTGCGTACCTTTTGTATAATGGGTCAGCGACTTACATTCAGTGGCAAGCTTAACCGAATAGGGAAGGCGAAGGGAAACCGAGTCCGAATAGGGCGTCTAGTCGCTGGGTGTAGACCCGAAACCAGGTGATCTATCCATGGCCAGGATGAAGGTGCGGTAACACGCACTGGAGGTCCGAACCGACTAGTGTTGCAAAACTAGCGGATGAGCTGTGGATAGGGGTGAAAGGCTAAACAAACCTGGAGATAGCTGGTTCTCTCCGAAAACTATTTAGGTAGTGCCTCAAGTATTACCATCGGGGGTAGAGCACTGTTATGGCTAGGGGGTCATGGCGACTTACCAAACCATTGCAAACTCCGAATACCGATGAGTACAGCTTGGGAGACAGAGCACCGGGTGCTAACGTCCGGACTCAAGAGGGAAACAACCCAGACCGCCAGCTAAGGTCCCCAAAATTGGCTAAGTGGGAAACGAAGTGGGAAGGCTAAAACAGTCAGGATGTTGGCTTAGAAGCAGCCATCATTTAAAGAAAGCGTAATAGCTCACTGATCGAGTCGTCCTGCGCGGAAGATGTAACGGGGCTAAGCCAGTTACCGAAGCTGCGGATTCACAGTTTACTGTGAGTGGTAGGAGAGCGTTCTGTACGCCTGTGAAGGTGGATCGTGAGGTCTGCTGGAGGTATCAGAAGTGCGAATGCTGACATGAGTAGCGTTAAAGGGGGTGAAAAGCCCCCTCGCCGTAAGCGCAAGGTTTCCTACGCAACGTTCATCGGCGTAGGGTGAGTCGGCCCCTAAGGCGAGGCAGAGATGCGTAGCTGATGGGAAACAGGTCAATATTCCTGTACCGATCTATAGTGCGATGTGGGGACGGAGAAGGTTAGCTCAGCCAACTGTTGGAAATGTTGGTTCAAGCCTGTAGTCGTGCCTGGTAGGCAAATCCGCCGGGCTTAGATGAGGGGTGATAACGAGTCTGCTTGCAGACGAAGTGAGTGATACCCTGCTTCCAGGAAAAGCCACTAAGCTTCAGCTATAGACGACCGTACCGCAAACCGACACTGGTGCGCGTGATGAGTATTCTCAGGCGCTTGAGAGAACTCTGGAGAAGGAACTCGGCAAATTGACACCGTAACTTCGGAAGAAGGTGTGCCTTTAGTAGGTGTATGGATTTACTCCAGAAGCCCAATGAGGCCGCAGAGAATCGGTGGCTGCGACTGTTTATTAAAAACACAGCACTCTGCAAAGACGAAAGTCGACGTATAGGGTGTGACGCCTGCCCGGTGCTGGAAGATTAAATGATGGGGTGCAAGCTCTTGATTGAAGTCCCAGTAAACGGCGGCCGTAACTATAACGGTCCTAAGGTAGCGAAATTCCTTGTCGGGTAAGTTCCGACCTGCACGAATGGCGTAACGATGGCCACACTGTCTCCTCCAGAGACTCAGCGAAGTTGAAATGTTTGTGATGATGCAATCTCCCCGCGGAAAGACGGAAAGACCCCATGAACCTTTACTGTAGCTTTACATTGGACTTTGAACAGATCTGTGTAGGATAGGTGGGAGGCTTTGAAACCTGGTCGCTAGATCAGGTGGAGCCGACGTTGAAATACCACCCTGGTGTGTTTGAGGTTCTAACCTTGGTCCCTTATCGGGATTGGGGACAGTGTATGGTGGGCAGTTTGACTGGGGCGGTCTCCTCCCAAAGTGTAACGGAGGAGTTCGAAGGTACGCTAGCCACGGTCGGAAATCGTGGTGATAGTGCATTGGCATAAGCGTGCTTGACTGCGAGACTGACAAGTCGAGCAGGTACGAAAGTAGGACAAAGTGATCCGGTGGTTCTGTATGGAAGGGCCATCGCTCAACGGATAAAAGGTACTCTGGGGATAACAGGCTGATACCGCCCAAGAGTTCATATCGACGGCGGTGTTTGGCACCTCGATGTCGGCTCATCTCATCCTGGGGCTGTAGCCGGTCCCAAGGGTATGGCTGTTCGCCATTTAAAGAGGTACGTGAGCTGGGTTTAAAACGTCGTGAGACAGTTTGGTCCCTATCTTCCGTGGGCGCTGCAAGATTGAGAGAGCCTGCTCCTAGTACGAGAGGACCGGAGTGGACGCACCTCTGGTGTATCGGTTGTCACGCCAGTGGCATTGCCGAGTAGCTAAGTGCGGAAGAGATAACCGCTGAAAGCATCTAAGCGGGAAACTCGTCTCAAGATGAGTCTTGCCGGGGCCTTGAGCCCCCTGAAGAGTCGTTCGAGACCAGGACGTTGATAGGCTGGGTGTGGAAGCGCAGTAATGCGTTAAGCTAACCAGTACTAATTGCTCGTGAGGCTTGACCCTATAACTTTGATGTAGAATGTCTACGTCAGTGGATTGGTTGAGTATTGAAAACAGTTATGCCCGTAGTGGTGTACGCAATCATATAAAATCTGATTTGACTCTTTGAATTGGCCCTCCCGGCCAGCTCGAGCAGACCCGACAGGGCGAGCGAAGAGCGCCGTGGATGTGGCAAAAAGTTTAAGCCTGATGACCATAGCGAGTTGGTCCCACTCCTTCCCATCCCGAACAGGACAGTGAAACGACTCAGCGCCGATGATAGTGCGGGTTCCCGTGTGAAAGTAGGACATCGTCAGGCTAATAATCCTGAAAGCCCACTGGCAGTTGCCAGTGGGCTTTTCTCGTTTCTAGAGCCTACCGGCATGTTCTCACCATAAGGCGAGTCGGGCTACTCGTCGGCAATTAGCGCGGCGGCGCGCAATACCCCACGGTTTGGTGCTCCGGGTCTGCTGTACTGCCCGCTTGATCCGGCTAACGGGCTTTGGCGAGGTCCAGAAACCTTCGCGATAAGCATCTCAAGAGTGACCTGCGCCGGCTGGAGGCCACCGTTGAGCCGATAGCTGTTGTCGTGCTGGTCGTAAGCGGCCGGAATGATGAGCTGCGGACAGTTGGCAGCTAGTGCTTGGGCAGCCGTGCCGATTCCGCCGTGGTGTACGAGTAGCCGTGCTTGGTCGAGCGCACTCGGCATATCCACGGTTGGCATTGTCTTCAGGCGACCAGGTGCTTCGCCGCTAGGCGCCGTGCCTATCAACAAAGTGTGCAGGCCGCGGGCTGCGGCTTGAACGCCCAACTGCTCGATGTGGGAACGGCTTGGGTGGCCCTGCGGGCCTCCATACAGGACGACGTCGATAGGGCCTGGAGGAAGCAACTCCGTCGGGACGGCGTTGTGCCTATGTGCCTCGTAGAGCGGGAAGCCTGTCATCTCAACGCTTGTTCGCCAGTCGGTCGGCAGTTCTCCCAAGCGCGCGTCGAACAAACCGATCACCAGCTCTGGAGAATGGATCCAGTGGGCAAATGCGCCCTTCTCCAGCGCAGGTAGTCCAAGTTGCGTACGCCATTTTCCCAATGTGCTTCGAGCGAGCGGGTCTAGTTTGTATTGATCGATCAGCCGCCACAAGGCGGCGCGGCCGAAATCGCCGACCCAGCTGGGCACCAGGTAGCCGCCGACATACATCGGGTGCTGATGACTGCGGATGCCCTGCGGTGCCGTGTGGCCGGTTATCAAGCGAACCTGATCAAGCTCCGCAGCCAAGCGCGCGCCAACGACCATGGGAGACGCCAGCACAGTCAATCGCGGTCCATGCTCGTTGCGCAATGCGGCGAGGGCGGTCATGGTGGGTCCTATGGCCGGGACGGCCAGATGCCGCCACAACACGCCGAAGCCTCGAATGGGATGCCACAAGTCGGGGTGGGCAAGGGTGCGCTCGTAATCTCTATGAGTCGCGATCGCAATGAATCGCAGACCCTGACTCTCCACTTCGACGCGATGCGATTCCTGTGAAAGAACGTGGACCTTGTGCCCCTGCTCGTGCATGGCCCTGGCGATGGCGAGAAACGGATGCAGATCGCCGCGGCTGCCGAGGGTGGCAACAACGACGTTCACAGGCGTGGTCCGCCGAATGTCCAGAAACCACGCCAGCCGACCACCGACGGCATGTGCGCATGCCACTGTGGCAAAGTCCGCGGCCCGCACGTCATGGCGAAGTAGTCATAGCTCGACCGAAGGTCGCCAGCCATGACGTACTGAAAGTGGCAGCGAAACTTGTCGCGGCGAATGGCCTGATAGCGTTCACCTGCGAACAGCTCTGCAAACCGCGGGTTCAGGCACTTGGGGCGATAGGCCGACTGAGTGGCGCTCTGCAGACCGAGACTGGGATCTTGAAGGGAAAAGCAGCACCCGTCGGGTGGAGCGGCATAGTCCACCCACGACACAGCCTTCGAGCCGAGCAAGGTAGACACATCATCACGGAACCACTGCGCGGCCGGTTGGACCGACAGCAGTGGTGTGCAGTGGCCGAGTGTCAATAAACTGAGCTGGCAGCCTGGATGAGCGTCGTCGCCGCCATCGGTGTCAGCGGCTGTGCGCAGCGATCTCAGCGCCTCCGCCATCACCGACATTGCCAGCATGGCGCCGGAGCTGTGTCCGACGATGATGACTTCGTCGAACGCACCGCTGCGGATCTGCCTCTCGACGTGCTTGCAAAAGCCCTGCACACGCGGCGCAAGGCCATCAATTTCTCCGCGTCCCTGCCTGATGATGAAAGCCAGGCTCCGCAAGAGCCAGCCCAGGCGCATACGCTTGTCAGCCCACCAGGCGACGCCGACCAGTCCGCACGCCCATGTCAGCACAGCAGCGCCGAAGAGAACCATCGCCGTCGAGCTGCCCGAACCCGGCCACGAGAGGGCCAGTATCAAGCCGCTGAGCAGGACAAGCGCCAACCAGATGCTGGGCGCACCGATGGTGAGGAAAAATGGCCAGGACTGCCGCAGCGTGCGCATCAGCACACCCTGCCGCCAGCCTTCCCAGGAGGCCCATGCGACAGTGGCCAATACGGCCCGGCGACCACGAGGCCAATGGGCCCGGATCAGGTCGTCCCAACGCAGGAATTCAACACGCGTGTCGACCACCGCCGCTGAACAGGCGTCATCAGGGAACTCGCCTCGCACCTCCCACGCAACAATGTCCGCTGTCACCTTCTTGCGCGGCCCGACCTCGAGCGCATAGCCGCTCACCTGGGACTGCTTCGCTGCCTCGTCCTTGAACAGCTGGTGATAGTGCCCGGGCCCTTGCGGATCGAAGCCGCTGAAGTAGCAGACCAGGCGACGGCGCACAGGCGCTGCGGCCACGTCAGGAGCAGGCAGGGAACTGGCTGTCATCAGAAGATGGTCTGCTTGTGCAGCCCCTTGCTCAGCATCAGATCCACCATCGGCTGCTCTCGCTTGTTGGCGCGCTGGCAGTGACCCTTCTGGAAATGGTCGGTGCACCAGATGACGACGCGCGCCCAACGCCGCTCGCGCATGCGCCACGCGTGTGACGACACCGACTCCCACGCATAGCCGTTGAACAAGGTGGCGTTCACGAAATGGTCGAGCGCACGCACACCTGCGCGGCCGCGAGACGTTCGGCCAAAGAAGCCGACCCCCACCAGCAGCAAATACCCGGCGACCGCCAGCGGCACGATGGCCGTCATCAGCAGGAAGCCCACCATGCGCTCTTTCATGCCGACAACATCCTCTTCGACAGCAGCAACCGGATACCGTTGGCTGAGCGCACCGTCAACCGACCCACGGGCTCCGGCACGTGGCCTGGCACGGGCGCCACCCGGAATTCCCGACAAAAGCTTGCCAGGATGAGGCTGGCCTCCTGCAGCGCAAACGCCGTGCCGATGCACACCCGCGGCCCCATGCCGAACGGCAGATAAGCCTGACGCAGCGACTCGCGCGTGGCCTGGTCCGCAGCAGCATCACCGGAGTCGTAACGATCGGGGTTGAACACATCCGGATCTTGCCAAAGCTGGCGGTGTCGGTGGATGAGCCAGGGCGACACGATCACCGCCGCGCCTGCAGGCACATGCTTGTCTCGCAGCGTGCACCCTTCAGCACTCTCGCGCGCCAGGAAGCCCACCGGCGGAAACAGTCGGAGCGTCTCCCGGAAGACATTGCGCGTCAGCGGCAAGTCCTTGAGCACCGATGGCCCGCCCGGCTCGGTCAGCAGATCGTGGGGCACCACCTCGACGTGCAGGCGCTCCTGCACGTCCTCGGCATGCGCCAGCAGATGCAGGGACCATGAGAGTGCGCTGGCGGAGGTTTCATGTCCCGCCAGGAAGAGCATGGCCACCTGATCGACCAATTCGTCGAAGCTGAAACCCGCGCCAGTGTCCGGGTCGCGAGCGCGCAGCAGCGACCCCAGGATGTCATCCGACAAGCCTGCGTCATCACCACTGGCATGGGCCTCGAAACGTGGCTTGATCATGGCGGCCAGCAAGTCGCGGATCTCGGTGGCGGCCTGTTGGCTGCGCCGCTTTTCCCACCAGGGCCGCAGCCAGCGCACACCAAAAAACGCCGGCAGCATCAGCCGCGGCGCCAGCACCTGGTAGCGCTCGAACGCCTCGAAAACCCGCCGTGCCTCGACGCCGTCCAGGGGCTGCGACAGGATGGTGCGCAAGATGATGTCGGCGGCCACGTGGGTCATCTCCACGTCCACGTCCAACTCCACGCCATCGGGCATGGCCCGCAGCCGCTGCAGCATCGCCTCGGCGGCTTCGCACATGCGGCCGTACACCAGGGACACCCGCGCCGCCTCGAACGACGGGTTCATCAGGCTGCGCTGGCGCTCCCACACGGCGCCATTGGTCGTGAAGATGCTGTCGCCCAGCAAGGGCCGCAAGGCATCGGCCAGCAGGGCGGCTTTCGGAAACGCCTTCGACTGCTCCACCAGCACGCGGCGCACCACGGCAGGCTCGTTCACCATGAACAAGTCGAGGCCGGGCAGCCGCACCTCGCCCATCTTCATCTCGTAGCTGCGCGCGTACAGGCCGTCGAGCCACGAGCGGCGCTTGCTGAAGAACATCCGCCAGGCTGAAGGGCGCTTGGCCGACGGCGGCGGGTAATGAGGGCAGAAGTGGCTCATGCCGATGGGGTTGTGGGCGCCATGTCGGCGTACCGCTTTTGCAGGGTGTCAGGGCCGAAGATCCAGCTGACTGGATCGTATCCGCCTGCCACGTCGGGTGCACGCAGATACTGCATGTGCAGCGCATGTCGGTCTGCCAGCAACGCCTGGTAATGTGGGATCGACAAGGTCTGGTGAAAGCGCGGAGAACATTGCCGCAGCCGCGCCTGGCCTTCGCCGAGCCACGGAGGCACTCGCGCAAAGGCGGCCCAGTCTGCTGGTGCGCTCACGTCCAGCCAGGTCAGCGCGCCATGCGCCTGCAGCAGTTGCAGATCGGCCCTGAATGATTGCGCGCTCGGCAGGCCAGACAAGATCGGCATGCAGTGCCCGAGCGTGAGCAAACCCAGCTGCGGGCCGCGCTGGCCCAGCCAGGGTGCCTGGCGCAGGGCCTGAGCCAGCACAGAGACCGCCCACATGCCGCCCGTGCTGTGAGCGACGATCAGCACCTCGTCGCAATGCTCCTCACTCGCGGCGCTGATGACCGAAGCTGCCCAGTCCGACATGCGCGCGTCCATGTGGTCGACCTGCTGATTGGACTGGGTCCAGGTGAAGCCGAAGAGGCGCAGCAGCCAGGTCACATCCAGGCGAACGCTGAGCCGCCACCAGGCCAATGCACCCATCGTCAACGCCAGCAGCCAGGGCAGGGATGCGCCGAGCGGACCGTTCAACCAGCTGATGCGGGTTTGCAGCGCGGCAAGCGTGATGCCCGCCATCACGATCAAGAGCACAACGCCAACCACCATGAGGCAGGGCACCACGCTCAGCCAGAACGCGGCCGGTGCCTGCCGGCGAACCTGTGACAGCAAGCCCTCGCTGGCCGCGCGCACATAAACTACCCACAGATCGCGCAGGACACGCCACGGTGTTCTGCGCCAGTGCTGCCGCACGATGTCGTCCCAGGCCCATATCTGGAATTGGCTGCGGGCGATCGTTTCGCCGGACACCTGCCAGTCGGCTTCAGCCCGGCTGCCACTGGCCTCGGGCGCGGTCAGTACGATCTCTTCGCCAAGGGCGGACGCGGGATGGGCCTGCGCAGCCTGGCGGAACAGCCGCCAGGTGTGCCGAGGGCTGCGAGGATCAAACCCGCCAATGAAGAACACGCGCCGATGCAGGGGCATGGGTTGATTGTGGCGCCTCGGGCGCGTTCAATCGGCTGTCGACAAGTGGAGCTTGTTGTCGCTGCGCACCAGCAGCCCGTCGTCGACCAGGCCCTGCACCAGCCGCGTGGCCCATGCCGTCTGGGATTCGGTTTCAGCACGGATCAGCGCACACATCTGCATGAACAGCGGCGTCTGCAGCAGCCAGTCATGCAGCACGCCTTCGCCCAGCATCTGGTGCTCCATCATGTGGAACATCAACAGCGCCCGGGCCGCATGGCGTGTGTGCCGTGCCGGGTTGGCCTCGAAGGCATCCAGTCGTTGCCTGCTGGCGCGCAGGGCCTCTTCCACAGCCTCAAACGGGCGGCCATGGCCCGGGATCACCCAGTGCGGAGCCAGCTGCTCGATCAGCGCCAAGGTGGCCCGGGTCTGCTGGAAGCCCGGCCCGCCTTCGAGCTCGGGGAAAATGATGGCGAGGCGGTCTTCCCACAGCGCATCACCCGCGATCAGCGTGCGGCTATGGGGCTCGAAGAGCATCAAGGCATCCGGGTCATGCCCCGGCGCATCCACCACCCGCCAGCTGGCTGCGCCCAGGTCCAGCACATCGCCGTCGTGCAACGCATGATCAGCTGCAAAGCGTTCGCAGAACTGGCCGGTGGTGCGGTAGGTCAGCAGGTCCTCGTCCCATACCTGCACCGCCTTCAGGGAGGGCGCAGGCACATGGGTTTGAACTTGGTGGATGGTCTGCAGGTGGCGGTTGCCGCCGCAGTGGTCCGAGTGGAGGTGGGTATTGATGATGCGCGCGAGCGGCGCACCCTTCAATGCATGGCTGACCAGGGCGCTGGTGAGCGGCGCATGGCGGGCGTAGCCCGTATCCACCACGACCGATGTGGTGTCGCCGCAGGCCGCAAACACGATGTTGTTGGCCGACAGCCAATCGCGCTGCAGCAGCTGCAGCCCCAGCGCATCGGCCAGGGCAGCGAAGCCACCCTGAGGTGGCCGGTCGCTCATGCCGCCGTGGTCGTGCGCAGCTCGCGGCGCAGCACCTTGCCGACGTTGGACTTCGGCAGCTCATCGCGGAACTCGATGTAGCGCGGCCGCTTGTAGGCGGTGAAGTTGTCGCGGCAGTAGGCGGCGATGTCTTCTTCGTCCAGCGAAGGATCCTTCTTCACCACGTACAGCTTCACGGCCTCACCCGACTTCGGATCAGGCACGCCCACCGCTGCGCACTCCAGCACGCCGGCGTGCAGGTTCACGACCTGCTCGATTTCCGTCGGGTACACATTGAAGCCCGAGACCAGGATCATGTCCTTCTTGCGGTCAACGATGCGCACGTAGCCCCGCTCGTCCATGATGCCCACGTCGCCGCTCTTGAAGAAGCCGTCGTCGGTCATGACCTTCGCGGTTTCGTCCGGGCGGTTCCAGTAACCGGCCATCACCTGCGGGCCGCGGATGCAGATTTCGCCTGGCTGCCCGAACGGCATGTCCTTGCCGTCGTCATCGCGGATGGCGATGTCGGTGGACGGAATCGGCAAGCCGATCGTGCCGGTGAACTCGCTGGTGTCCAGGCGGTTGCTGGTGGCCACCGGTGAGGTCTCCGACAGGCCGTAGCCCTCGACCACCGGGCAGCCAGTGATCTTCAGCCACTTCTCGGCCGTGGCCTGCTGCACCGCCATGCCGCCACCGTTGGAGACGCGCAGTTCAGAAAAGTCGAGACGCGCAAATTCCGGGTCGTTCGCCAGCGCGTTGAACAGCGTGTTCACCGCCGGGAACATGTTGACCTTGTGCTGCGACAGCGTCTTGATCAGGCCAGGGATGTCGCGCGGGTTGGGGATCAGCAGGTTCTTCATGCCCAGGCGCGCGCCCATCATGTAGCAGATGGTCAGGGCGAAGATGTGATACAGCGGCAGGGCGCAAACGACGGTCAGCTGCTTGTTGCCGAGGGTGTCGAGCATGGGCTTGAACCAGGCTTCGGTCTGCAGGATGTTGGCCACCACGTTGCGGTGCAGCAGGGTGGCGCCCTTGGACACGCCCGTGGTGCCGCCGGTGTACTGCAGGAAGGCCACGTCGTCAGGCGTCAGGGGCACGCGCTTGAACGGCAGGCGAGTGCCTTCGGCCACCGCCATGTTGTAGCGGGTGAGCGTGCGGCCCTTGTCGGTCGGCAGGCGGAACTCCGGCACCATCTTCTTCAGATGGCGCACCGCCAGATTCACGAATGCACCCTTCCAGAAGCCGAGCTGGTCACCCATGGCGGCCAGCACCACGTGCTTCACGTCGGTGGCGTCAATCACTTCTTCCAGCGTGTGGGCGAAGTTCTCAAGGACGATGATGGCCTTGGCGCCCGAATCCTTGAGCTGATGCTCCAGCTCACGCGCGGTGTACAACGGGTTGACGTTGACCACGACGCAGCCCGCACGCAGCACCGCGCCGATGGCGGCCATGTATTGCGGCAGGTTCGGCATCATCACCGCCACGCGGTCGCCCTTGACCAGGCCCTTGGCCTGGATCCAGGCGGCCAGCGCCTGCGACATGTCGTCGATCTGCCCGAAGGTCAGACGTGCACCCATGCAGACGGCGGCGTCGCGCTGGGCGTGCTTGCGCCAGGCGTCATCCAGCAAATCGACCAGCGAGCCGTAGCTGGACATGTCGACGTTGGCTGCAACGCCGGCAGGGTAGTTGGACAGCCAAGGTTGTGCGATGGAAACAGGTGCAGACACGTACGTTCCTGAAAGTTGAGATCGAATCAGGGCACGATGCTGCGTGAGAGTGCGCGCTGGCGCTACGGTAGTTGTCCTATCGCTTTGGCGACATCCGGTGATTTGTCGCTGTCGGCGCAGTCGAACAGACATTGCATCAGGTGCGCCTCGCGCGCCTGCAGCTGCGCAAGAAAGGGCCCGGCACCGCCCATGGCCGCGAAGCTGTCGAAGCCCCGTTCCAGAAAAGCCTGCAAGGCCGCCAGGCCTGCGGTTCTGGCGGGTACGCGCATCAGGCGAAGCGTGTTGCGCAGCATCCGGCTGCGGGTCATCACGTCGAGTTGTTCGCCGACCCGCATGACGAGTGCCAATTGATGCGCCCGGTCATTGGCGCGGCCCGTGGCCTGCCAGGCCGCCACGTACCGCGATGCGGTGATCGGCCCCTTGCCTGCCAGGTTGCGTGCCATCGCGTTGTCGAGGTCTTCAGACAAGGCATGCAGCTCGGCCAGCTCCCGCACGGTGCCCACGATGCCGGCCGGGAACATGCGGACGATGGCCGGCACGATGCGCACGAACTGGGCGTCTCGTTCACCAAAATCCGTCGGGCCATAAAGGTCTTCGAGAAAGAAACGGGCCGCAGCACCGTACTGGGGGTGCGTCAGCAGATCGGCATGGGTGCGGGCGAACCGCCGGTGCTGGTAATCACGCAGCGCAGCGGTGCGCTGGCCGAGGCCCACATCGGCGCGACGTTGCTCACGCAGCGCCTCCACCTTGGACAGCTCATCCAGAATGTCTTGCGCGGGTGTTGCCATGTCGCCAGCGTAGCGGGCGGCCGAGGGTTTGTCAGGGCGCTGGCTAGTGGTGCATCCCTAACCCACGCCCTCCGGCAGATGAAACACTGTCCGCATGCAACGAAGAACACTGCTTCGCCTGAGTCTGGGCGCAGGGGCCGTCATCGCGGTGGCCGGTACCGGGGCTGCGCTGTGGGCGCCGGGTTTGTCGGCGGGCAAGCTGAGTCCGGGCGCCAGAACCATGGTCAATGCGATCAGTTCGGCGGTGCTGGACGGGCTGCTGCCCGCAGCCCCCGAGGCGCGCGCGCTGGCGCTGCAAGCGCAACTTGGGCGCTTCGAGCTGACGGTGGCCAACCTGCCGCCTGCCACGCGCAAGGAGTTGTCTGATCTGCTGGCGCTGCTGTCCTCCGCGGCCGGGCGCTGGTCGCTGATGTCACTGCACACCCCCTGGGAAACCGCGAGCGTGGCGGAGGTCAGTGCGGCGCTGGAAATGATGCGCATGAGCAGCATGGACACCCGGCAGCAGATCTATCACGCACTGCGTGACCTCACCACGGCATCCTGGTTTTCCGATGCCGCACATTGGGCCCAGATGGGCTACCCGGGCCCGCGGGCCCTCTGAACAGCATCAAGCGCATGACGACCACTCTGCCGCCGGTGGCTTCGGCCACGCCTGCCAGCATTCCTGACCCCATTCGTGCCGGCCTGCAACGCGGCTGGAAAGTGATGGGCGGGCCGCACGGCAGCGCCCCTGCCCAGATCACCTGTGACGTCGCCATCATCGGCAGCGGGGCGGGCGCCGGCATCACCGCCGAGATGCTCTCGCGTGCCGGCCTGGACGTCGTGATCATCGAAGAAGGCCCGCTGAAATCCAGTACCGATTTCCGCCAGCTGGAAGCTGAGGCCTACCCCAGCCTGTACCAGGAAAGTGCCGCCCGCAAGACGGCAGACAAGGCCATCAACATCCTGCAGGGCCGCAGCGTCGGGGGCTCCACCACGGTCAACTGGACCAGCTCGTTCCGCACGCCGCCGTCCACGCTGGCGCACTGGGCTGAGCACTTCGGTCTGAAGGAGTTCGGCGAAGCCTCGATGGCGCCGTGGTTCGCCCAGGCCGAGGCCCGCCTGAACATCAGCGACTGGTTGACGGCGCCGAATGAAAACAACGAGTTGCTGCGCACGGGGGCGAAGAAGCTCGGCATCGAAGCGTCCAGCATCCGGCGCAACGTGAAGGGTTGCTGGAACCTCGGCTCCTGCGGTCTCGGTTGCCCGACCAACGCCAAGCAGTCGATGCTGGTGACCACCTTGCCCACGGCCCTCGACGCGGGCGCTCGCCTGCTGGTGCAAACGCGGGCGATGACGCTGGAGGTGCGCAACAACCACGTCGAGGCGGTGCTGGTGGCGCCAATGCAGGCCGATGGCAACCCAGCCACCAGTGGCGGCACGCGCATCGTGGCCAGGCATGTGGTGGTGGCCGGTGGCGCCATCAACTCACCCGGCCTGATGCTGCGCTCCAAATTGCCCGACCCGCACCAGCGCCTGGGCGTGCGCACCTTCCTGCATCCGGTGGTGATGTCGGCGGCCGTGTTCGATCAGACCGTGGCCGGCTGGCAGGGCGCCCCGCAGACCATCTACTCAGACCACTTCCTGCACACCCAGCCCGTGGACGGGCCGATTGGCTACAAGCTGGAAGCGCCTCCGATGCACCCGGTGATCTTCGCGAGCTCGCTGGTCGGCTTCGGCACCCAGCAGGCGGCGCTGCTGAAGCAGTTTCCGAACACCCACACGCTGCTGGCGCTGTTGCGCGATGGTTTCCATCCGGAAGCGCCCGGCGGTCAGGTGCGGCTGCGAGGTGACGGGACGCCGGAGCTGGATTACCCGCTCACGCCATTCGTGATGGAAGGTGCGCGTCGCGCCTTGCTGAGCATGGCTGAGCTGCAGTTCGCGGCCGGGGCCCGCGAGGTCTTCCCGGTGCACGAGCAGGCCGGGTCACAGCGCACGTGGGCCCAGGCCAAAGCCACCATCCAGGCGCTGCCGATGAAGCCGCATCTGACCAAGGTGGTGAGCGCCCACGTGATGGGCGGCTGCGGCATGGCGGCCGATGCCTCGCAAGGCGTGGTGCGGCCAGATGGCGTTCACTGGCAGATTGACAACCTCTCGGTGCACGACGGCTCGATCTTCCCGACGAGCATCGGCGCGAACCCGCAGTTGTCGATTTACGGTCTGGTCAATCGCCTGAGCCACGGGCTGGTCACCGCCTTGGGCGCCAAGCCGTTGGCCCTCGCAGGCTGAAACCTCAGGCGGCCAGGCGGTCGCGGGGGGTGACGGTGCCGCTGCGCAGCGAGGCGACGCGGCGCGTGTCACGCAGCGGGGCGCGTTGATGGTCGCGTCGGTGTTCGGCCGGGGCGGCGAAGCCGGTAAGGCTGTTCGGGTTCACCAGTGCCATGTGGCCGACGCGGTTGATCTCGGCGGACTTCATCGAGCCCGTGTCATGCTGCAGGTGCTGGCCGCTGTCGGTGGCCGTCGCCATGTCGCGCTGGGCGTCACGCAGGTACTGCGGCAGCCGGCCCTGGCGCGGCCCCATCAGGCCGGCCGGCCACAGCCACAAGGGCAGCATCTGCAGCCAGAGCAGCGCCCGGGCATCCGCGCCGTGCGGGTGCCACAGCGACGACATCCACACGGCCATCGCACCCATCACCAGCACCACCAGGCCTGCACGCACCGCACGGCGTTGCCAGGCTGAGTGATGGCGACGCGCCAGCCGCGCCAGCACCAGCTCGCCGCTCAGCCAGGCCAGCAGCACATGGCTGACCGCCGCAATCAGGCCGAACGGTGCCTGCAGGCGCTGAAGAGCTCCGAAGATGTCAAACGCGGGCACCACCCAAAGCCCCGCCCCCACGGCCGCGGCCATGGCGCAAAAGAGAAAGAGTTCGCAGCGACGTGCCAGTTCGGGTGTCATGACAACAACAGCCTTGTGAATTAAGACCTTCAGTGTCTCGATTCATGTCGCATTGCACCATCGCCCTCACGAGGGGGCGTGTCCTGAGCGCCTCATCCGAATGGGGGGGGCTCAGGCGTCGAGGTCGGTCACCAGGCGCTGCACATGCGCGGGGGCCATGTTCAGCAAGTGGCTGAGGTCGGTGATGTCGTCGGGCAGGGCGGGGTTGTCCCAGCCTTTGGCGCTGTGCCGGGCGAGGCGAATCGCCAGCAGCACGTTGCGCACCTGCGTGGCTTCCTGGTGGCGCTCGTCGGTGATGCGCAGCAGCAATTCAGGCAGGCGCCAGCTGCGCAGCAGGCTTTGCTGGATGTCTTGCAGCGTCACATTCAACACGTCGCGCTGGGCTGTCACGCTGCGCAGCGACGGGTCATTCAGCTGGCGCTGCTGGATTTCCAGGGCCAGCGCGGGGGCGTGCAGCCACAGCAGCATCTCGGTGAAGTCATACAGCAAGGCGGCTTCGTAGATGACCGCCACATCCGGGTCCAGCCGGTGCGCCGCGAAGCCGAGTGCGAACTTGGCGGCGCGGTGCGAGCGTTGGACCACCGACATCAAGCCGGCCAGCGCTGCGGGCTGTTCCTCCAGATGCTGCTGCACCGTGGGTTGCGGCCCGAAGGTATTGAAGAACGGCGTGATACCCATCAGCACCAGGCCCTCGGTCACGGTTTCCACGTCCGAGTTCAGCCGGCCGACACGGTGCAGGCTGGAGGTGTGGGCCAGCAGCTTCAGCGTCATCAAGGGGTCTGCAGACACCACTTCACCGATCATCCGGGCGTCGACCGCGTCCTCATTGGCACGCATGTCCTCCAGTTCGCCGGCTGTCTGGGCCAGCACCGGAATTTCAACCAGCTGGAAGTACCGCACCCAGCCGGCCACATCCAGGGGCATGCGGCGCGGGGCGGTGGGGATCGAAGGTGTGGCGGACATGGGCGGGCCGAGGGTCATCCTTCCTGGGATATCGGCATTGTGGACGGTAACTTGACGTTGCCGTCCCGGGTCATGCCGCAGCCACCCTCGGCCCGGGCCGCCGGGCAATCAAAGCCGGGTCAGCGGCAGGTGCCCGACATACTCGCCGTCAACATACAAGGCGCCCTCGGGCGCACCGGCTTCGGCGTGGAATTCCAGCCGGGGCAGGTCGGTGATCGGGCGCTTGTACAGGGCGGCGGGTTGCGCGGCGGTCAGGCGGCGCGAGAGGCGCAAGAGCGTGGCTGCCACGAGCCGCAAGCCGCGTGCGGCGCTGTAGCGATAGGCGTGGCTGGCAAGGCGGGGCGACAAAACGCCATGCACGGTGAGCAAGGGGCGAAGCATGTGAGTCTCCAGGGGGGCGCCTTGCCGTGCATTTCATCTGGGGCAGGCGCGAGGGGGGGGGATGGCTTCAGGGACTGCGGCGGTCAGCGTCGACACGCGCGATTTCGCGTGCCAACGCACGTCGGTCGGCTTGGCGGCGGGCACTGTTGTTCGGGCCGTGTGCACCGGCCACGCGTTGTCGTGCCAGTGCGACCAGCGGGTTGCGGGGCTTGGAGGTTTGGATGACGAAGGACATGGCGAACTCCTTGATGCAGATGACAGCGGGAAGCTGTCGGCAAAAGCGCGGCTCAGCCTCGCGCAGGGCGAGTCCGGAAGCAGCAGATGAAACACGGGGCAGACCGCGTGGGCGCCGGGGCGCGTGCAGGTCTTCAGACTGGGAACGGCTGGGGCCGGTGCAGCGCACGGGCCGAGGGTTCAAACAACATCAAGGCGTTGAAGTGCCCTGATGTGCGTCAAATGATAAACGAATGATTATCTTGCGCAAGTGTTTTTTATCAGCCCAATCAAGACAAAGCAAGGCACGGCACGGCGCCGCTGCAGCCTCCCGGCTGCGGGCACGTCGTGTCGATGAGGCTGGCGCCTCAGCGCTTGTTCTTTAGCGGGGCCACGCGGCCAGCGGCCTGCAGCCAAAGGCCTTGCATGTCGTCTACCGGGGCTGCGGCTGGCTTGGCGGCGCCCGGCTTGCCGGCGGTGGCGCCTGGCGCCACTTTGGACGCCGCGGCTGAGGGGGCTGCTGACGGCGCACTGGCTGGCGCAGTTGCCGGCGGCATCAGCACCTCGCCCAGCAGATCCAGCAACCGGGTGCGGGCCTTCTGCGGGTGCCGCCGGTAGTACGTCAGCACCAGGCCCACGATGAAGCGCTCGTCGTCGTCCTGCGGCGTCAGGTCATCCGGGGCGATGTCGGCCACGGGCGTGGCGGCAGGCCCTTGCGCCTGATCCATCCAGCCCCAGGGCTTGTTGCAGCACTGCTCAAACTGGCGCGCCAGGCGCTCACCGATCTGCCGCGAGCGGCCCTTGATCTGGCTCCAGTAGCTGGGCTGGATCTGCAGCCGTTCGGCGAAACGCCGCTCGAGGCCGCGGAGGGTGGCTGCGTCTGCGTTCTTCGCGGCGCTGCGCACGAATTCGTCGAACAGGATGAGGGCGTTGTCGAGGCGGATCGCTGCCACGTCGCGGGGTTGCTGCATGGCCCGAATGATAAAGCCCGCTTGCCCATCTGCTGGACGAGGGGGCTTTGACAGATTGCGTTCGGGGCCGTGCTCAGGCCAGCAAATCGCGGTTGGCGTGACGCAGATCACTGCAGCCGCACAGCGCCATGGCCACCGCCAGCTCGTCACGCAGCAGCCGGATCATCCGGGCCACGCCCAGCGCGCCGCCGCAGGCCAGGGCGTGCACCTGCGGCCGGCCGATCAACACGCCTTGTGCGCCCAGGGCCACGGCCTTGAGCACGTCGGTGCCACGGCGAATGCCGCCGTCCACGAGCAAGGGCAGCTCGCCCTGCACGGCGTCGGCCACGCGAGGCAAAGCCCAGGCGGTGCTCACGCAGGTGTCCAAGGTTCGTCCGCCATGGTTCGACACGATCAGGCCATCCATGCCGGCGGTGCGTGCCAAAGCGGCATCCGCCGGGTGCAACACGCCCTTGAGCCAGATCGGCAGCCGGGTGTGTTCACGCAGCCAGTTCAGGTCGTGCCAGGTGGGTGCGGCCTGCAGCAGGGGCGCCAGCGTGCTGGCCTGGGCCACGCCGTGGGGCAGGTGCACGGCACGCACGCCGGCCGGCAGGCTGAAGCCGGCACGGCGTTCGCAGTCGCGCACACCGTGCACGGGGGCGTCCACCGTCAACACCAGCGCGCTGCAGCCGGCAGCTTCGGCCCGCTGGATCAGGTTCAGCGTCAGCGCGCGGTCGGGCTGCCAGTACAGCTGGAACCACAGTGGCGCAACATCGCCAGCCGGGTCAGCCACGGTGCGCATCGCGTTCGCCACATCTTCCACCGCCACGCTCGACTGCGACGACAGCACCATGCCCGCACTCTGCGCGGCAGCGGCCATTGCCGTGGCCACTTCACCTTCCGGGTGCGCCAGTTGCTGGTAGGCCACCGGGGCCAGCCAGATCGGGTGTGCCACTGCATTCGGGCCGATCATCGTGCGGGTGTGGCTGCCATCCAGCGGGGCCAAGGTGCGGGGCCACAAATGCAAACGCTGCCAATCGGCTGGATTGGCAGCGAGCGTGTGTTCGTCCCCGGCGCCACCGTTGAAGTAGGCGGCGGCCTGTGCGCTGAGCTTCGGGCCGGCGGCGTCCGCCAGCTCATGCAGGTTCACCCAGGCGGGCGAATCGCCGCTCATGTGTCGCCCCACATGCGAAGGAGGTTGTGATACGTGCCGGTCAGCTTCACGGCTTCCGGCGTTTCGCCATGCTGGGTGCGCAGTTGCATCAGCGTCATGTCCAGATCAAACAGCAGACGCCGTTGCTCGTCGCTGCGCACCATGCTTTCCACCCAGAAGAAGCTGGCCAGCCGTGCCCCGCGCGTCACCGGGTTGACGCGGTGCACGCTGGTGCCGGGGTAGAGCACCAGGTCGCCGGCCGGCAGTTTCACGGCCTGCTCGCCGAAGGTGTCCTGCACCACCAGCTCGCCGCCGTCGTAGCTGTCGGGGTCGGCCAGAAAGAGGGTGCACGAGATGTCGGTCCGCACCCGGGTGGCATCGGGCCCACCAAACCGGATGGCCTGGTCGACATGGTCGCCATAGAAGTTCGAATCGCCGCCGTAGCGGTTGAACATCGGTGGCAGGATGCGTTTGGGCAGCGCCGCCGAGAACCACACCGCATGGCGTTGCAGGGCCGCCAGCACCAGGCCCTGCAGGGCCCGGGTCTGCGGCGCATCGGCCGGCAGTTGCTGGTTGCGCTTGACGGTTTGTGCCTGCGGCCCCGCGCTGCTGCGGCCGTCGGTCCAGTCCGCCTCGGCCAGCCAGGCGCGGGCCTGGGTCAGCTCGGCGGCGGTCAATACCTCGGGCACGTGCAACAGCATGGGGTCAGGCCTTCAACAGGGTCAGAACTTGGTGCTCACCGTGAGCTGCACCGTGCGCGGTGCACCCGCCACGGCGTGGCCACGGTAGAGCTGGTCACCATAAAGGACATCGGCCACATTTGTCACGTTCAGCTTCAGGGTGATGGGGTCGAGCCGGTACTCGGCCATCAGGTCCGCCGTCACATAGCCCTTGGCCACCACGGCGGTGTTGCCGACCGGTGACTGGCGCGATACGCCGTTGGCGCCGGCGCCCACACGCAGCTTCGGGGTGATCTGGTAGGTCGACCACACGGAGCCGCTGTGCTTGGGCGTCAGGCCCGGGTTGGTGCCCACTTCACTGGCGGTCACGCTGGCGTCGATGGTCGCGGTCCACGTCCAGGCCCACGACGCATACAGCTCCCACTGTGGCGTCAGCTTGCCGGCGAAGTCCACTTCCATGCCTTGTGCATGGCGCTTGCCCGACAGCAGGTATTGCGCGGCGGCGGTGTCCGGGTCACGGTTGCGCTCGTTGAACTTCTCGCTGTGGAAGAGGGCCACGCGTGACGACAGCGCGCCGTCCAGCAGGTCCAGCTTGGCGCCCAACTCGATGTTGCGGCTCTTTTCCGGCGGCGTCTTGCTGCCCAGGGCGTCGTAGCTGTAGGTGTCGCCCGAGGTGTTGAAGGACGTGCCGTGGCTGAAGTGGAAGGACCACAGCGGATCTGGCTGCCACATCACGCCCACGCGGTGGCTCCACATGTTGTCGCTGCGCTCATAGTGGCCGCCCGGGGTCACGGTGCCGTTGGTGGCGGTGACGGCGGCAAAGTCGTTGCTGCCCGAGAAGCGGTCAAAGCGCAGGCCGCCCACCACCTTCCAGGTCGGGCTCAGCTCGACCATGTCCTGTGCATACACGCCGGCGGCCTTGCTGTCGAAGCTGCGCGACCATGCGCGCTTGCGGGTGTCGGCGATGCTGGCGCCGTCGTTCGGCGTGCCCACGGTGGTGGTCGGCTTGATCGGGTTGCTGCTGTAGTTGTCGCGGTCAGCCCCTTCGATGGCGAAGTCGGCACCCGCGATCAGGCTGTGCTTGAAGCCCAGCGCATTGAAGGTGCGGGTGTAGTCGCTCTGCACGTAGTGCGTGTTGTATTCATGGGCGCGGCCCTGGTTGCCGCGGTTGATCACCGTGCTGTTGGTCAGGCTGGTGGTGCCTGTGGGGAAGCGGATGGTGCTGGCCCAGAAGTCGCGGGTGTAGCGGCCGGTGCGTGCCATGGTCTTCAGCTCGCCGCCGTCACCAAAGCGGTGGGTGTGGCTCAGCGTGGCGAAATCAGCGCCGCCAACCACGTAGTCGCTGGCCATGCCGTAGAAGTTCTTCGCCGGGATGTTGGCGGTGGTGCCGTTGACCCAGCCGATGCCGTAGTTGGGCACGTTGTTGTATTCGAGGTGATAGAAACTGGCCAGGAACTCATCTGCCGTGCCAATGCCCCAGCGGAAGCTCGGTGCCACCCCTTTCTTGTCGATCTTCGCGCCGTAGTTGTCGGCCTGGGTCAGCATCGCATTCACGCGGAAGGCCGAGTCGTCGCCGGTGCGCACGTTCACGTCGGCCACGGTGCGCAAGTATTCGCCCGAGCCCACGGTCACATCCACCTGGCCCTGGTTCATCAGCAGCGGGTTCTTGCTGGCCTGGTTCACCACGCCGCCGGTCGAGCCACGGCCGAACAACATCGAGGCCGAGCCGCGCAGCACTTCAATGCGGTCGTTGTTGAAGGTGTCGCGGTCGTACAGCGCGGGGTCGCGCATGCCGTCCACATACAGGTCGCCCGTGCCCGACAGCGAGAAGCCGCGCACGCGGATGTCTTCTTCACCACCTTCGGCCGCCTGGAAGGTGATGCCGGCTGCGTTGTGCAGGGCCTGCTTCAGGGTGTCGAGGTTGCGGTCGTCGATCAGGCGTTCGGTCACCACGGTCACCGATTGCGGCACGTCGCGCAGCTCCTGCGTGCCCTTGCCGATGCGGGTGGTGGTGGCTTGCAGGCTGTCCTTGCCTTGCACGTCGGCGGTGGCCTTGAGCTTGACGGTAGGCAGCACGGTGGTGGCTTCGGTCACGGCTTCAGCGGGCTTGCTGGCAGCGGCAGGGGCCGGTGCGGTTTGCGCCATGGCGAAGCCGGCAGCCAGTGCGCCCAGGGGCAGCACGGCATGTCGGACGGTGCGGGTAACGGTCGGGCGGCGAGTCATGAAGGCTCCTTGTGGTCGTTGGGTTGTTGTTTCTGAAAAGCGTCGGGCACAGCGCTGCCCTGCTGCCTTCGCGGGCAGCTTTTTCGGTCAGTGATGGGGTGTGCGTGCGGTGCGTTGTCGCGCGGAGAGATGAGGTGAGGTTTGACCCTCAGGCCCCCATCACTTCGCTTCGGGCTGGCTCACGAAGCCCACCTTGGCCAGGCCGGCGCGCGAGGCATCGGCCAGGGTTTGCGCCACCGTGCGGTAGGCCGCGGCTTCATCGGCTCGCAGGTGCACTTCCGGTTGCGGCTGCTGCTGGCCGGCTTGTGTGAATCGTTCGGCCGCCTGCTCGCGGCTCAGGGGCTCACCGTTCCAGTAGCGCTGGCCTGCGGCATCGATGGCAAAGTCGATCTTGTCAGGCTGCTGCTGGTTGACCTGGGCATCCGCCCGGGGCAGGTCCAGCTTCACGGCGTGGGTGAGCAGCGGGGCGGTGACGATGAAAATCACCAGCAGCACCAGCATCACGTCGATCAGCGGGACCATGTTGATCTCGGCCACCGGCGCCGCGGTGCGCTGCTTGTCGAAAGAGGCGAAGGCCATGGGGTGGTGCTCAGGCTGCGGTGGCAGGGGTGCTGGCGGTGGCAACGGCGATCTGCGGCTTGATCGCGCGCACATTGCTGTTCGCGGCCGGCACGGCGGCACCCGGCGCTTCGCCCATCGTCAGGAAGCTGTGGAGCTCGAAGGCGAAGGCATCGAGGCGGCCACACAGCACGCGGTTGCTGCGGGTGAAGGCGTTGTAGGCCACCACCGCCGGGATGGCCACAGCCAGGCCCAGCCCCGTCATGATCAGCGCCTCGCCCACCGGGCCGGCGACCTTGTCGAGGGTGCCGGCGCCGCTCATGCCAATGCCCAGCAGCGCGTGATAGACGCCCCACACCGTGCCGAACAGGCCGACAAACGGGGCGGTGGCGCCGACCGTGGCGAGCGTGGTCAGCCCGGACTCCACGCGGGTGGTTTCTTCGTCCAGCACCTTCTTGATGGTGCGGGTCAGGAATTCGCTGGCGCTGCCGGCCTCGGCCAGGCGCTGGGCGCCGTGTCGGGCGTGGTGGGCCTGGGCGTGCAGGGCTTGGGCCGACAGGTGCGAGAACGCATCGCTGGCGCCATGCGCGTCGATGTCGGCCTGCACCTGCTCCAGCGTGCCGGCGTTCCAGAAGCGGTCGAGAAAACCGGCGGCGCGGCGCTGGCGCAGCACGGTGGTCAGGGCCTTGGTGGCGATGATGATCCACGAGGCGGCCGACATCAGCAGCAGCAGGGCCAGCAGCGTCTTGCCGACGGTGTCAGCCTGGGCCAGGAAGTGGCCGAAGCCGAGCGAGGTGGTGGTGGTGTCCATGATCTTGTCAGCGGGCAGGGTGAGGTGTTCGGGAGGGCTCAGTCGAGCGCGTATTCAAGCGGTGCCACGGCGGTCCATTCCACCGCGACGCCGTCTTGCAGATAGGGCTTGAAGCGGGCAGCACGCATGGCTTGCAGGGCCTGCTCGTCCAAGCGGGCGTGGCCCGATGAGCGGTGCAGCGTGATGCGTTGTGGCAGGCCGGCCGTGTCGACCACCAGGCGAACCAGGACGGTGCCTTGTTCACCCGTGCGGCGAGACGCCAGCGGGTAGGCCTGGGCCGGCGCCACCAAGTAGCGGATGTCGCTGCTGGCGATCTGCTTCGGCGAGGGCGGCGCCGGGGGCGGGCTGGCGGCAGGCGCGGTGCTGACGGCTGCCGGCGCGGCCGTGGTGACGGGCGTCACCGTTGGGGCCGGCGTGGGCGCAGGGGGCGGCGCCACCCAGGCTGGCGTGGCGGGCACCGGTGCGGGTGCTGCGGCCAGCACCGGGGCGGTGCGCTGCGGCGCAGGGGGCGTGGGGGCCCGCGTTGGCTGCGGCGGGGTGGGCAGCGGTGCCGGCGGGGCGATCCACTGCACCATCAGCGGAGCCGATTCAGCCACTGCCTGGCGCACGGCGTCGACCTGCATCAAGGCCCAGGCGCCGGCAATGTGCAGGGCGACCACGCCTGCGCCCAGGGCGCGCTGTCCACTGGCGGGCAGGGCTTCCGAGCGTTCAACCGGGCGACGGCGACGCGCGGGCTGCGCTGGCTCGGTGGGGTGGTTGACGGCGGCGATCGCAGGCATGCGGCATGGCCTGCGGCGCAGGCATCTGAAGAAACAATGCCTGCATGTTAATGCAAATGCGAATGAGTCGCAAATAGATTGCGATTGCTATCGCATGGTTTTGGCGCTGGTTGTTGTGTCGGTTGTGGCGAGGGCGTCGCAATTGGCGACACCTCCCGCCCGCCAGCACTTACTGGAAAGCCACCTCCGCGAAGCCGCGCAGCTTGCGGCTGTGCAGCTGGCTCACGCCGGCTTCACGCAGCAACTCCACCGCTCGGATGCCGATGCGCAGGTGCTGGTCCACCCGCTCCCGGTAGAAGTGATTGGCCATGCCGGGCAGCTTGATCTCGCCGTGCAGCGGCTTGTCGCTCACGCACAGCAAGGTGCCGTATGGCACGCGGAAGCGGAAGCCGTTGGCGGCGATGGTGGCGCTTTCCATGTCGAGCGCAATCGCCCGGCTCTGGCTGAAGCGACGCTCGGGGCCCGGATGCGGCAGCAGCTCCCAGTTCCGGTTGTCGGTGGACGCCACGGTGCCGGTGCGCATCACCTTCTTCAGCTCGTAGCCCGCCAGCTGGGTCACCTCGGCCACGGCCTGCTCCAGCGCCACCTGCACTTCGGCCAGCGCGGGGATCGGCACCCACAGCGGCAGTTCCTCGTCCAGCACATGGTCCTCGCGCACATAGCCGTGGGCCAGCACGTAGTCGCCCAGTTGCTGGGTGTTGCGCAGGCCGGCGCAGTGGCCAAGCATCAGCCAGACGTGCGGGCGCAGCACGGCGATGTGGTCGGTGATGGTCTTGGCGTTGGCCGGGCCGACGCCGATGTTGACCATCGTGATGCCGCCATGCCCTTCGCGCACCAGGTGGTAGGCGGGCATCTGCGGCAGCCGGGGCGGCGGCGTGCCGCTGGCCAGGGCCTCGCCGCCTTCGCGCGGGGTGATGACGTTGCCGGGCTCGACGAAGGCGGTGTAGTCGCTCTGCGGGCTCTGCATCAGCTGGTGGCCCAGGCGGATGAACTCGTCGATGTAGAACTGGTAGTTCGTGAAGAGCACGAAGTTCTGGAAGTGCTCCGGCGCCGTGCCGGTGTAGTGGCGCAGGCGGTGGAGTGAATAGTCGACCCGCGGTGCGGTGAACAGCGCCAGCGGCGCCGGCTCGCGCGGGGCGGGCTCGAAGGTGCCGTTGGCGATGCCGTCGTCCATCGCCGCCAGGTCGGGCAGGTCGAAATGGTCACGCAGGCGCAGCCGCTGTTCGGCGTTCAGATTGCCTTCCACATGGTCGGCCTCGGCCAGCGAAAAGTGCACCGGGATGGGCTGATTGCCCAGGCCAATGTCGAGGGCCACGCCGTGGTTGCGCAGCAGCAGGCGGAACTGCTCGCGGTAGTAGTCGGCGAACAAATCAGGCCGGGTCAGCGTGGTTTCGAACGATCCCGGCCCGGCCACAAAGCCGAAGCTCAGCCGGGTGTCAGGCATCGCCACGGTATCGGTCTGCACCCGCACGCTGGGGTACCAGGCGCGCACCCGCTGCGCAGGCACCTGGCCGCTGATGTAGGCCTGCAACTGCTGTCGCAGATGACCGACCTGGGCCTGGTAAATCGCCATGACCTGGGCCAGGGCGGCGTCGGCGTCATCAAAGGACTGACGAGGAACAAAGGATGCTTCGATCATGGCTTGATTGTGGCGTGAGGGCTGCCTCTACACTGAGGCCCAGAGATGACAAGCACAAGTTTTCAACGCATTGTCGGGATGAGCAGGGCGCGTTCAGCGGCGCTGGCTGTGGTGCCGGCGGTCATGTTCGCCGTTCTGCACGGGCCGGCGGCCGCGGTGGCAACGCCGCACTCGACACCTCAGCAGGCCTCACACCCTGCCTCACACCCTGCATCGCGCCCGGCCAGCAAGGCGCCTGCAAAGCCGTCTCCAAAGCAGCCGCCCAAGCCTGCCGCAGCGCCCGCGCCGGTCTCTCTGGCCGACTGGTGCAAGGCCATCAGCCTGAAGGTGCCCGCGCTGCAGTCCGCACAGTGCCTCGCCTCAGGCCTGTTGCCCGGCGAGGGGCGCTCGGTGCGTGGCACGCCGATCTGGTCGCGCGATGTGTTGCCCGTGAAGGGCCCGACGCGCCTGCGCGTGCTGGTGCTCGGCGGCATCCACGGCGACGAGATGGCCTCGGTGAACCTGGTGTTCGACTGGCTGGCCAAGTCGGTGCGCACCCGCGAAGAGCCGATCCACTGGCGCATGGTGCCGCTGATCAACCCGGACGGTCTGCTGCGCCAGCCGGCCACCCGGGTGAATGCCCGAGGGGTCGACCTCAACCGCAACTTCCCCACGGTCGACTGGACGGAGCGGGCGCACAGCTACTGGGCCAGCCGCACGGGCAAAGACCCGCGTCGCTACCCCGGCCCGCAAGCCGTGTCCGAGCCCGAAACCCGCTGGGTGCTGCAGCAGATTGAATCATTCAAGCCGCATCTGATCGTTTCGGTGCACGCGCCGTATGGGGTGCTCGACTTTGATGGTCCACCACCGGCGCCGGACAAGCTGGGCAACCTGCACCTCGATCAGGTCGGCGTGTTCCCCGGCTCGCTGGGCAACTACGCCGGCATCTCGCGGCAGTTGCCGGTCGTCACGCTGGAGCTGAAAAACGCGAAGGCCGTGCCGCCCCGCGATGTGGCCGCGATGTGGGGCGATCTGCTGGGCTGGATCGACCGGCGGTTGATCAACGTGGCGCAGGCGCCGAAGCCCTGAAAGCGCGAAGGCCTGCGCGCTGAGGCGCGCCCCCCTAGCTTCTGGTGTTTGGCGACACGCGTGTCCGGTTTCACCCGGCGACGCCGTATGTCCCTGCAAGCAGCACCCTGGCCCGCAAGCCGGAGGCGCTGCACAACAGGGAGTACGAAGATGCACAACACCCTTGCGCCCAGCCCCCCCGCCCCGAGCGGGCAGCACCTGGAGTCCGCCGCACGCCGACCGATGCTGGTGCCTTTCGGCGTGATCCGCATCGCGCGGGGCGTGGGCAGCGGCCCCACCGTGCAGGCCGCCCGTGACAGCGCCATGCTGAACGCAGGCCTTGGCAACTATCACCTCATTCCGCTGGGCGCCGCCATGCCGCCGGGCAGCCAGATCGTGCGTGGCCGGCTTCAGGGCCATCCGCTGGAGTTCGGTCAGCGGTTGTATGGCGTGCTGTCGATCGCCACCGAAAGCCGGCCCGGGCGCAGCGTGTATGCCGGCCTGGGCTGGGCCCGTGAGCCCGTGGGCGGGCAGGGCTTGCTGGTGGACTTGCAGGATGCCGACGAAGACCGGCTGACCCGTGGCCTGCACACCACCCTTCACCACATGCAGAAAGACCGGGGCGTCTCCTTCGGCCCGGTCAGCACCGAAATTGCCGGCATGCAGTGCGAGAACGACCCCGTGTGTGCCCTCGTCGTGGCCGTGTTTCGCTCCGAGCCCTGGTGAACCGCATCAGGGTCCGGACGCCTTGTGCGTGACCGGACAGCGGCCCCAGAATCGCTGCGTGGCAACTACACGCAGCGCCGTCTGCCGCTGGCGACCATGAACGACGCACTCTTGCTGGCTGACCGCTCGTGCCGTTCGGGCTGATGGACAGCCAGGGCTTTTCACGGGGCTCGCTGCGCTGGCCGCTGCTGCTCAGCTCGGCGGCGATTCTGGCCGTGGTGCTGCTGGCCATCAGCGTCAGCGTGAATCAGACCGTCGAGCGGGAGTCCGAGCGCGTCGAGGCCGTGGCCGAATTGCGCGCCGCCCAGACGGCGACCTGGCTGCTGCAGAGCATGGCTGCCAGCCGTGTGGTGGCACGCAGCAGCGCACTCGGTGAGCTCTACAGGCAATGGACTGTCGCCGGGAGCAACAAAGCCCGGGAAGACCTGATCGCCCGGCTCACCGCGTTCCGCCGCGCCAATGCGATGGACGAGGTGCTGGTCGTGGATGCCGACGGCGTGGCCCGGGTGTGGGAGGGCGAGCAGCCGCCCGTGCTGTCGGCCGAACTGCTCGACACCGTGCTGCGCGCCCGGCGCAGCGGCGATGTGCAGCGCACCGAGCTTTACGCTGCGGCGGAGACCGTTGCTGACAGGGCTGCTGATTCGACCGCATCGCCGTTGGCCGAACGCGAGACGCGCATGCGCATCGACTTTGTCGCCCCGATCCCCGATGCCTCGGCGGTCGTGGTGCTGCGCGGGCGACCGGACGATCAACTCTTTCCCATGCTGAGCACCTGGCCGCACGACAGCACCAGCGCCGAAACCGTGCTGCTGCTGCGTCGCTGGGATGACGCCTTGCTGCTGTCACCGCTGCGCGGCCGCCCGTCTGCTGCCGGCCACCTGACGATGACCTTGAGCGATGCCAACCTGCTGGTCACGCGCCTGCTGGGCAACGAGGTGGAGCCCGGCAAGGTGGCGCAGGGGCGAGACTGGCGGGGCGAGATGGTCTTCGGCGCGGCGCGCATGGTGCCTGATGCCGATTGGTGGGTGGTGGCGAAGATCGACCGGGCGGAGCTGTTGTGGCGCTCGCTCCTCCGGGCCTGGTGGATTGCCGCGGCCGGTGCCGTGGCCATGGCCTTGTCCAGCATCGCGCTGCGCCAGTACCGGCAGCGGCAGGCCCTGCGGCAGCAGCGCGAGGTGCAACGCCAGCAGTCGGAAAAGCACCGCGCGCTGGCGCTGCTCGAAGCCATCGCGCAGAGCTCACCTGACCCGATCTATGCCAAGGACCGACTGGGGCGGTACCGCCTGTTCAACAGCGGCTCCGAGCGCGTGGCGGGTTTCCCGGCGTCCCAGGTGCTGGGCCAGACCGCCGGCTTCTTCCTGTCGACGGAGCAGGCAGCGCAAGTGCAGGCGCACGACGAGCAGGTCATGCGGGAGGGGCGCATCTTCAACTATGAAGAGCAGGTGACGTCCCAGGAAAGCGGCGAGGTGCGTGTCTACCGGGCCACCAAGGGGCCCTTGAGGGATGAATCCGGCCAGGTCATCGGCATGTTCGGCATCTCGCGCGATGTGACCGAGGACCAGCGCCTGGAGGTCGAGTTGCGCCGCCACCGCGACCACCTTGAAGAGCTGGTGACCGAACGCAGCCGGGCCCTGGAGCAGGCCAACGAGAGCCGCCTGCAGACGCTGAACTTCGTGCGAACCATCGCCGACAACCTGCCGGGCCTGGTCGCCTACTGGGACAAGCATCTGCGCTGCCGTTTCGCCAATGCCACGTTCTCGCGCTGGTACGGCCACCCGCCCGACAAGCTGCTGACGATGACGGTGGAAGAGTTGCTGGGCGAAGACGGCCACCGCCTCACCCGGCCGCACATCGAGGCCGTGCTGCTCGGCCAGCGCCAGGATTTCGAGCGCAGCGTGCACACCCCCTCCGGCGAAACGCTCATCACCTGGGTCACGTTCATCCCTGACTGGCAGGACGGTGCCGTGGCCGGCTATTTCGTGCTGGCCTCTGACATCACGGCCCCCAAACAGGCCGAGCAGCGCCTGCGCACGCTGAATGACGAACTGGCACTGGCTCGCGACCGGGCCGAGCAGGGCAGCCGGGCCAAGAGCGCGTTCCTGGCCAACATGAGCCACGAGATCCGCACGCCGATGAACGCCATCCTCGGCTCTGCGCACCTGCTGGGGCAGCAGCTGACCGACCCGCTGCAGCGCACCCGCCTCAAGCGCATCGGGGATGCGGCCCAGCATCTGCTGCAGGTCATCAACGACATCCTCGACCTCTCCAAGATCGAATCCGGCGCGATGGTGTTTGAAGCCATCACCTTCAGCCGCGACGAGGTGTTTGATCGCCTGCGGGCGGTGCTGGCCGACAAGGCCCAGGAAAAGCAGCTGGCGCTGGTGCTCGATGTGCAGGATTTGCCCGCCCAGATGCACGGCGACCCGACCCGGCTGGTGCAGGTGCTGCTGAACCTGCTGGGCAATGCCCTGAAGTTCACCGAGCGCGGCTGGGTGGGCGTGAAGGCCGAGTGCCTGGCTCCACTGGCCAGCGCCGATGCGCCGGGCTGGCGGGTGCGCTTCACGGTCGAGGACACCGGCATCGGGCTGGAGCCCGACCAGACCGAGCGCCTGTTCGCCCCGTTCCAGCAGGCGGATTCGTCGACCACGCGGCGCTATGGCGGCACCGGTCTCGGGCTGACGATCGCCCGTCGGCTGGTGCAGCTGATGGGTGGTGAGCTCACGGTGCAGAGCACCTTGGGGCAGGGCAGCCGCTTCAGCTTCATCATCCAGCTGGGCGCGCCGGAAGCCGATGAGCCCGAGCCGGTGTGGCCGTCTGCCTGGCGGGGCCGGCGCGTGCTGCTGGCCGATGACCTGGTGGCGTCGCGGTGTGCGCTGGCGCGGCAGCTGCGGGCGCTCGGCCTGCTGGTGGACGAAGCGGACAGTGCCCTGGCGCTGAAGGCGCAGTGGCCGGTCAGTTCCGGCGCAGGGTCGGGCGATGCCTTCGCGCACAGCATGTCTTACGCCACGCCCTACGCCGCCGTGCTGCTGGCGCTGCCGATTCAAGGCCTGGACCTGGCGGAGCTGGTGCCTGGCGCCGGGCACGGCGGTGCAGCGGTGTGCCCCGCCGTGCTGCCGCTGGCCCGATCGGAACCCGCGCTCGCGGCTGCCACTCGCGCGCTGTCCGGCCTGGCCGCCCCCGCGGCCTCGTCGGCGCATGGTTGCCTGACCCCCGTCAGCACCGCCGATCTGGCGCAGGCCTTGGCCGCACTCTGGCAGGAGCCATTGCCGGCGGCGCTCGACGGCCGCCCGGAGCCCGCGCTGCAGCGCGCTGACGCTGCGCCCCTGCGCGGCCGCGTACTGCTGGCCGAAGACAACCCGGTGAACCAGGAGGTCGCCCAGGCCATGCTGCTGGGCATGGGCCTGGCGGTTGCGGTGGCCAATGACGGCGCCGAGGCGCTGGCGCTGGCCCGCCGCGAGGCTTTTGACCTCATCCTCATGGACATGCAGATGCCGGTGCTGGACGGTCTGGCCGCCACGCGGCTGATCCGCGCCTTGCCCAACCATGCGCTCACGCCCATCCTGGCGATGACCGCCAATGCCTTCGACGAAGACCGCGAGGCCTGCCTGGCCGTCGGCATGAACGACCATGTGTCCAAGCCCGTGGCGCCCGAGCGCCTGCGTGCGCTGCTGACCGCGTATCTGCCCGGCCAATGACCCTGCGAAATTGAGGGAATAAGTGGCAGGCGCTGATATCAAGGGGGAAAGCCGCCCTGCTTGAGTGATCGATCCGGACGCTGCTGCCTAAGATCGGATCCATGATTTCCATGCAGGGCGTGCCATCGGTTCTCATTGCGAAGAACCAGTCTTGGGTCCGTAAACAGGCCCAGGCACTGGTGCGCCACCTGCCGGCCAACGTGGAGCGCGCCGACCTGATCCAGGTCGGGCTGATCGCGGTGGCCCAGGCGGCCGTGAGCTTTGAGTGGGAAGGTGATCGCGACACCGAGGCAGCGCAAGAGGCCTTCGTGCGCTATGCCCGCATGCGGGTCAAGGGCGCGATGCTCGACGAGCTGCGCCAGATGGACTTCCTCACCCGGGGTGAGCGCCGCAAGATCAAGGTCATCCAGATCGCCCGTGAACGCCATCGCAGCGAACACGGCACCGAGCCCACGCTCAGCAAGCTGGCCACCACCACCGGCATGCCGATGAGCGAAATCTCGTCGCTGCTGCAGGCTGACCAGCTGGGCCGCCACCAGGTCAGCGTTGACGAAGACCACGACGATGACCACCCGCACCGCTTCCACCCGGCCACGCCGCAGGAGGAAGTTGAAGCCCGGGTCGACACCGCCATCGTGCTGCGCCGGCTCGAGAAGTTCTTCGCCGAACTGCCTGAGCGCGAGCGCATGGTGATCGATGCTTACCTCGGCGTCGGCCTCACGCCGATCGAGGTGGCACAGTCACTGAACGTCACGCCGTCGCGGGTGTCGCAGATCTATCACGCGGTGGTTCGCCGGGTGGCGGCGCACTTCGAGACGCCAGAGACACCGCGCAAGCGTGCCACCGACAAGGTGCCCGATACCCGCACCGCCGCGTTTGCCCAGCTCATCAAGGAGCGCGAGCAGGCCCTGGGCGAAACCGGCCAGGGCAACTGGGGCAGCCTGATGGAACAGGTGCTGGCCCAGACCGCCGCCAAACGCCCCGCCGATGCGGGCGACGACTACCTGGAAGTGGGTCCGGGCACCCGCTGGGGTTGATCAAAAGCCCTTCGTGGGCGATCGCCGCGGTGACAATCCGCGGATGCTGCCCCGATTCCTCACCCACGCCCTGCCTCGCCTGACCCTGGCTGTTCTGTTGCCGCTGTGCGCGTCCTGCGCATCGCCGGTGGCCGTGGCTGCTCCGGCGCCCGCTGATCTGCCCACCTGCCTGGGCAACCTCGCTGACGACGCGGCCCGCACCGGCTTGAGCGGCGCGGCCTGGCGCCAGTGGACCAAGGGCATCGAGGCCGACATGAGCGTGCTCGAACTGCTCGACGCCCAACCCGAATTCAAGACGCCGATCTGGGATTACCTCGCCGTGCTGGTGGATGAACAGCGCGTGGCCGACGGCCAGGCGATGCTGCAGCAGTGGGCCGCGGTGCTGGCGCCAATCGCCAAGGCCCAGGGCGTTGATGCAGCCACGGTGGTGGCGGTGTGGGGCGTGGAAAGCGATTACGGCCGCAGCTTCGGCAAGCGCCCCTTGCTGAACTCGCTGGCGACCCTGAGTTGCTTCGGCCGCCGCCAGGCCTATTTCCGCGGCGAGCTGTTCAGCCTGGTGCGGCTGATCGACCGCGGTGACTTGCGGTCGGAGGGCCTCGTCGGCTCCTGGGCCGGCGCGTTTGGCCACACCCAGTTCATGCCGTCGACCTACCTGCGTCTGGCCGTGGACGGTGACGGCGACGGCCGCCGCGACCTGGTCGGCAGCGTGCCTGACGCGCTGGCGTCCACCGCCAACTTCCTCGACAAGGCCGGCTGGGTGTCTGGCCAGCCCTGGGGTGTGGAAGTGCGGGTGCCCGACGGGCTGGACAGCGCGCTGGTGGGCCGGCGCGCCAAGCGGCCGCAGGCGGACTGGGCCGCGCGCGGCGTGAAGCTGGTGGATGGCCGCCCGCTGAGTGCAGCGGGTTTGACCGGTGAGCTGGGCCTGGTGGCGCCAGCCGGCCTGAAGGGCCCGGCGTTCCTGGTGACGCGCAACTTCGACGCCATCTATGGCTACAACGCGGCCGAGAGCTACGCCCTGGCGATCTCGCACCTGTCTGATCGCCTGCGTGGCGGCAGCCCGTGGCAAACCGCCTGGCCGACCGACGACACCGGCCTGTCGCGCCTGGAGCGTCGTGCGCTGCAGACGGCGCTGGCAGCACGCGGCCACCCGATCGGCGAGGTGGACGGCCTGCTGGGCACCGCCACGCGGCGCGCTATCCAGGCGGAGCAGAAGCGGCTGGGTTGGCCGGAAGACGGCCGGGCGGGGCAGCGCTTGCTCAAGGTGCTGCAGACGCAGCCGCAGCCGTCGAGCCCGGGCTGAATTTCGATCTGGCCTCAGCCCTCGGCCAGCAGCGCTGCGCCCAGGGCTTCGGCCACTTCGATGCCGTCGACGCCCGCGCTCATGATGCCGCCGGCGTAACCCGCGCCTTCACCGGCGGGGTACAGGCCGCCCACGTTCACGCTTTGCAGGTTCTTCGCGCGGGTGATGCGCAGCGGTGACGAGGTGCGCGTTTCCACGCCGGTCAACACAGCGTCCGCCATCGAGAAACCCTTGATCTGCCGCTCGAACGCGGGCAGCGCTTCACGGATCGCGTCCAGCGCGTAGGTGGGCAGGCTTTCGCGGCCCGGCTCACTCAGGTCGGTCAGGTGCACGCCGGGCTTGTACGACGGCATGACGCTGCCAAAGCCGGCGGCGGGGCCGCGTTGTTTCTTGATGAAGTCACCGACCAGCTGGCCCGGGGCGATGTAGCCGCCACCGCCCAGCTCGAACGCACGCGACTCCCAGATGCGCTGGAAGGCCATGCCGTCGAGCGGATTGACCGGGCCGCTGCCGCCCGGGTCACGCCGGTAGTCTTCCGGGCTGATGCCCACGACGATGCCGGCGTTGGCATTGCGCTCATTGCGCGAGTACTGGCTCATGCCGTTCGTCACCACCCGGTCGGGCTCGGACGTGGCGGCCACCACCGTGCCGCCCGGGCACATGCAGAAGCTGTAGACCGAGCGGCCGTTGGCGGCGTGGTGCACCAGCTTGTAGTCGGCCGCGCCCAGGATGGGGTTGCCGGCGTTGCTGCCGAAGCGCGCCCGGTCGACCACGCCTTGCGGGTGCTCGATGCGGTAGCCGATGGAGAAGGGCTTGGCCTCCATGTAGACGCCGCGCTCATGCAGCATCGTGAAGGTGTCGCGCGCGCTGTGGCCCAGGGCCAGCACCACATGGTTGGTGCGGATCTGCTCGCCCGAGGCCAGGGTCACGCCCCGCACACGGCGCGTTTCGCCCCGGCCTTCCAGCAGCAGGTCGGTCACCTGTTGCTGGAAGCGGATCTCGCCGCCCAGCGCCTCGATGTCGGCGCGAATCTTCTCGACCATGCTCACCAGCCGGAAGGTGCCGACGTGGGGCTTGCTGACGTAGAGGATCTCTTCGGGCGCGCCGGCCTTCACGAACTCGGTCAGCACCTTGCGGGTCAGGTGGCGCGGGTCGGAGATCTGGCTCCAGAGCTTGCCGTCACTGAAGGTGCCGGCGCCGCCTTCGCCGAACTGCACGTTCGAGCCGGGGTCGAGCTGGCCCTGGCGCCACAGGCCCCAGGTGTCTTTGGTTCGCTCACGCACCTGCTTGCCGCGCTCCAGCACGATGGGCTTGAGGCCCATCTGCGCCAGGATCAGCGCACACAGGATGCCGCACGGCCCGAAGCCGATGATCACCGGGCGCAGCCGCTCGCCGCCGTTGTAGAAATCCACCGGCGCATGGCCGGCAAACTTGTACTGGGTGTCCGGGCTGGGCTTGATGTGCTGGTCGCCACCATGACGCTTCAGCACGGCGGCCTCGTTCGCCACGTCGCAATCCACCGTGTAGATCAGCAGGATCGCGCTCTTCTTGCGGGCGTCATAGGCGCGCTTGAAGACGGTGAAATCACGCAGGTCGGCATCCGCCACGCCCAGGCGGGCCACGATGGCTGGACGCAGCGCGTCTTCCGGGTGGTTCAGCGGCAGGCGGAGTTCGGTGATGCGAAGCATGGCAGACGGCTCAGATCGGCAGGCGGGTCAGAAACGACAAAGCGGCCGGGTCGTTTGACCAGGCCGCTTGGGGTTGCCGTGTTCAAGCTCGCGCGTTGAACACTGGCGGGCTGTATCAGCCGCCGCTCTTGGCGCGCTTGCCCGGGTTCTTCTTGGAGCGGGTGTGCGAACCACGTTCCAGGCTGATGCGCTGGCCACGGGCGGTGGTGAATGCCACACCGGCAGGAACGGCCGGGCGGGGGGTGGCGATGCGGTCGGCTTCGGTCTTGATCTTGTTGCCCATGAGTGGCTCCGGTGAACAAAAGGAAATGGGGCGAAAACTCGCAGAACCCGTAATTAGGCCATAAAAACGCGAGCCCGCCATTTTTTGAGGCGGCTCACATGCTCCGGCGGTACTGCCCGCCCACTTCAAACAGCGTGGCGGTGATCTGGCCCAGCGAGCACACGCGCACCGCGTCCATCAGCACCTCGAACACGTTGGTGTTGTCGATCACGGCTTGGCGCAGGCGGGCCAGCTGGCGCGGCGCCTCGTCCGCGTGGCGCCGGTGGAAGTCCGCCAGGCGCTGCAGCTGGCTCTGCTTTTCTTCCTCGGTGGAGCGGGCCAGCTCGATCGGGCCCTGCGCCGCGTCGCCGTGCGGGTTGCGGAAGGTGTTGACGCCGATGATGGGGTACTCGCCCGTGTGCTTGAGCATCTCGTAGTGCATCGACTCTTCCTGGATCTTGCTGCGCTGGTAGCCGGTCTCCATCGCGCCCAGCACGCCGCCCCGCTCGGCGATCTTCTCGAACTCTGCGAGCACCGCTTCTTCCACCAGCTCGGTCAGCTCGTCGATGATGAACGCGCCCTGGCTCGGGTTCTCGTTCTTCGCCAGGCCCCACTCGCGGTTGATGATGAGCTGGATGGCCATGGCCCGGCGCACGCTGTCTTCGGTCGGCGTGGTGATGGCCTCATCAAACGCGTTGGTGTGCAGCGAGTTGCAGTTGTCGTAGATGGCGATCAGGGCCTGCAGCGTGGTGCGGATGTCGTTGAACTGGATCTCCTGCGCATGCAGGCTGCGGCCCGAGGTCTGGATGTGATATTTCAGCTTCTGCGAGCGCTCGTTCGCGCCGTACTTCTCCTTCATCGCCACGGCCCAGATGCGGCGCGCCACGCGGCCCATCACGGTGTATTCCGGGTCCATGCCGTTGCTGAAGAAGAAGCTCAGGTTGGGCGCGAAGTCATCGATGTGCATGCCGCGCGCAAGATAGGCCTCCACGAAGGTGAAGCCGTTGCTGAGCGTGAAGGCCAGCTGGCTGATCGGGTTCGCGCCGGCTTCGGCGATGTGATAGCCCGAGATGCTCACCGAGTAGAAGTTGCGCACGTCGTGGTGCACGAAGTACTCGGCCACGTCGCCCATCACCTTCAGCGAAAACTCGGTCGAGAAGATGCAGGTGTTCTGGCCCTGGTCTTCCTTCAGGATGTCGGCCTGCACCGTGCCGCGCACATTGGCCAGCACCCAGGCGCGGATCTTCTGGCTCTCGGTATCCGAAGGCTCGCGGCCGTTGTCGGCGCGGAACTTGTCGAGCTGCTGGTCGATGGCGGTGTTCATGAACATCGCCAGGATCGACGGCGCCGGGCCGTTGATCGTCATCGAGACCGAGGTGCTGGGGCTGCACAGATCAAAGCCCGAATACAGCACCTTCAGGTCGTCGAGCGTCGCGATGCTGACGCCGGAGTTGCCCACCTTGCCGTAGATGTCCGGACGCAGGTCGGGATCGTTGCCGTACAGCGTGACCGAGTCGAAGGCGGTGGACAAACGTTTGGCCGGCATGCCTTCGCTGACCAGCTTGAAGCGGCGGTTGGTGCGGAAGGCGTCGCCTTCGCCCGCGAACATGCGGGTCGGGTCTTCACCCTCGCGCTTGAAGGCGAAGGTGCCGGCGGTGTAGGGGTAGCTGCCCGGCACGTTGTCGAGCATCAGCCACTGCAGGATCTCGCCCTCGTCCACGTACTTCGGCAGCGCCACCTTGCGGATCTTGTTGCCGCTCAGCGTAGTGTGGGTCAGCGCGGTGCGGATCTCTTTGTCGCGGATCTTCACCACGTAGTCGTCGCCGGCATAAGCCTGCACCAGGTCGGGCCACTGGGCCAGCAGCTTGCGGGCGTCGGCGTCCACGCGCAGGCTGCGCTGCTCGGCCAGGTCGAGCGCGGCTTCGGCGGCCTTGGGGCGGTGCGCCTTGTCGGTGCTCAACATGCGGGCGGCTTCGCGCAGCTGTTGCATCTCGCGCACCAGCTGGGCCTGCGCCCGGGCACGCGCCTTGTAGCCGCGCACGGTGTCGCTGATCTCGGCCAGGTAGCGCACGCGGGCGCCCGGCACGATGGGGGTCTGGTGGGTGCTGTGGCGGGTCTTCACCAGCGGCAGGCGGCCTTCAGCCAGCGGCAGGCCCAGGCCCTGCAGGCGCACCTTCAGCGCCTGGTACAGGGCGGTCACGCCGTCGTCGTTGAAGCGGCTGGCCATGGTGCCGAACACCGGCATGGCATCGGGCATCACGGTGAAGGCTTCGCGGTTGCGCTGCACCTGCTTGGCCACGTCGCGCAGCGCATCCGCCGCACCCTTGCGGTCGAACTTGTTGATGGCGACGAACTCGGCGAAGTCGAGCATGTCGATCTTCTCGAGCTGGCTGGCCGCGCCGAACTCCGGCGTCATCACGTACATCGGCACCTGCACATGCGGCACGATCGCCGCATCGCCCTGGCCGATGCCCGAGGTCTCGACGATGATCAGATCGAAGCCGGCGGCCTTGGTGGCGGCCAGCACGTCGGGCAGGGCCGCCGAAATCTCGCTGCCGGTGTCGCGGGTGGCCAGGCTGCGCATGAACACGCGCTGACCCTTCTGCCACGGGCCCGTCGCGTTCATGCGGATACGGTCACCGAGCAGGGCGCCGCCGCTCTTGCGGCGTGAAGGGTCGATGCTGATCACGGCGATGCGCAGGGCGTCGTCCTGGTCCAGGCGGAAGCGGCGGATCAGCTCGTCCGTCAGGCTCGACTTGCCCGCGCCGCCCGTGCCGGTGATGCCCACCACCGGCGTGGTGCTCTGCGCTGCGGCAGCGCGCACCTCGGCCACCAGGGCCGGTGCCGCGTCACCGTTTTCCAGCACCGTGATGAGCTGTGCCAGTGCGCGCCAGGCGGTGTCGGTCTGGCCTTGCACGGCGGCCAGCGTGGTGGGCGCCCAGGCCGACAGGCTCTTGTCGCAGCGCATCACCATCTCGCCGATCATGCCCTGCAGGCCCATGCGCTGGCCGTCTTCCGGGCTGAAGATGCGCACGCCGTGCTGCGCCAGCATCGAGATTTCCTCGGGCACGATCACGCCCCCGCCACCACCGAACACCTGGATGTGTTCGCCGCCGCGGGCCTTCAGCAGCTCGACCATGTAGGTGAAGTATTCGTTGTGGCCGCCCTGGTAGCTGGAGACGGCGATGCCCTGCACATCTTCCTGCAGCGCCGCGGTGACCACTTCATCGACCGAGCGGTTGTGCCCGAGGTGGATGACCTCGGCGCCCATGCCCTGCAGGATGCGCCGCATGATGTTGATGGCGGCGTCATGCCCGTCAAACAGGCTGGCGGCCGTGACGAACCGGACCTTGCGGGTGGGGCGGTAGTTGGCCAGGGCCTGGAAGTCGGCGGACAGGTCGGTCATGGGGTGAGCGCTCGCAGCAGAGGTTGTTCGTGGTTGACGTTTACGTCAACGTCAATTGCGTGATCATGCCATTGCCGCTTGAGGCGTGCCTGACAGCTGACGCCCGGCTGGCTGGGTGTTTTCCCGTAGTCAATATTGCGCATGCGGGCCCCTGTTACCCTCTGGCCTCATGAGCTTTCTGGCCATCGACATCGGCAACACCCGCTTGAAGTGGGCCTTGTACGCATCCCCCCAGCCCGGGGCCACCTTGCTGGCCCACGGCGCACGCTTTCTCGAGACCATCGACGAGCTCGCCGAGCAGGACTGGAAGAACCTGCCCCCGCCCGCCAGCATGCTGGGTTGCGTGGTGGCCGGTGAGGCCGTTCGCCGCCGCGTCGAAGAGCAGCTGGAGATGTGGGACCTGACCCCGCGCTGGGTGGTGCCGCAGGCCAGCGAGGCCGGTGTGATCAATGGCTATGACCACCCGATGCGCCTTGGCGCGGACCGCTGGGTGGCGCTGATCGGCGCGCGCGGCCATGTGCTGTCGCGCGGCCCGGCCCGGCCGGCGCTGGTGGTGATGGTGGGAACGGCCGTGACGGTGGACGCACTCGACCGCGACGGCACCTTCCTCGGCGGCCTCATCCTGCCCGGCCACGGCATCATGCTGCGCTCGCTCGAAAGCGGCACGGCCGGCCTGCGGGTGCCCACGGGTGAGGTCACGCCGTTCCCGTCGAACACCTCGGACGCACTGACCAGCGGCGGCACCTACGCCATCACCGGCGCCATCGAGCGCATGGGCCGCCACCTGCGTGAGCGCTGCGGCGAAGAGCCCGTGGCCCTGATGACCGGCGGTGCCGGCTGGAAGGTTGCGCCCTGGCTCGACATGCAGCATGAGCTGATCGAATCGCTCATCTTCGATGGCCTGCTGCACATCCAGTCGCAGCGCTGGCCCGTCTGATCAGGGCTTGAAGGACTGGCCGCGGGCACTTTCCAGCTCGCGGCGCAGGGCCACCAGTTCGTGCCGCACCGAGGCCATCTCGCGGCGCATGTCACGCATGATTTCCCGCTCGATGCGGCGCTCCTCGGTTTCCACCCAGGAGGTGGCGATGGCGGCGGTCACCAGCGTCAGCACGCCGAAGCCCAGCAGCACCACGAACACCGAGAAGATCTTGGCCGCCGGCGTGGTGGGCACCACGTCGCCATAGCCCACCGTGGCCGCCGTGGTGAAGGCCAGCCAGAGCCCGTCGCCGAGCGTGTGCACCGTGGGCTCCAGCCACCAGAAGCCGAGGCCGCACAGCAGCAGCACGCCCACCGCCATCGTCAGCAGGTAGGTCAGCCCGCCCCGGGTGATCAGGTGCTGGGTGGCCCACACCATGCGCAGCAGCGTGCCGAAGGCCACCAGCAGCCGCAGCCCCAGCGCCGCCGATGACACCTGGCTGCTGGGCAGTGCGGCCGCCAGCACCAGGCCGGTCACCAGCAGCAGGTCGGTCGGGTTGCCCAGCGCATGTTCCAGTGGGCGGTGGCTGGCCCGCCCCACGTGCCACAGGCCGGCGGCCACCACCAGCGCGGCGACCAGGTAAGTGGCATCGGCCAGGGGGCTGGCGCCGGCTTGCAGCAGGTCGGCATAGAAGGCCGGCACCGTGAGCAGCAGAACCACCAGCGTCGGCCAGCGCCACATCCGCTCGATGCGGGTGGCGCGGCTGTTGTGGTGCGGCGCGGGCGACAGACCCCAGCGCGGCAGCCGGCGCATGAAGGTTTGCGTATCGGCGTGGTGGACGCTGCCGGGGGAGGGCGGCAGCGGCGGCTCGGGCGGGGGCGTGGTGGATGCCATGCCCCCAGCGTAACGAGACCGCGGCTGCGAGTCTTGATGCGCCTCAAGCCCGGGCCGGGTCCTCAGAGGATGTAGCGCGACAAGTCTTCGTCTGCCGCCAGCGCACCCAGCTTGGCGTTGACCGTGGCGGCGTCCAGCGTCACCGTCTGGCCCGAGAGCCTCGGTGCGTCGAAGCTGATGTCGTCCAGCAGCCGCTCCATCACCGTGGCCAGGCGGCGCGCGCCGATGTTCTCGGTGCGCTCATTCACGTCAAACGCCACCTGCGCCAGCCGGCGGATGCCGTCGGGCGAGATGCTCAGCGTCACGCCCTCGGTGGCCAGCAGCGCCTGGTACTGGCGCACCAGATTGGCATGCGTGCTGCCGAGAATGGCCTCGAAGTCGTCAACGCTCAGCGCCTGCAACTCCACACGGATCGGGAACCGCCCCTGCAACTCCGGAATCAGGTCGCTCGGCTTGGCCAGGTGAAAGGCGCCCGAGGCGATGAACAGGATGTGGTCGGTGCGGACCATGCCGTGCTTGGTGGTCACGGTCGTGCCTTCCACCAGCGGCAGCAGGTCCCGCTGAACGCCCTGGCGTGACACATCCGTGCCCTGGGTGTTGCTGCGCGCCGCCACCTTGTCGATCTCGTCGATGAAAACGATGCCGTTCTGCTCGACGTTGTGCAGTGCCGCGCTGCGGATCTCGTCCTCGTTCACCAGCTTGGCGGCTTCTTCGTCGGCCAGCGCCTTCAGGGCATCGACCACCTTGAGCTTGCGGCTGGACTTGCGGGTGGCCGCCATCTGCGAGAACAAACCCTTGAGCTGCTCGGCCATCTCCTCCATGCCGGGCGGGCTCATGATGTCCACGCCTGCCTTGGCCTCGGCCAGTTCCAGCTCGACTTCCTTGTCGTCGAGTGCACCTTCGCGCAGGCGCTTGCGCATCACCTGGCGGGCCGTGCTTTCGGCGGCATTCGGTGCGGCAGCCGGGGCCGGCGCGGTGAAGCCGAACTCGTTGCCCGTGGCGGTGGCGGCGTGGCGTGGCGGTGGCACCAGCACGTCCAGCAGGCGCTCCTCGGCGGCGTCTTCCGCCTTGATGCGGGCGCGCTTGAGCGCCAGGTCGCGCTCCTGCTTCAGGCCCACTTCCATCAGGTCGCGGATGATGGTGTCCACGTCCTTGCCCACATAGCCCACCTCGGTGAACTTGGTGGCTTCCACCTTGATGAAGGGCGCGTCGGCCAGCTTGGCCAGGCGCCGGGCGATCTCGGTCTTGCCCACGCCGGTCGGGCCGATCATCAGGATGTTCTTCGGCGTGATCTCGGCGCGCAGCTTGTCGTCGACCTGCTGGCGCCGCCAGCGGTTGCGCAGGGCGATGGCCACGGCGCGCTTGGCAGCCTGCTGGCCGACGATGTGGCGGTCGAGTTCGGAGACGATCTCTTGCGGGGTCATGCTCATGCGACGGTCTCCATGCTGATCTGGGCCGGTCCGGGCAGCGGCGCTTCCAGGATCTCGATGGTGTGGTTCTGGTTGGTGTAGATGCAGATGTCGCCCGCGATCTCGAGCGAGCGCTTGACGATGTCGGGCGCGCTCATGTCGGTGTGGGCGATCAGGGCGCGGGCCGCGGCCTGCGCATAGGCGCCGCCGGAGCCGATGGCCACCAGGCCGTGTTCGGGCTCCAGCACATCGCCGTTGCCGGTGATGATCAGCGACGCCTCGTGGTCGGCCACGGCGAGCATGGCCTCCAGGTTGCGCAGGACCTTGTCGGTGCGCCAGTCACGCGTCAGCTCGATGGCGGCGCGCACGAGGTGCCCGGAGTGTTTCTCCAGCTTGGCCTCGAAGCGCTCGAACAGGGTGAAGGCGTCCGCCGTGGCGCCGGCAAAACCGGCCAGCACCTTGTTGTGGTGCAGCTTGCGGACTTTGCGCGCGCTGGCCTTGACGACGATGTGCCCCAGCGTGACCTGGCCGTCGCCGCCCAGGGCGACTTGCCAGCCGGTGGGGGTGCGTCGGCGCACGCTGACGATGGTGGTGCCGTGATAGGAGTCCATGGCCTGAAGTTCGTGGATGAGACTTCAGGCATATGGGCACGGATGGCCCGGCTGCAAGGCCCCGGTCGGGCCGTGTTTAGCGCTGTGGAGCGCGCCGCGCCGCTCAGGCCTGGCGCAGCTGCACCGGCGCGTGTTCGGTGATGCCCATCGCGCCGAACATCAGGGCGACCAGGCGGTGCACATCGGTGAAGCTGATATGGCGGCCTTCCGCGCGCTTGGCGATGACCCAGTTCAGCAGGTCACCGGCAGCGATGAAATCGACGCGGATCAGCAGCGCGCAGGAGATGCGCACGATGCGGGCAGTCTTCAGGTTGGCGTCCAGCGTGTGCAGCAGGCTGCTCAGGTCGCCCGACAGCTGGCCGGACAGATCCAGCGAGGTGACGGCCACGCCGCTGGCGCCTTCCAGGCCGCCCTGCACCGTGGTCACGGCGTCGCTCAGCACAGACAGCGCAGCGGTTTGCGTATTCAGCGGCGAGCCCGCGACGCGCGCCACGCAGCGGGTGGCTTCCCAGCTGGGCGGCGACACCTCGTAGGTCACGCAGTAATCAATCGCGATTTCGTCGAACTGATCCGGGCGGTTGACCAGGCGCAGCGCTTCCAGGCGGGCCAGCCAGTACGACGGATCTGCATCGCGCACGCCCACGGGTGCCGCTTCCTGCAGCACGGTGAACAGGCGGTCGGCTGTCATCCAGCGCATTTCCAGCACCTGCTGGGACCAGCGGCGCAGCAGCTGGCGCAGGGCGGCGGCGCCGTCAGGTTCGATGCGCTGCAGGCGGGTCCAGTCAAGCACCCAAGGCTGCGGCAGTTGCAGCGTGTGCGAATTCAGTTGCGCGACCGCATCGGCGTCCAGGCGTTCGGGGCTGAGCCAGCCAATGTCGCCGGAGTCGGGGCCACGCGCCACGGTCGACAAGGTGGCGTCGGCCACCAGGCGCGGCAGCGAGAACCACTGCGGCGGCGAACGCTGCAGCTTCTGGGAATACTCGAGCGCCGTGCTCTCGAAGCGCTGTTGCTGGCCGGTGGCGCGGAACAGGTCGAACAGCACCAGCCAGGTGTCGCTGTGGCTCTGGCGGGCGCCTTGCGGGCCGGTCAGCTGCAGCAGTGCACGCTCGCAATGGTTGAAGTCGGCATTCGCGAAGGCGATCACGGCTTCATCCAGCTCGTGGTCGTGGGTGACTTCACTCACCTCGACCGACGGCATGGCATTGGCGTTCACGGCCACCAGCTTGCCGGCGCCGGCTGAGGCCGGTGCAGGAGCTGCGGCCGGCAGGTCTTCAACCCGGAATTCCAGCGGCTCCAGCTGCCTGGGCATCGGCCGGGTGACCATCGGCACGCTGTCGTCGCCGATGTCGGCGGGCACGGTCGCGTCCGGATCCTGGACTTGCGCGGTCAGGGTGGGCGGCACCACGCCGCCGGGGGGTGAGCGGCGCGGGGCCACCGGCACGGCGGAGCCCACCATCTGGCGCTCGATCGCGTCGATCTTGGCCTTCACGCCCGGCGCGGCATGGTTGGGCGGCTGGGTGGCCTTGACCTCGGAGTCGTCGAGCCGGGAGGTGGCGTTCAGCGACGCTGCCTGCTCGGCCGACAAGCCTTCGCGGCGGATGCGGCGCAGCATGTCGAGTTCGCGCTTGCGCACGAAGTCGTTGCGCCGCTTGCGCTCGATCATGGCCTTGAGTTCCGCCTTCTCGATGTCGGCGAACTGGCTGGCAGGGTCGTCGCTGCGCCCCATCAGGTCACGCGCCGGGGCAGCCATGCGGCTGACCATGCGGCGCAAAACGCCTTGGCTATCGGGAGGGCTGGCCATCGTGAGCGGCGGGGCAGGCGCGTGAGGAGCGGGAGGTCAGTCCCCGAACATCTTCTGCTTCAGCTCGCGCCGTTGCTGGGCTTCCAGCGACAGCGTGGCGGTCGGACGGGCCAGCAGGCGGCCCAGGCCGATCGGCTCGCCAGTTTCGTCGCAGAAGCCGTAGTCGTTGGCGTCGATGCGCTGGATGGACTGCGAGATCTTCTTGAGCAGCTTGCGCTCACGGTCACGGGTGCGCAGTTCCAGGGCGTGCTCTTCCTCGATGGTGGCGCGGTCGGCCGGATCGGGGACGATGGACGTGTCTTCGCGGAGGTGCTCGGTGGTTTCACCGGCGTTCGACAGCAGGTCGTCCTTCAGCGCTTGCAGGCGGGCGCGGAAGAACTCCAGTTGCTTGTCGTTCATGTACTCCGCTTCCGGCATGGCGTGCAGCTCGGCTTCGGTCAAGTCGCGGCCAGCCTTGGTCTTCCAGGCGTTGGCCAATTTCGGGTCCGCTTTCACGGCGGGCTTCACAGCATTCATCGGTTCAGGATAGGTTCTTGCAGGCGGCTTGGCCGGCGAAAAGCGCTCGGCAAAACTCGCGGTAGAAGGGCTGGGTGCAGCCATTCGGGTTGCGCCGCTGGCATTCGGTGCTGGCGGATTGGTCACTTTAGGGGCAGCTGGCTTGGCAGCAGAAGGGCTTTTGGCCTTCGCGGTGCCAGGTTCGGCGACGGATTTCACGGCGGCGGCCTTGCTCGCGGCGCTTTTCGCCGGGGCCTTCTTTGCCGGGGTGGCTGTTTCTGCCGCGTCCTTGTTAGGGGCTGCGGTACTTGCCGAGGTCTTGCTCACGGTCCGTCTCCTCACCACTGCGCTCGTGAAAGAGGCGTTATACCCCGTCACGCCCGACGGTTGTGGTGCAACCGCCACGTTGGGCGCGCGGATTGTAGTCACGCGCCCCACGCTTGATGGTTTTTCCTGACTCAGGTCAGGCGATGCAGCCTTCCAGACCCTGCAGCAGGATCTCGCGTGGCAGATCGATACCAATGAAAACCATTTTGCTGACCTTGGCTTCGCCCGGTGCCCACTTCGGACCCAGGTCGCTGCCCATCAGCTGGTGCACGCCCTGGAAGATCACCTTGCGGTCGCTGCCCTTGATGTGCAGCACGCCCTTGTAGCGCAGCATCTTCGGGCCGTAAACCTGCACGATGGCGCCCAGGAAGTCTTCCAGCTTGGCGGGCGACAGGGGCTTGTCGGCACGGAACACGAACGACTTCACGTCGTCATCGTGGTGGTGGTGATGCGGGTGGTCGCAGTGCTCGCCATGCTCATGGTCGTGATCGTGGTGGTGATCATGGCCGTGGCTGCCGCCTTCGTTCAGGAAGTCGGGGTCGATGTCGAGCTTGGCATTCAGGTTGAAGCCCTTCAGGTCGAACACGCTGGCGATCGGCACTTCGCCGAAATGCACCTGGTGGTGCGGCGCACGCGGGTTCATGTGCTTCAGGCGGTGCTTCAGCGCCTCGACGGCGGCAGGCTCGACCAGGTCGGTCTTGCTGATGAAGATCTGGTCAGCAAAGCCCACCTGGCGGCGCGCTTCCTGGCGGGTGTCCAGCTGCTCGTTGGCGTGCTTGGCGTCCACCAGGGTCAGGATGGAGTCGAGCAGGAAGCTCTCGGCCACCTCGTCGTCCATGAAGAACGTCTGTGCGACGGGGCCGGGGTCGGCCAGGCCAGTGGTCTCGATCACCACGCGGTCAAAGCTAAGTTCGCCCTTGCGGCGGCGCGCGGCCAGATCGGCCAGCGTCGTGCGCAGGTCTTCGCGGATGGTGCAGCAGACGCAGCCGTTGCTCATCTGGATCACCTGCTCGTTGGTGTCCGAGATGAGGATGTCGGTGTCGATGTTCTCTTCGCCGAATTCGTTCTCGATCACCGCGATCTTCTGGCCGTGGGCTTCGGTCAGGATGCGTTTCAGCAAGGTGGTCTTGCCGGCGCCGAGGAAGCCGGTGAGGATGGTCGCGGGGATGAGGGACATGGTGCGTCGCAGAAGCGGTAAGGCCAAAAAAGAGGGAACAGCCAAGAGTGTGCGCCATTCCGGAGGCGCGCAACTCTTCTACAGGGTAGCGACCCTGTCAAGTTAATCGAGTATTCTCGGGCGGTCTTCACTGCCGACACCGACTTCGTGTCTGAACCACATTCCGGCCGGCCGCCCCGAGGCGGCCACCCCCACGGTCTTGCCGACCGTCGTACCTTGTTCGAGCGCCTGGTCGAGTTCCTCTCGCCCGGCCCCGATTCCACCGATGAGCTGATCGAAACCCTGGCGGATGCCGAGGACCGTGAGCTGATCGAGCCGGAGTCACGCGCCATGCTCGAAGGCGTGATCCGCATGGCCGACATGGTGGCGGGCGACGTGATGGTCGCCGCCCCTCGCATGGACGTGCTCGATATCGACGCTCCTTATGACGAGCTGCTCGCGTCGGTGATTGACACCGGGCACTCCCGGTTCCCGGTCACCGAGGACGGGCGCGACAACATCATCGGCATCCTGATGGCGAAGGACCTGCTCAAGCTGCAGCGCTCGCCAGACCTGAACCTGCGCACCCTGCTGCGGCCTGCGGTGTTCGTGCCTGAAAGCAAGGGCCTGAACGAGCTGCTGCGTGATTTCCGCTCGAACCGCAACCACCTGGCCATCGTGATTGATGAGTTCGGCACCACCGCCGGCCTGATCACCATCGAGGACGTGCTGGAAGAAATCGTCGGCGAGATCGAAGACGAATTCGACGTGGCGGATGCCGAAAGCGGTGTCTACACGCTGGCCGACGGCAGCTACCGGGTGGCGGGCGATGCCGACATCTCGGCGGTCAACGAGGCCTTCGCGCTCGGTTACTCCGAAGCCGACTTCGACACCATCGGCGGCCTGATTGCCCACCAGCTGGGCCGCGTGCCCCGCCGCGGCGAGACGGTGGAAACCGGTGGCTTGTCGTTCACCGTGATGCTGACGCGCGGCGGCGCCGTGCGCTGGTTCCGTGTGCGCCGGGTGACGGCCAAGAGCGGCCAGGCGGGCGCGGCGTGAGCCTGCTCACTTGGCTGGCTGCGCCGGGCTGGCGTGGCCGGCTCGGGGTGGGCGCTGCGGCCGTGCTGGCCGGTGCGCTGCACACCGCGTCTTTCGCACCAAACGACTGGTGGTGGCTGCAGCTGGCCAGCCTCGCTGCGCTCGCCCACGCCGTGATGCATGTGCCGGTGCGCCGTGCCGCGTGGCTCGGCGGCTGCTTCAGCCTGGGCTGGTTGACGTCCGGGCTGTGGTGGCTGTGGATCAGCATGCACGACTTCGGCGGCATGCCGGCGGCGCTGGCGGCTGCGGCGGTGCTGGCGCTGTGCGGTGCCTTGTCGCTCTACATGGCGGCTGCGATGGCTTTGGCTGCCCGCCTGCGCCAGCGCCATGCGCTGGTGAACGCCGTGGTGTTCGCGGCGTGCTGGCTGCTGGCCGAGCTGGCGCGTGGCCAGCTCTTCACTGGTTTCCCGTGGATCGCCTCTGGTTATGCGCACACCACCGGTCCGTTGGCCACGCTCGCGCCTTGGGTGGGGGTGTACGGCATCGGGGCGGCTGCGGCCCTGCTGGCGGCAGCCGGAGCGGCCTGGCTGGATCGGCGCCAGCCCGGTCGCGGCCTGGCCACGCTGGTGGCGCTCACCTGGCCCGTGCTGGGGTGGCTTGCGCCGTCGCAGTTCACCACGGGCACGGGCCTGCTGTCGGTCAGTCTGCTGCAGCCCAATGTGGCGCAAGACCTGAAATTTGATCCGGACCACATCGCCGCCAACATGGTGGCCCTGGCGGCCCAGGTGCAGCAGGCGCGCGGCACGCTGGTCGTCACGCCCGAGTCGGTGCTGCCGCTGGCGCAGGCACAGCTCGATCCGGGCTATTGGGGCACGCTCACCGCGCCGTTCGAGCGTCCCGGGCGGGCGGCGCTCATCGGCACTTTCCTGGGCAATGAGACCGACGGCTACGTGAATTCGCTGGCCGGGGTGTCCGCCGGGCGGCTGGGCGCAGACAACTTCTACCGCTACGGCAAGCGGCACCTGTTGCCGTTTGGCGAGTTCGTGCCGCCGGGCTTTCGCTGGCTGGTCGACATGATGCAGATCCCGCTGGGCGACCAGGCCAGCGGGCAGAGCCTGGCCTTGCTGCCAGTGGCCGGGCAGCGCGTGCGCCCGCTGATCTGCTACGAGGATTTGTTCGGCGAAGACTTCGCGGCCACCACGCTGGGAGCCGAAGGTGCCACGGTGCTGGCCAATGCCACCAACCTGGCCTGGTTCGGGCGCTGGATGGTGCAGGACCAGCATCTGCAGTTCTCGCGCATGCGGGCACTGGAGCTGCAGCGCCCGCTCGTGCGGGCCACCAACACCGGCGCCACGGCGGTGGTGAATCACCTCGGCGAGGTGGTGGACCGCCTGCCCGCCGGGCAGCCCGGCACGCTGGAGGCCACGGTGGAAGGGCGCGTCGGCGCCACGCCGTACGCCCGGTGGGTCAGTGCGGCGGGCTTGTGGCCGCTGTGGCTGCTGTCGCTGATCGTGGTGCTGGTGGGCTGGAAGCGCCGGGCCGCCCCGTAGAATCGGCTGCTTTCCCCTTGACTGCGGCTGGTGGCCGCGCAGGTGTTGCCGGCGGCTGCGCTGGCTTGCTGCGCCGCCCGGCCCTTCCACACATGCTCACCTTCCAGCAACTCATCCTCCGGCTTCAGGACTACTGGGACGCCCAGGGCTGCGCACTGCTGCAGCCGTACGACATGGAAGTCGGCGCCGGCACCAGCCACACGGCCACGTTTTTGCGCGCCATCGGCCCGGAGCCCTGGAAGGCCGCCTACGTTCAGCCCAGCCGCCGCCCGAAGGACGGCCGCTACGGCCAGAACCCGAACCGCCTGCAGCACTATTACCAGTACCAGGTCGTGCTCAAGCCAGCACCGGCCAACATCCTGGAGCTCTACCTCGGCTCGCTCGAAGCGCTGGGCTTCGATCTGAAGAAGAACGACGTCCGCTTCGTCGAGGACGATTGGGAAAACCCGACGCTGGGCTGCTGGGGCCTGGGCTGGGAGGTCTGGCTGAACGGCATGGAAGTGACTCAGTTCACCTACTTCCAGCAGGTCGGCGGCATTGACTGCAAGCCCATCACCGGCGAGATCACCTACGGCCTCGAGCGCCTGGCGATGTACCTGCAGGGCGTCGAGAACGTCTATGACCTGATCTACGCCAAGGGCCAGAACGGCGCGCCTGACATCAAGTACGGCGACGTCTTCCTGCAGAACGAGATCGAGCAGTCGACCTACAACTTCGAGCACAGCGACGTCGAGTTCCTGCTGCATGCCTTCGGTGCCCACGAAAAGCAGAGCCAGTACCTGATGACGCAGCAGCTGGCGCTGCCCGCCTACGAGCAACTGCTCAAGGCCGGCCACACCTTCAACCTGCTGGACGCCCGCGGCGCCATCAGCGTGACCGAGCGTGCGGCCTACATCGGTCGCATCCGCAATCTGGCGCGCGCCGTGGCGCAAAGCTACCTCGACAGCCGCGCCCGCCTGGGCTTCCCGATGGCGCCCAAGGCCTGGGGCGATGAAGTCGCCGCCCAGCTCGCAGCCAAGGCCGAGAAGGCCGCCAAGTCCGACGCGAAGGCCTGACCCGACATGAGCACTCTCCCGAATCTCCTCGTTGAACTGTTTGTCGAAGAACTGCCGCCCAAGGCGCTGAAGAAGCTGGGTGAGTCGTTCGCCGGCACCCTGGCTGCCAGCCTGCAGGCCCAGGGCCTGGCCGGCGCTGATGCCGTGGTGACGCCGTTCGCCTCGCCGCGTCGTCTGGCCGTGCACATCACGGCCGTGGCAGCCAAGGCAGCCGACCGCGCGGTCCAGCTCAAGCTGATGCCCGTGGCCGTGGCCCTGACGGCCGACGGCCAGGCCACCCCGGCGCTGCTGAAGAAGCTGGCCAGCGTGGGCGCTGATGCCAGCGTGCTGCCGCAGCTCAAGCGCCTGCCCGACGGCAAGGCCGAGGCCTTGTTCTTCGACAGCCTGGTGCCAGGCGCTACTCTGGCCGACGGCCTGCAGAAGGCCCTGGACGAAGCGCTGGCGAAGCTGCCGATCCCGAAGGTCATGACCTACCAGCTGGCCGACGGCTGGAGCGACGTGAAGTTCGTGCGCCCGGCCCATCGCCTAACCGCGCTGCATGGCGCGGATCTGGTGACGCTGAAGGCGCTGGGCCTGACGGCCGGTCGCGAAACGCTGGGCCACCGCTTTGAAGCCAGCGTGCCGGTGCTGAGCATCACCAGCGCCGACACCTACGCAGCGCAGTTGCGTGAGCAGGGCGCCGTGATCGCCAGCTTCGACGAGCGCCGTGCCGAGATCGTGCGCCAGCTGACGGCTGCTGCGTCGGTCGAGGGCCTCAAGCCGATCGACGACGACGCGCTGCTCGATGAAGTGACCGCACTGGTCGAGCGCCCGAACGTGCTGACCTGCCAGTTCGAACAGGAATTCCTGGGCGTGCCGCAGGAGTGCCTCATCCTGACGATGAAGGCCAACCAGAAGTACTTCCCGCTGCTGGACGCAGCTGGCAAGCTGACCAACAAGTTCCTGCTGGTGAGCAACATCAGCCCGGCCGATGCGAGCGCCGTCATCCAGGGCAATGAGCGGGTGGTTCGCCCGCGCTTGGCTGACGCCAAGTTCTTCTTCGACCAGGACCGCAAGAAGACGCTGGCTTCGCGCATCGAAGGCCTGGCCAAGGTGGTCTACCACGGCAAGCTGGGCACGCAAGGTGAACGCAGCGAGCGGGTGGCGGCCATTGGCCACGCCATCGTCAACCAGATGCGCATGGCCACCGTGCCCTACACGGTGGACGCCAAGGACGAGTTCGAGGTGCTGGACAGCAAGGTGCGCGAAGCCGCAGCCCTGGCCAAGACCGACCTGCTGACCGACATGGTCGGCGAGTTCCCCGAGCTGCAGGGCATCATGGGTGGCTATTACGCCCGCCATGAAGGCCTGCGCGACGGCGTGGCCATCGCCATCGAGGACCACTACAAGCCCCGCTTCGCCGGCGACGCGCTGCCGCGCAACCACACCGGCACGGTGGTGGCCCTGGCCGACAAGCTCGAAACCCTGGTCGGCCTGTTCGGCATCGGCCAGCTGCCCACCGGCGACAAGGACCCGTTCGCGCTGCGTCGCCATGCACTGGGCGTGATCCGCATCCTGCTCGAGAAGAACCTGCCGCTGGACCTGCCGGAGCTGCTGCAATCGGCCGTGCCGGCCTTCGGTGAACTGATCACCGATCCGACCACCGCGCTGCGCGCTTTCTTCGCTGATCGCTTGTCGGTGCTGCTGCGTGACCTGGGCTACAGCGCCCAGGAAGTCGACGCCGTGCTGTCGCTGGCGCCGAGCCGCCTGGGCGATGTGCCTCGCCGCCTCGAAGCGGTGCGCAGCTTTGCCGCGCTGCCCGAAGCCGCAGCGCTGGCCGCCGCCAACAAGCGCGTCGGCAACATCCTGAAGAAGGTGGAGGGCGAACTGCCCACCACCATCGATGCCGCCCTGCTGGTGGAGCCGGCCGAGCAGCAACTGGCAGCAGCGCTGGCCCAGGTGGGCCCGCAAGCGGACCAGTTGTTTGCCCAGCACGACTACGCTGGCTCGCTGACCGCGCTGGCGGCCCTGCGCACGCCGGTCGACGCCTTCTTCGACGACGTGATGGTGAACGCCGAGGACGCGGCGCTGCGCAACAACCGCCTGGCCCTGCTGGCGGGCCTGCATGCCGCGATGAACCGGGTGGCTGACCTGTCCCGTCTGGCGGCCTGAGCCACACCGTCCACCGGGCACCGCGATGCAAACCCCCAAGCTGATCATCATTGGCCGCGACGGCATCCTGAACCGGTTCCGCGAGGACCATGTGAAGGATCCGTCCGAGTGGGACCCCGTGCCCGGCGCCCTGGAGGCCGTGGCCCGGCTCAACCATGCGGGCTGGCACCTGGTGGTGGCCACCAACCAGGCGGGCATCGGCCGCGGCCTGGTCGACATGGCGACCGTCAACAGCGTGCACCAGCACATGATGAAGCTGCTGGCGGCCAAGGGCGGACGCATCGATGCGGTGTTCTTCTGCCCGCATGCGGCGGAAGAGCAATGCGAGTGCCGCAAGCCGCAGCCCGGCATGATGTTCGACATCGCCAAGCGCTACGGCGTGGACCTGAAGAACGTGCCGATGGTGGTGGACACCCACCGCGATCTGCTGGCCGCGCAGGCGGCCGGCTGCCAGCCGCACCTGGTGAAGAGCGCGCGCGCCCAGCGTGCCAGCGACGAGGAACTGGCCCAGTGGGCCGCCAGCGTGCCCGGCACGCTGGTTCATGAAGACCTGGCCTCGTTCGCCGCGGCATTGCTTGCCACGACGCCTGCGCGCCAGTCCGGAGCTTGAACCCCATGCAAAAGTTGATCTGGGCCCTGCGCTCAGCCGTGTTCTTCGTCTTTCTCACCGTCACCGTGATCCCCTGGGCCACGGTGGTGGTGCTGGTGTCCCTGTTTGTCAGCAGCACCCAGCTGTACTGGCTATGCGCAGGCTGGCTGAGCACGGCGATCTGGGGCGCGCGCGTCATCTGCGGTGTCCGCCACCGCATCCAGGGCATGAGCAACGTGCCGACCGCCGAAGACGGAAAGGCAGCCGTGCTGCTCGCGTCGAAGCACCAGTCGACCTGGGAAACCTTTGCCTACCCCTCGCTGATGCCGCACCCGCTGGCCTATGTGTTCAAGCGTGAGTTGCTGTGGATCCCGTTCTTCGGCTGGGCCATCGGCAGCCTCGACATGATCCACATCGACCGCAGCCGCCGCGCCGAGGCCTGGCGCAAGGTGGCCGAGCAAGGCAAGCGCATCATGGGCCTGGGCAGCTGGGTCATCATGTTCCCGGAGGGCACCCGTGCCGCCCGCGGCGAAAAGGGCAGCTACAAGACCGGCGCGTCGCGCCTGGCCATCACGGTGGGCGTGCCCATCGTGCCGATCGCCGTCACCTCCGGACGCTGCTGGCCGCGCAAGAGCTTCCTGCTGCGCCCGGGCGTGATCGACATCTCCATCGGTCAGCCGATTCCTGTTGAAGGCCGTGCACCTGAAGAGCTGATGCAGCAGGTGGAAACGTGGATCGAAGCCGAAATGCGCCGCCTTGACCCTGAGGCCTACGTGGGCCAGGTCGAGCCGGCCGCCACGGCCTGACACGCGCAGGTCCTAGAATCGGCGTCCATGGCTTCCGGACGCCCTTCCAACGCCGCGCATCAGATGTCTCTGTTCGACCTGATCGACACCGTGTTCCCGTCGGCGCCTGCCGCACCTGCCGCATCTGTTGCGCCAGCCATGGCGCCGACGCCAGTCACCGAGCGCGCCCCGATTCGGCCGCCGGCCCCTGTGGCGGTTGCGGCGCCGGTGGCCTCGGCCGAGTACCGGCATGCCGAAGCCGACCGCGAAATCCGTCTGGGTGATTGCCTGGTGGCCTACCGGCTGCGCCGCGCGCGCCGCCGCTCCATCGGTTTTGCCATCAGCACCGAAGGCCTGACGGTGAGCGCACCCCGCTGGGTCGGGGTGGGTGACATCGACCAGGCCCTGCGCGACAAGTCGGGCTGGATCCTGCGCAAGTTGTCTGAGCAGCGGGACCGCGCACGGCGCATCGATGCCGCGCGGGTGGAATGGCGCGACGGCACCAGCTTGCCCTACCTTGGCGACACCCTCATCGTGGTGCTCGACCCCCGAGTGGCGGGCGTGCATCTGAACACCGACGCCGAGGGCTTGCCGGGCGTGCCGCAGCGCACGCTGCATGTCGGCCTGCCGCAATCGGCTGAACCTGCGCAGATCCGCGACGCGGTGCAAAGCTGGATGCAGCGCCAGGCCCGCACCCTGTTCGAGCAACGCTGCCAGTATTTCGCCGAGCAACTGGGCGTGCGCATGACGCGTCTGCGCCTGAGTTCTGCGCAAACCCGCTGGGGCAGCGCGTCAGCTGACGGCTCCATCCGCCTGAACTGGCGCCTGGTGCACTTCGGCCTGCCGGTGATCGACTATGTGGTGGCCCATGAACTGGCCCACCTGCGCGAGATGAACCACAGCCCCGCCTTCTGGGACGTGGTGCGCTCGGTCATCCCCGACCTCGACCAGCGCAAGGCCCAGCTGCGCGAGCCCACTCTGCCGCTCTTCGACTGACGATCAGTCTTTTCCTCGGGTTTGTGCGGGGAGATTGAGGTCATCCCCCCCATTGGGGGATGTGAAGGGGGGGTGGGGGTGGGCACAGTCGATCCCAACGCTGTCAAGCACGTTTCCGAGGAAAGATCAGGGAAGGTCGCAGGGGTTCAACCCCGCTCGGCAAGCCGGTCGATGTTCACATCGACCGGCTTTTTTATTTCCTGAACCGCCCCGGGTTCACGGTGTGCCGAAGCGGATCACCCCGTCGTCGGTCGCTACCTTCCGCAGCCGGCCCTGGTACAGCAGCGCATGCAGGTGGGCCACGGATTCACCCATGGCAAAGGTGGTCTGGTGGGCATCCAGCGCCCGCTTGAACAGCACCGGCAGCAGGTCGGCCGCTGACTGCGGCGCCTCTGCGCAAGCGGCCACCACCTCCACGAAGCGGTCTTCATGGTGCTGCTGCAGCTGGCTGATGCGCTCATGCAGCCCGACGAACGGCTTGCCATGCGAGGGCAGCACCAGCGTGTTGTCTGCCAGCGGCAGGTAGAGCCGCAGTGACTGCAGGTACAGCGTCAGCGGGTCGGCTTCCGGCTCCAGGTCGATCACGCTCACGTTGGTCGAGATGCGCGGCAGCACCATGTCGCCCGAAATCAGCACGCCCAGTGCGGCGCAGTGCAGGGCCATGTGCTCCGGCGCGTGGCCGTAACCTGCGATGGTGGTCCAGCTGTGCTCACCGATGCGCAGGGTCTGGCCGTCCAGCAGGCGGCGGTGCTGGGCCGGCACCGCGGGCACCATCTGCGCGTAGTAGCCGCCGCGGTCGTCCAGCAGGGCCAGCGTGGCGGCATCGGTTAGGCCGTGCCGCCGGAAGAAGTTCACCGTCTGAGCGCCGCCAAACGCGTGCAGGTTGCCGCTGGCCATGCGCGCCGCCTGCCAGTCTGTCGTGCTGATCCACAGCCGGCAGGCCCAGTGCTCGCACAGCCAGTGCGCCAGGCCGATGTGGTCCGGGTGCATGTGGGTCACGATCACCCGCACCACGGGCAGGCCGTCCAGCCCGTTGGCGAAGACCTGCTGCCAGGCGGCGCGGGTGGCGGGGTTGTCGATGCCGCAGTCGACGATGGCCCAGCCCGGCGTGCCGTCATCGGCCACATCACGCAGCAGCCACAGGTTGATGTGGTCCAGCGCAAAGGGCAGGCCCATGCGCAGCCAGCGCACGCCCGGCGCCACCTCCATCACCTCGCCGAGCGCAGGCAGCTGGCTGCCGAAGGGGTAATGCAGGCGGGCTTCTTCGGTGGCTGACATGGCGTGGGCTTTGCAACGGGGTGGCGGGGCGAGATGCGGGCATCATGCGGGCAACAGGCAAGGGCGATCGTGCTTCAGCCGCGCCCTGCGGGCTGTCACCCTGGCGACCTGTGATGGACGACGATCGCTGAACTCTCGCGTAGACTGACGTTAACGTCAACGTCACTCCCGCCATGTCGATCCTTGCCCGCGCCCCCCGGAAACGCACCGCCAATCCGAGCGAGCCCGCTGTCGCAGCGGGCGCCGACGCGCCCAGGCAGGATGCGCCGACCTTCACCATCACCGAGCTGGCCCAGGAATTCGACATCACGCCCCGCGCGATCCGGTTCTACGAGGACGTCGGCCTGCTGGAGCCCGCGCGCTCCGGTCGCAACCGCGTCTACACCCACCGTGACCGCACCCGGCTGAAGCTCACCCTGCGTGGCAAGCGGCTGGGCCTGTCGCTGCTGGAGGTGAAGCAGCTGGTCGACATGTACGAGTCTGGCACCGATGCCCGGCCGCAGCTCGAAGCCTTCCTGGAGGTGCTCGACAACCACCGCCGCCAGCTGGAGCAGCAGCTCGACGACATCACCGTCACGCTGGCGGAGATCGAGCAGCATGCGGCGCGTTGCCGCAGCCTGCTCGCCGGGGTGGGCAAGGGCACGGCCAAGGCGGCTGCGAAGACCACCAAGACCGCCGCGCCTCGCAAGAGCGTCAGCCGCAAGGCCTGATCCACACACGCCGAAGGCCTGTGCAGCAAGCCCGGGCACGCGCCGCTAGAATGGCGCAGGTTGATTGACGTTGACGTAAACGTCAACCGAATGAATTCCTCGTGAAACTGTCCGTCCGTACACTGCGACCTGTTATTGACGCACTGCACAAAACAAGACCATGAGCACGCAACTGACAGAACTCTTCGACAGCAATCGCCAATGGGCGGTCGACACGGAACAGCGGGAACCGGGTTTCTTCACCCGTTTGCTGGAGCAGCAGACGCCCCAGTACCTGTGGATCGGCTGTGCCGACAGCCGGGTGCCGGCGAACGAGCTGGTCGGCCTGCTGCCGGGCGAGCTGTTCGTGCATCGCAATGTGGCCAATGTGGTGGCCCACTCCGACCTCAATGCACTGTCGGTCATCCAGTTCGCGGTCGACGGCCTCAAGGTGCAGCACGTCATCGTCGTCGGCCATTCCAATTGCGGTGGCGTGAAGGCCGCCCTGAACGACCTGCGCCTCGGCCTGGTCGACAACTGGATCCGCCACGTCAAGGACGTGCGCAACCAGCATGCGGCGCTGCTCGCCGAGGTGCCCGAAGACGCCCGCGTGAATGCGCTGGTCGAGCTGAATGTGCTGGAGCAGGCCCGCAACGTCTGCGACACCACGGTGGTGCAGGACGCCTGGACCCGCGGCCAGGAGGTGGTGGTGCACGGCTGGGTCTACGGCCTGCACAACGGCCTGCTGCAAGACCTGAAGATCACGGCCCGTTGCCTGGACGACGTGGCCCCGGCCTACGCCCAGGCGCTGGTCAGCATTCGCCAGCGCTACCTGGGCGGCTGAGCCGCCGAGGGGCGTGGTCGTCGATTCCCTTCCAACATCTCGACAGGAGACATTCCCATGAGCGACCCCATCGTCATCGTTTCAGCCGCCCGCACCCCGATCGGCGGCCTTCTGGGCGACTTCGCCGCCGTGCCCGCCTGGGAGCTGGGCGCCGTCGCCATCCGCGCTGCGGTTGAGCGCGCCGGTGTGCCCGGTGATGCGGTGGACGAGGTGCTGATGGGCAATTGCCTGATGGCCGGCCAGGGCCAGGCGCCGGCGCGGCAAGCCGTGCTCAAGGCGGGTCTGCCGCAATCGGCCGGTGCCGTCACGCTGAGCAAGATGTGCGGCTCCGGCATGCGCGCGACCATGCTGGCGCACGACATGCTGGTGGCTGGCAGCGTGGATGTGATGGTGGCAGGCGGCATGGAAAGCATGACCAATGCGCCCCACCTGATGTTCGCGCGCAAGGGCGTGAAGTACGGCGCCGCGCAGATGTTCGACCACATGGCCCTCGACGGCCTGGAAGACGCTTACCAGCGCGGGCAGGCCATGGGCGTGTTCGCCGAAGCCTGCGTCGCCAAGTACGGCTTCACCCGCGAGGCACAGGATGCCTTTGCCGTGGCGTCCACCACGCGCGCCAAGGCCGCCAATGAAAACGGCAGCTTCGATTGGGAAGTGGCGCCGGTCACGCTGGCCGGCCGTGGTGGTGACACCGTCATCCGCCATGACGAGCAGCCGTTCAAGGCCAAGCTCGACAAGATCCCCGGCCTGAAGCCGGCGTTCAAGAAGGACGGCACCATCACCGCCGCCAATGCCTCCAGCATCTCCGACGGCGCCGCTGCGCTGGTGCTGATGCGTGAATCGACGGCCCGCGCGCGCGGCCTGACGCCGGTGGCACGCATCGTTTCGCATGCGGTGCACGCCCAGGCGCCCGAGTGGTTCTCGACCGCGCCGGCCGGCGCCATCCAGAAGGCCCTGAGCAAGGCTGGCTGGACCGCGCAGCAGGTCGACCTGTGGGAAGTGAACGAGGCCTTTGCCGCCGTCACCATGGCGGCCATGGCCGAGTTCGATCTGCCGCACGACATCGTCAATGTGCATGGCGGCGCCTGTGCGCTGGGCCATCCGATCGGCGCGTCCGGCGCCCGCATCATCGTCACGCTGCTGGGCGCGCTGAAGCGTCAGGGCAAGCAGCGCGGCATGGCGGCGCTGTGCATCGGCGGTGGTGAAGCCACCGCGCTGGCCGTCGAGCTGGTCTGACCGGCCGTCCAACCCGGCGCCCCGCGTGATGCCCGCCTTCTTCGCCGACCTCGGGCTGCACAGCCTGGGGCTGTTCGCCCTGACCGTGCTGGTGCTCAATGCCACGCCCGGGGTGGACATGCTCTACACGGTCTCGCGCACGCTGGCCGGTGGCTGGCGGCAGGGCGTGGCGGCGGGGCTGGGCATTTCCGCGGGCTGCGTGGTGCATGCGCTGCTGGCGGCCTTCGGGCTGGCGGCGATGCTGGCGGTGTCGGCCTGGGCCTTCACGGCCCTGAAGATCGCGGGCGCCGTCTATCTGGCCTGGATGGCATGGGGTTTGCTGCGCACGGCGTGGCGAGGCAGTGAGGCGTCAACGGCGGCCGCACCGGCCACCGCCCGCCCCTGGCAGGCCGTGTTTCGGCAGGGCTTGCTGACCAATGTGCTCAACCCGAAGGTGGCACTGTTTTTCCTGGCCTTCCTGCCGCAGTTCATCGAACCTGGCAGCGCGCACCCCACAGTCGCCTTTCTGGTGCTTGGTGCGTGGATGGTGGCCCAGGGCACGGTCTTCCTGCTGGCGCTGGTGGCGGTCACCGCGCGCCTGCGGCACCTCGGCGCCTCACCCCGGCTGGCGCGTTGGCTGAATGGCCTGGCCGGGACCTTGTTCATGGTGCTGGCGGTGCGGCTGGCCACGGCTGACACAGGAGTGGCACGATGACCAAAGAGCAACAAGACACGGGCAGCTGGGCGCCTCGCCATGTGCTGATCATCGGCGCGTCGCGCGGCATCGGCTTCGAGCTGGTGCGGCAGTACATCGCCGAAGGCTGTCAGGTCACCGCCACGGCGCGGCAGGCTGACGGGCTTGGCCGCCTGCAGCGCGCTGGCGCCAAGGCCTTGATGCTGGACGTGGCCAGTGCGGCGGGCGCATCGGCGCTGGCCTGGCAGATCGACGGCGAGGCTTTCGACCTGGTGGTGCTCAATGCCGGGGTCTATGGCCCGGCGACGCAAGGCCTCGACACCCCGACCGGCGCGGACTTCGACACCGTCATGCACACCAATGTGCTGGCCGCCATGCGCCTGCTGCCGCAACTGGTGGATGCGCTGGCCCCGAATGCCCGGCTGGCGCTGATGTCGTCCCGCATGGGCAGCATGGCGCTGCGCAACAGTCCGGCGGGATGGCTTTATCGAGCATCGAAGGCGGCGCTGAATTCGGTGCTGTGCGATGTGGCGCTGGTGCTCCAGGGCCGTGCGCTGTGTGTGGCGCTGCACCCGGGCTGGGTGCGCACCGACATGGGCGGACCGGGCGCTGATCTGGAGGTGACCGCCAGCGTGGCAGGCCTGCGCAGCGTGCTGCAACGGCTGCAACCGGCCCACCACGGACACCTGCTTGATCACACTGGCGAGGTGTTGCCGTGGTGACAGGTGCCGTATGCTGATCGCCATGAGCGACATCACCTACTCCAACGCCGCCAAGGCCCCTGTTGAGGCCACCCTGATTTCCGTCGGCGAGCAGTTCGACCTGACCGTGCGTTACAGCCGCGACGACATCGCCAGCTTCGCGCGCGCCACCCACGACCACAACCCGCTGCACCACGACAGACAGGCGGCCCAGCGGGCTCGCCACGGCGAAATCATCGCCAGCGGTCAGCAGACGGCCGCCCACATGATGGGCATGGTGGCCACGCATTTTTCGCGCGACGACGATGGTCTTGCACGCGAAATGCTGTGCCTGAATTTCAATTTCGCCTTCAAGGCACCGGTGTTCGCCGACCAGGATTTGCAGCTGGTGTGGCGTGTTGACAGCGTGAGTTTCAATTCCAAATTAGGGGGCCTGGTGGGTGAACTCACCGGCCAGGCCAGCGTCGTGCGCGGCACACCATGCGTGGTGGCGCGGGGCACGGTGCTGGTCAAGGCGATGGGCCCCGACCCCTCCGGAGACGACTGAGATGATGTTGAGTGAAGACCATCGCGCGGTGCAGGACGCCGTGCGCACCTATGTGCAGGAGCAGATCGCCCCGCACGCCGCGCGTTGGGACAAGGAGCACCACTTTCCGGCCGAGCAGCTCAAGGGCCTGGCGGCGCTGGGTTGCTACGGTGTGGCCGTGCCCACCGAGTACGACGGCGCAGGGCTTGATTACCTGTCGCTGGCGCTGATTCTGGAGGAAGTGGCGGCCGGCGACGGCGGCACCTCCACCGTGGTCAGCGTCAACAACTGCCCGGTGTGCTCGATCCTGATGGCCTTCGGCAACGAGGACCAGAAGCAGCAGTTCCTCAAGCCGCTGGCGCGTGGCGACATGCTCGGTGCCTTCTGCCTGACCGAGCCGCATGTGGGCTCCGAGGCCGGTGGCCTGCGCACCACCGCGCAGCGTGATGGCGACCACTACGTGCTCAACGGCGTCAAGCAGTTCATCACCAGCGGCAAGAACGGCGACGTGGCCATCGTGATGGCCGTCACCGACAAGGCCGCGGGCAAGAAGGGCATCAGTGCCTTCCTCGTGCCCACGCGCACGCCCGGCTTCAACGTCGCGCGGCTCGAAGACAAGATGGGCCAGCACAGCAGCGACACCGCGCAGATCAACTTCGACAACTGCCGCGTGCCCGCCGCCAACCTGCTGGGTGAAGAAGGCCAGGGCCTGAAGATCGCGTTGTCGGGCCTGGAAGGTGGTCGCATCGGCATCGGTGCGCAAAGCCTGGGCATGGCCCGCGCGGCCTTCGAGGCGGCGCTGGCCTACAGCAAGGACCGGCAGAGCTTCGGCCAGCCGATCTTCCAGCACCAGGCGGTGCAGCACAAGCTGGCCGACATGGCCACCCAGATCGAGGCGGCGCGCCAGCTCATCTGGCATGCCGCCAGCCTGAAGGACGCGGGTGTGCCGTGCCTGAAGGAGGCTGCGATGGCCAAGCTGTTCGCCAGCGAGATGGCCGAGAAGGTGTGCTCGGCGGCCATCCAGGTGTTCGGTGGTTACGGCTATGTGAGCGACTTCCCGGTTGAGCGCATCTACCGCGACGTGCGGGTGTGCCAGATCTACGAAGGCACCTCCGAGGTGCAAAAGATCCTGATCGGCCGCGCGCTCGCCTGACGAAGGCCTGTGCATGGACAATGCGCCATGCACAACCCCAGCAGCGACGCGCCGATTCCCCTGAAGTCCGACGACCCATCGGATATCCCTTCGGCCACCCTTTCAGGCACTGGCGCTCACGACGCGCCCGCCGCCTCTCCGATGGTGCGCTGGCTGGATGCCGACGACCAGCCGCAGCAGGCGGTGTGGCGTTCGCTGGCAGGCCATGCGCCGTTCGAGCGTGTGGTGCTGGTGGATGACGCCACGCCCGCCGACGACGCCTACCGCATGGCCCGGGCCGGCACCGGCTTGCTGTGGGTGGGCGATTACCAGAACGCGCGGCATCTGCTGCAGGCCCTGGGGCGGCGGCTCAAGGCCCGCATCGACGGGCGCCGTGTGGCCAGGCCCGATGGCGCCGCGCCGGCCTTGCCTGCGCTGGGCTCACCGGCCATGGCCGAGGCGTTTGCTGCGCAGCGCCGCGAGCAGAACGAGCGCACGCGCATCCTTGGCGCCTTGCTGCTGCCGTTTGATGCCGACCACGGCGTGCCGCTGCGCCGCGCACCCGATGTGCGCGAGGCCGGTTTGGAAGCGCATGGCGTCGTCAACGAGCCGTATGTGGCGTCGCTGCGTGAATTGCAGGGCGTGATCGGCGCCCACGAATGGCGCAAGACCGGCGTGCCGGTGGCGGCCCTGAAAGACAACATCCATCCTCACCACGGCGTGTTCTCGCCCGTGCGCGGTGAGTACGTCGACCTGGTGGCGCGCACCAAGCTGCCCGCTGCGGCCAAGCCGGCGCGTGCGCTGGAGCTGGGCTGCGGCAGCGGCGTGCTGTGCGCGGTGCTGGCGCGCCGCGGCCTGTGGGTGGTGGCCACCGATGTGTCGCCCGCCGCGCTGGCCTGCAGCGAAGACAACCTCACCCGGCTGGAGCTGAAAGAGCGCGTCACCCTGCTGCCGCAGAGCCTGTATCCGAAGGGCCGGTTCGGCCTGGTGGTGTGCAACCCGCCGTGGGTGCCGGGGCCTGCGGGCTCGGCGCTGGACGGTGCCGTTTACGACCCCGACAGCCGCATGCTGCGCGGCTTCCTCGACGGCCTGGCCGCGCACCTGGCGCCGGGCGGCGAGGGCTGGCTGATCCTGTCGGACCTGGCCGAGCACCTGGGCCTGCGCAGCCGCGAAGAGCTGCTGGGCTGGATCAGTGCGGCGGGCCTGCAAGTGCTCGGGCGCACCGAGACGCCTCCGGTGCATGCGCGCGCCAGCGATGCCGCCGACCCGCTGCACCGCGCCCGCGCGGCCGAGATGACCTCGCTGTGGCGCCTGGGCCGGGCCGAAGCGCCGGCACCGGCGCTCAGTTGAACAACTCGTCCGTCGGGTACTTCCAGAAGTCCTTGAGCAGGTAGTTCATCGGCAGGTTCAGGGCCTGCTGGCGCGGCGGAATCGGCTGCATGAACCAGCGCTCGTACACCGCATGGGCCTCGCGGCTGCGGATCAGGCGCTTCATCTCGTCGTCGACCAGACGCTTGAACGCCGGGTCGTCCTTCGGCAGCATCATCGCCAGGGCTTCGATGGTGAACATCTTGCCCACCACCTTTAACTTGGCGGGGTCGGGCTGGCTGGCGATCAGGCCGTAGAGCAGCACGTCGTCCATCGCGAAGGCGTCGGCCTCACCGCGCACCACCATGTCCAGCGCGCGGGCGTGGTCGGGCGCTTCCAGCACCTGGATGTTCAGCATCCGCTCGCGGTTGGCGCTGCTCACGGCCTTCATCGGCGTGGTGCCCTTGGTCGACACCAGCCGCTTGCCTTCGAGGTCGGTCAGCTCGGCCACCCGGCTGGCCGCCGGCACCAGCATGCGCGCGCCGGTGATGTAGTGCGGCACCGTGAACGCCACCTTCTCGCGCCGCTCGGCATTGTTGGTGGTCGAGCCGCATTCGATGTCGGCCTGGTGCGTCTGGATCGCCTCGATGCGGTTGGCGCCGGTGACCAGCTTCCAGCGCACTGGCAGGGCTTTCAGCCCCAGCGAGGCGCGCACCGACTCGGCCACCTTCAGGCACAGGTCGATCGCATAACCCACCGGCTGGGCCTGCCCGGCCTGCACGAACGAAAACGGCACCGACGATTCGCGGTGCGCGATGACCAGCGGCTCACCCCGCCGGAGTTTGTCCAGCACCGGCCCGGCTTCTGCGGCCCGGGCGCCTGGCGCCAGCGTCATGCCGAGTGCAGCGACAACGGAGGTGGCCGCGGCCAGCATCCAACCCCGCAGCGCTTGTGACGAACGGATTCCCATACAACGACCTTCCTGTTTAGAACGGATTTCCGACGGTGCGAACGGTCATGGCCGGGTGCTGCCGTCGGTGGTGCGCGTCAATCCGCAATCGCCGTGCCCGATGGGGGCGGGTTTTCACGGCGGTCAGCGCGGCAGGTACAGGCGGTCGGAGTAGGTGGCCAGCCAGTGCGGCCGGAAGGCCACGAAGATGGCGGTGAGGCCGCCCGTGAGGAAGGCATCGCCCCAGGCGCTGAGCCAGCGGCCGAGCAAGGTGTCTTCACTGCTGATGCCGTGCGGCGGGCCTTGCACTGCCAGGGCCAGTGCCCCCGCCAGCGTGATGGCCACCGCCGGGGCGAAGAACCCCCGGCCCAGGATGTAGACAAACAGGTGGTTGGGCAGCCAGCGGCGTATGCCCAGCCCGAGACCAAAGGCCAGCGTGGCCGGCATCACGCCCAGCCACAGCAGCCGGGTGGCGCCGGCTTCCCAGGGCAGGCCGCCGAGCCAGCATGTCACCACCGCCACCGGCAGCAGGGCCAGCATCGTCAATGGCCAGCCCGCCATCAAGGCCAGCAGGCACGCGCCCGACAAGGGCTGCACCAGCGGCACATGCGAGAGGCTGTCGGCGCCCCACAGCACGGGCATGATCGACCACCAGGCCAGCCAGGCCCAGGGCGGGCCCTCGGCTGGCAGCGCACGCCAGGGTTGCAGACCCAGCGCCACCACCATCGCGGCCATCAGCAGTGACAACTCCATCCACATGCCACCGATTCTGTCGCGTGTGGCGCGGCGCCGACTGCGCAGTGTCAATTGACCTCAAGGCGCGTCGATGTGCTCACGCCCCGGAAAACCCCGAGCCACGGCAGGGGCTTGCACGGGCTAACGTGCACCCATGCCTTCTGCCATTGATTTCTATTTCGACTTCTCGTCGCCCTACGCCTACATCGCCAACGAGTGGGTGGATGCCCTGGCCGCGCGCCATGGCCGCACCGTGCGCCGCCACGCCATGCTGCTCGGCGTGACGTTCCAGGCGGCCGAGCTGAAGAGCCCGGTCTCGTACCCGTTGAAGCGTGAATACACGCTGCGCGATTTCGCCCGATCGGCGCGCCATGAGCGCGTGCCGTATGTGCAGCCCGAGCCTTTCCCGATCGCCAGCCACAACGCGGCACGGGTGTTCTGGTGGCTGCACGACACGCAAGGATCGGAAGCGGCAGCCGCCTGGGCCCGCGCGGCTTTCCGGGCCTACTTCACCCGCGGTGTCGCCCTGAATGACCCGGCTGCCTTGAAGGCGCTGGCGGCAGAGTCAGGCGTGGATGCCGAGGCGGCCGAGGCCGCCTGGGGCGCTGTGGTCTGGAAAGACCGTCTGCGGCAGGCCAATGAGCAGGCCTTGGCGGCGGGTGTGTTCGGCGCGCCGTGGCTGGTGGTCGACGGCGAGCCGTTCTGGGGCAATGACCGCAAGGAGCAGATCGAGCGCTGGCTGCGCCAGGGCCCGTTCTGAGGCGCCTGGTTTCAGCGCGCGCCGGGTGCCGCTTCGTGCACCGCCAGCGGCAGCGATTGACCGGCTGACTGCATCGCGGCCGTCAGCGTGGTTTCATCGGCTTCGGGCATCGGGGCGCGGTCCACCAGCGCGGCCTTCAATTGCGTTTCATCGAGCTGGCCGCACCACTTGGCCACCACCAGCGTGGCCACGCCGTTGCCCACCAGGTTGGTCAGGGCGCGGGCTTCGCTCATGAAGCGGTCGATGCCGAGGATCAGCGCCAGGCCGGCCACGGGTACGCCGCCCACCGCGCTCAGCGTGGCGGCCAGCACGATGAAGCCGGAGCCCGTCACGCCGGCGGCGCCCTTGCTGGTCAGCAGCAGCACGGCCAGCAGGGTCAGCTGCTGCATCAGGCTCATCGGGGTGTCGGTGGCCTGGGCGATGAACACCGCAGCCATCGTCAGGTAGATCGAGGTGCCGTCGAGGTTGAACGAGTAGCCGGTGGGAATCACCAGGCCCACCACCGACTTCTCGGCGCCGGCATGTTCCATCTTGCGCATCATGCGCGGCAGCACCGATTCGCTCGACGAGGTGCCCAGCACGATCAGCAGTTCTTCCTTGATGAAGGCGATGAACTTGACGATCGAGAAGCCGTGCGCCCGGGCGATCAGGCCCAGCACGCCGAAGACGAACAGCAGGCAGGTGCCGTAGAACGCACCCATCAGCTGGGCCAGTTGCAGCAAGGTGCCCACGCCGTACTTGCCGATGGTGAAGGCCATCGCGCCGAAGGCACCGATCGGGGCCACCTTCATGATGGCGCCGACGATGGCGAACAGCACGTGCGAGAGCTTGTCGATGAAGGTGAAGACGATGTTGTGCTTGCCGCCGAACTTCTGCAGCGCAAAGCCGAACAGCACCGAGAACAGCAGCACCTGCAGGATCTCGCCCTTGGCGAATGCATCGACCACGCTGGTCGGGATCACGTTGAGCAGGAAGTCGACCGTGCCGGTCATCTTGCCCGGTGCCACGTAGTTGGCAATGCCCTTGGTGTCCAGCTGGGCGGGGTCGACATGCATGCCGGCACCCGGCTGCACCAGGTTCACCACCACCAGGCCGATGACCAGCGCCAGGCTCGACACGACCTCGAAGTACAGCAGCGCCAGGCCGCCGGTCTTGCCGACCTTCTTCATGTTCTCCATGCCGGCGATGCCGAGCACCACCGTGCAGAAGATGATCGGCGCGATGATCATCTTGATCAGCTTGATGAAGCCATCACCCAGCGGCTTCATCTGCTCGCCGAGCGCAGGCGCGAAATGGCCGAGGGCGATGCCGATGGCGATGGCCACCAACACCTGGGCATAGAGGGAACGATAGATCGGGGTGCGTGCGGCAGACATGGAAGCTCCGGATGAACGCTGAAGGGCGAGGCGCGAGTCTACGGAGCGAACTTCGGGTTTTCCCTGTGGGTATTGCGTAGCGGCTATCCACAGGTGCCGCGTGCGGCGCTTTGTCCCCGTGCACCGTGGACAAGGGTGTGGACAAGCCGTGTGGCGCGGCTGCAAGTCGCTGATTCCAAAGGTAAAGCTTTGCGCTGCCACACGATGAGGCAGTGACGGGAAGGCCTCGCGCGCCTAGAATGCGCGGTTTCGCCGGCAGGCTTTGATGGCTGCTGCGACACCCCCATTTCCTGAGGCGTGCGGCCTGTGCCTGCGCTGCCTCCGGCCCCCTACTCAAGCGCTGCTGCCTGCTGGCCACAAGCCGGAAGGGCGGCGGCATGGTCGATTTCGCTGATGTCTTCGCGTTCCCGTGTTTCTTCCGTGCCCCTGGTGGACTGGGGCAAGGCCGTCGCTTCGCAGTTGATCGTCCTGCACCACCTGGTGATCTACGGCCCGATGGCCCGCGAGGCAGACCCGCTGGCCCCTGACGTGTTCGCCTGGCTGGCTGATCCGGCCCGTCTCGTGGTGCAGTTGTTCCTGGTGATCGGTGGCTACCTGGCTGCGCGTTCCCTGATGCCTGAGCCCGCCCGTGCGGCCCAGGCCCGCTGGCAGGCCTTGCCCGAACTGGCCGTGACCCGCTACTGGCGCCTGGCCAAGCCGGCCCTGGTGGCATTGGCTGCAGCGCTGCTGGCCGCGCTGGTGGCGCGCTGGCTGATGGACGACCCGAGCACCCCGCCGGCGCCCACCTGGCGACAGGCCCTCGCCAATGCGCTGTTCCTGCAGGACATCGTCGGCGAAGACGCCCTGACGGTCGGCCTCTGGTATGTCGCGATCGACCTGCAGCTGTTCGTCGGCCTGGCCGTGCTCAGTGCCGGGCTGCGGCTGACGCGCCTGCGCGACCGGGCCCTGGCCGCGGTGGCCGTGACTCTGGTTGGCGGGCTGGTGGTGGCGTCGCTGTGCGATTTCAACCGCCATGCCGATCTCGACATGTGGGCGATCTACTTCTTCGGCAGCTATGGCCTCGGCGTGCTGGCCCACTGGGTGCGGCAGCGCCGCTACCGGGCGGGCTGGCTGCTGGCGCTGGCGGCCGTGGTGGGCGTGGCGCTGTGGGTGGACTGGCGCAGCCGCATCGCGCTGGCCGGTGCCATGGCCGTGTGGCTGGGCAGCGGCCTGGGTGGCCGCACGCTGGCGGCGTCGGCCCTGATGCCGCTGGCGCGCTGGCTCTCGGGCATCTCGTACGAGGTGTTCCTGATGCACTACCCGGTCAGCCTGCTGGTGGGCGCCGTGGTGCACAACTGGTGGCCTGATTCGCTGCCCATCAACTTCATGGGCCTGATGGCCGCCTGGGGCTTGAGCCTGATGGCGGGTGTGGGCCTGAACAAGCTGTTCAGCCGACCGGCCACGCCGCGCGTGGTGCCGGCTGCGGCCAGCGCCTGAGCGCTGCTACCGGCGGAGCTGGCTTCAGCCCGCCCGGGTCAGTGCGCCCTGCAGGTCGGTGCGCAGCTGCCGCAGCTGCTGCACCTCGGTGTCGCCGGCGCTGATCGCCGCCCACACCATCTGCACCAGCGCTTCGGCGGTGCGCTCGCTGTCGATCGGCTTGTCCTGCGCCACGGCTTCCCACAGCACATGCTCCATCGGGCCCAGCACCATGGTGCGCATCAGCCGCAAGGGCATGTCGGTACGGATCTCGCCCGCCTGCTGGCCACGCGCCAGCAGGTCCATCAGCGCCACCGTGTAGCGCCGCTGCAGCGGCTTGATGGCGTCCCCTAGCCCCGGGCCCTTGCTGCGGCCTTCTGACAGCACCAGCGCGCACAGGCCAGTGCCCTGGATCAGGAACAGTCGCAGGTGGGTGTGCATGAACACGGCCAGCTGCGCCCGGGCCGTGCCGTCGGCCGGCAGGGCGGCGGCCATGGCGCCGATGATCTCGTCGTACCAGTCGCCGATCACCCGCACGCACAGCTCGCGCTTGCCACGGAAATAGGTGAACACCGTGGCCTCGGAGATGCCCAGGCGCTGGGCGATCTCGATCGTCGTGGCGTGCTCATACCCCTTTTCGGCGAAGACCTCGCGGCCCACGCGCAGGATGTCGCGGATGCGCTGCTCGCTCTTGGCGCTGGCGGCGCCGCGGCGGGCCGCAGGCGGCGTGGTGCTCGGGGTTTGGGTGGCTTCGGGCATAAGTTGAGTATTACTCAAAAATAGCTTGTGCAGCAAGCTGGCGGCTGCTAGATTGGCGCCCATGCAGCCTGAGGCTTGCGCTCCGCGCGTGGCCTACGGGTTTGTATTGAGGATGACTCAACCCCGCGGGCTGCGGGGCACCTACAAGGAGACCGCATGTTCGAATCCACTTTCACCTTCCCGCTCGGTGACGACATCGCCGCCCTGCGCGACGCGGTGCGCGACTTCGCGCAGAACGAGATCGCGCCGCGCGCCGCGCAGATCGACCGCGACAACCTGTTCCCGGCCGACATGTGGCAGAAGCTGGGTGAGTTGGGCGTGCATGGTCTGACGGTTGATGAGGCCTACGGCGGGACCGGCATGGGCTACGTGGCCCACATGGTGGCGATGGAAGAAATCAGCCGCGCCAGTGCGTCGGTGGGCCTGAGCTACGGCGCCCACAGCAACCTGTGCGTGAACCAGATCCACCGCAATGGCACCGAAGCGCAGAAGCGCAAGTACCTGCCGGGCCTGATCGCCGGCACGCAGGTGGGCGCACTGGCGATGAGCGAGCCGGGTGCCGGCTCCGACGTGATCAGCATGACGCTGCGCGCCGAACGCCGCGGCGACGTGTATGTGCTGAACGGCAGCAAGATGTGGATCACCAACGGCGGCGATGCCGACACCCTGGTGGTCTATGCCAAGACCGAGCCGCAGATGGGCGCCCGCGGCATGACCGCCTTCATCATCGAAAAGGGCTTCAAGGGCTTCACCAAGGGTGAGCACCTGGACAAGCTCGGCATGCGCGGCTCCAACACCTTCCCGCTGTTCTTCGACAACTGCGAAGTGCCGGCCGAGAACGTGCTGGGCGGTGAGGGCAACGGCGCCAAGGTGCTGATGAGCGGCCTCGATTACGAGCGCGTGGTGCTCTCCGGTGGCCCGCTGGGCATCATGGCCGCCTGCATGGACGTGGTCGTGCCCTTCGTGCATGAGCGCAAGCAGTTTGGCCAGGCCATCGGCGAATTCCAGCTGATGCAGGGCAAGCTGGCCGACATGTATTCCACCTTCCAGGCTTGCCGCGCCTACGCCTATGCCGTGGCCCAGGCCTGCGACCGCGGCGACCATGCCCGCACGCTGCGCAAGGACGCTGCCGGCGTCATCCTCTACACCGCCGAGAAGGCCACCTGGATGGCGGGTGAAGCCATCCAGGCGCTGGGTGGCGTGGGCTACACCAACGAGTACCCCACGGGCCGCCTGTGGCGCGACGCGAAGCTGTATGAAATCGGTGCAGGCACCAGCGAGATCCGCCGCATGCTGATCGGCCGCGAGCTGTTCGCCGAAACGCTGTGAGCGCCTGATGTGGGCGGTGCGCCGCCCACATCACTGCTGTGTCCCTTGCACCCCTGCTGAAACGGAGCCCCGCATGGCTGTCCTTGCGTCCCACATCAATCCGCGATCGGCTGAATCGCAGGCCAATGCGGCCGCCATGCGTGCGCTGGTCGACGACCTCCGAGCCAAGCTGACGGCCATCGCCCAGGGCGGCGGTGAAGCCGCGCGGGCCAAGCACCTGAGCCGCGGCAAGCTGCTGCCGCGTGACCGCGTCGAACTGCTGCTCGACCCCGACACGCCGTTCCTTGAGATCGCCCCGCTGGCCGCGCTCGGCATGTACGCCGAGAAAGACGGGCAGGGCGGCACGCGTGACGCCGCGCCCAGCGCCGGCATGATCGCCGGCATCGGCCGCATCGCCGGTGTGGAATGCGTGATCGTCTGCAACGACGCCACGGTGAAGGGTGGCACCTACTACCCGCTGACGGTGAAGAAGCACCTGCGCGCCCAGGAGGTTGCTGCGCAGAACCGTCTGCCGTGCATCTACCTGGTGGATTCGGGCGGCGCCAACCTGCCCAACCAGGACGACGTCTTTCCGGACCGCGACCACTTCGGCCGCATCTTCTACAACCAGGCCAACCTGTCGGCCCAGGGCGTGCCGCAAATTGCGGTGGTGATGGGCTCGTGCACGGCCGGCGGTGCGTATGTGCCGGCCATGAGCGACGAGACCATCATCGTCAAGCAGCAGGGCACGATCTTCCTGGGCGGCCCGCCGCTGGTGAAGGCCGCCACCGGCGAGGTGGTGAGCGCCGAAGACCTGGGCGGTGGCGATGTGCACACCCGCCTGTCGGGCGTGGCCGACCACCTGGCCGACAACGACCTGCATGCGCTGGCGCTGGCCCGCCAGATCGTGTCGAACCTGAACTGGCGCAAGGACATGCCGCTGCGCCTGACCGAGCCACGCCCGCCGCTGCATGAGCCGGCTGACCTGCTGAGCGTGATTCCCACCGACACCCGCAAGCCGTTTGATGTGCGCGAGATCATCGCCCGCGTGGTCGACGGCTCCGAGTTCGACGAATTCAAGGCGCGCTACGGCAGCACGCTGGTGTGCGGCTTCGCCCACATCGAAGGCATGCCGGTGGGCATCGTCGCCAACAACGGCATCCTGTTCACCGAAAGCGCCAACAAGGGCGCGCACTTCATCGAGCTGTGCTGCCAGCGCAAGATCCCGCTGGTGTTCCTGCAGAACATCACCGGCTTCATGGTGGGCCGCAAGGTCGAGAACGAAGGCATTGCCCGCGCCGGCGCCAAGATGGTGACGGCCGTGGCCTGCGCCAACGTGCCCAAGTTCACCGTGATCATTGGTGGCAGCTTCGGCGCCGGCAACTACGGCATGTGCGGTCGCGCCTTCAGCCCGCGCTTCCTGTGGATGTGGCCGAATGCGCGCATCTCGGTGATGGGTGGCGAGCAGGCGGCCAGCGTGCTGGCCACCGTCAAGCGTGACGGCATTGAAGGCAAGGGCGGGCAGTGGAGTGCGGAGGAAGAAGCGGCCTTCAAGGCGCCGATCCGCGACCAGTACGAAGCCCAGGGCCACCCCTACTTTGCCAGCGCCCGCCTGTGGGACGATGGTGTGATCGACCCGGTCGATACCCGCCGCGTGCTGGCGCTGGGCCTGAGTGCCAGCCTCAACGCGCCCATCCCCGACGCGAAGTTCGGCGTCTTCCGCATGTAAGACATCGAGGCTGCCATGGTGCTGCGACGAACTGCCCTGAGTTGCCTGCCCGCCGTTGTGGCTGGCCTTGCCACGCCCGCTGATTTGCTGGCGCTGCCGGCGGCCGGCTGGCGTGCCCGCTGGCAGGGCGGCCGGCCCATGCTCGACATCCAGACCGGCAGCGGCAACACCGTGCGGGCGCTGGTGGCATCGGCCAGCGGCCTGTGGGGTGTTGAAGCCCTGGGCGCCCGGCTTGGCGCGCAGCGCAGCACCGGTGCCCGCATGGCCGCACCGCGCAGTGCCTGGCCCGCGGTGGCCGGCCAGAGCGGCCTGCCCGCACCGCTGGGGGGCAGCCAGCCGCCTAGCCTGACCTACATGGCCGTGGGCCTCGCTGAGCAAGCCTGGCTCGACGGTGCCGAGCTGGTGCTGGGCGCACCCTGGCTGGCTGGCCGCTGCTGGACGCTGGACGCCCGCGACGGCACCTTCGCACTCGGCACGCCGCCGGCCGCCGGCAAGGCCGCCACCTGGGCGCTGGCCATGCACCGCGAATCCGGCCTGGCCACCACCGATGTGCAGGTGGCCGGTGAGCCGCTGATCTTGTTGTTCGACACCGCGGCTGCCGCCTTCGCCACGCCTGCGGCCCAGCGCGCCGCTGCGGCCAGATCGGGCGGTGCCGCCTTGCCCGTCAGCGTCGGGCAGATCAGTGAATCAATCGCCGCGCGCTGGCGCAGCGCCCACCCTGACTGGCCGTGGCTGGACGCCGCCGACCGCCACACCCAAGGCGCCTGGATCCAGGTGCCCGCCGTGCAGATGGCCGGGCTGAGCAGCGGGCCGGTGTGGTTCAGCGTCACGCCTGAGCGCACGCTGCAAGACCTGTCCGCGCAGGTGGGCCGCCCCGTGGCGGGCCGCTTGCCGATGGCCGCCCTCGGCGGCTGGCGCGTCACGCTCGACATGGCCAATGCCCGCTTGCACCTGGCCGCCTGAGCGCCCTTTTTCAAACCCGAAACCACCCCGTCCATGAGCAGCACCCTCGACCTGCGCCGCCCCTCGCCCCATGTGGCCGAGGTGTGGCTGAACCGGCCCGACCTGCGCAACGCCTTCAACGACGGCGTGATCGCCGAGCTGACCCAGGCCTTCACGGCGCTGGCGGCCGACCCCGACGTGCGCGTGGTGGTGCTGGGCGGCCACGGCAAGGCCTTCTGTGCCGGCGCTGACCTGAACTGGATGCGCGCCATGGCCGACTACACCTGGGAGCAGAACCGCGCCGATGCCCAGGCCCTGGCTGACATGCTGTGGGCCATCCACAGCTGCCCGGTGCCGGTGATCGGCCGTGTGCATGCCGACTGTTATGCCGGTGGCGTGGGCCTGGCCGCGGTATGCGATGTGGTGCTGGCCGCCGACACCGCCAACTTCTGCCTGAGCGAAGCGCGACTGGGCTTGCTGCCAGCCACCATCGGCCCGTATGTGGTGAAGGCCATGGGCGAGCGCGCGGCGCAGCGTTACTTCGTCACCGCCGAGCGCTTCACGGCCGCCGAGGCTCACCGCATCGGCCTGGCCCATGAGGTGTGCCCTGCCGAAGCGCTGGACGAGCGCGTGCAGGCCATGGTGGCGGCGCTGGTGGCCAACGGGCCGGCCGCGGTGCGCGCCTGCAAGCAACTGGTGCAGGACGTGGCCAGCCGCCCGGTGACGGCCGATCTGCGCGCCGATACTGCCCGCCGCATCGCCGATGTGCGTGGCAGCGCCGAAGGCAAGGAGGGTGTGTCAGCCTTCCTGCAAAAACGGGCGCCTGGCTGGCTGTGATGGCGATGCTGCCCAGCTTTGATTTCACCCAGCTGGTGGCCCTGGCCGCCGCGCTCGGCTGGGCCAGCGGGCTGCGGCTGTACGGCGTGGTGTTTCTGGTGGGGCTGGTGGGCGCGATGGGCTGGCTGCCTTTGCCGCCGGGCCTGGCCGTGCTGCAGCACCCGTGGGTGCTGGGCGCCGCCGGCGTGATGCTGGTGGTGGAGTTCCTGGCTGACAAGATCCCGCTGGTCGATTCGGCCTGGGACGCGGTGCACACGCTGGTGCGCATTCCGGCCGGTGCGGCGCTGGCTGCTGCCGTGTTTGGCGGCGGTGTTTCGGTGGGCGGCGAGCATGCCGAGGCGCTGCAGGTGATCGCCGCGCTGCTGGGTGGCACGCTGGCGGCCACCTCGCACCTGGCCAAGGCCACCACCCGGGCGGCGGCCAACACATCACCCGAGCCGTTTTCCAACATCGGCTTGTCATTGCTGGGTGATGTGAGCGTGCCCGCCATGCTGTGGTTGTCGTGGTCGCACCCGGTGGCCTTTTTTGTGGTGCTGGCGGTGGTGCTGGCGCTGATGGTGGCGTTGACGCTGCTGCTGTTCAAGTTCGTGCGGGGGCTGCTGCGCCGCCTGCAAGCGCGGTTTGGCCCGGCTCAGCGCCAGGCCTGATGGAGACAAGACACATGTTCAAGAAGATCCTGATCGCGAACCGGGGCGAGATCGCCTGCCGCGTCGCCAAGACGGCCCGCCGCATGGGCATCAACACCGTCGCGGTGTATTCCGACGCTGACGCGCAGGCCCGCCATGTGGCCGCCTGCGACGAAGCGGTGCACATCGGTGGCTCGGCCGCGCGCGACAGCTACCTGCAGTGGCAGCGCATCCTCGATGCCGCCATTGCCACCGGCGCACAGGCCGTGCATCCCGGCTATGGCTTCCTGAGCGAAAACGAAGACTTCGCCCGCGCCTGCGCAGCGGCCGGCCTGGTGTTCATCGGCCCGCCGCCGGAAGCCATTGCGGCCATGGGCAGCAAGGCCGCAGCCAAGTCGCTGATGGCGCAAGCCGGCGTGCCGCTGGTGCCGGGTTACCACGGCGCCGACAACGACCCCGCACTGCTGCAGCGCGAAGCCGATGCCATGGGCTATCCGGTGCTCATCAAGGCCAGCGCCGGTGGTGGTGGCCGCGGCATGCGGCGGGTGGACCGGGCCGAAGACTTTGCGGCCGCGCTGCGCTCGTGCCAGCGTGAAGCGGCGGCCAGTTTCGGCAACGACCATGTGCTGGTCGAGCGCTACGTGACGCGTCCCCGGCACATCGAGATCCAGGTGTTTGGCGACACCCAGGGCCAGTGCGTCTACCTGTTCGAGCGCGACTGCTCGGTGCAGCGCCGCCACCAGAAGGTGCTGGAAGAGGCGCCGGCCCCGGGCATGAGCGCGGCGCGCCGCGCCGAGATGGGCGCGGCGGCAGTGGCCGCGGCCAAGGCGGTGAACTACGTGGGTGCCGGCACGGTGGAATTCATCGCCGAAGAGCTCGACGACGGCGACCTGCGCTTCTACTTCATGGAGATGAACACCCGCCTGCAGGTGGAGCATCCGGTCACCGAAGCCATCACCGGCCACGACCTGGTGGAGTGGCAGCTGCGTGTGGCCGCCGGCCAGCCGCTGCCGGTGGCGCAGGCCGATCTGCGCATGCATGGCCATGCCATCGAAGCGCGCATCTGCGCCGAACAACCCGACGGCGGCTTCCTGCCGGCCACCGGCCAGCTGAACGTGCTGCAGTGGCCCGCCCACGTGGCTTTCACGCGCAATGCGGAAGGCGATGGCCGCCAGAACCCGGCCGCCGTGCGGGTGGACACCGGCGTGGTGCAGGGCGATGCCATCAGCCCGTTCTACGACTCGATGATCGCCAAGCTCATCGTGTGGGGTGAAGACCGTGCACAGGCGCTGGCTCGCCTGGACGCCGCGCTGCGCGACACCCACATCGTCGGCTTGCACACCAACGTGGCCTTCCTGCGCCGCGTGGTGGGCAGCCAGGCCTTTGCCACCGCGGATCTTGACACCGCGCTGATCGAGCGCGAGCGCGCCGTGCTGTTCGACCAGCCCGGCCTGCCGCTGCCGCTGGCGGTGGCTGCCGTGGTGGCGCATGAGCTGGCCACCGAACGCAGCGCAGCCGGCACCGACCCCTGGAGCCACCGCGACGGCTGGCGCATGCACGGTGGCGCGCGCCGCCGCCTGCACCTGGCGCTGGGCGATGCGCAGCATGCCGTGACGCTGCAACGCGGCACCGGAGAAACACTTGAAATTGGTCTGGGCGATGCGCGCCTGAGCCTGGTTCACCGGGCCTTGGGTGAGCACCGCCACGAGCTGGTACTGGACGGTGTTCGCCATGTGCTGACCGTGCATGCCCACGGCCAGGCCCGCGCCGTGTTTGGCGACGCCGGCTCTCTCACGCTCACCCACATCGACCCGCTGGCGCAGGCCGCGGCGGGTGGCGCTGCCGGTGGGCGCCTGACCGCGCCGATGCCCGGCAAGGTCATCGCCTTCCTGGTGGCGGCTGGTGACAGCGTGCAGGCCGGGCAGGCCGTGGCGGTGATGGAAGCCATGAAGATGGAACACACGCTGAATGCGCCGCGCGACGGCGTGGTGGCCGAGCTGCTGTACGCCGTGGGCGACCAGGTGGCCGAAGGCGCCGAGCTGCTGCAGCTGCAGGGAGAATGACCCCATGAGCCACACCCTTCCAACCCACGTCACCCTGGTTGAAGTCGGCCCGCGTGACGGCCTGCAGAACGAAAAGCAGGCCGTGCCCGCGGCCGTCAAGATCGAGCTGGTGCACCGCCTGCAGGCCGCTGGTCTGCGCGAGATCGAGGTGACCAGCTTCGTCTCGCCCAAGTGGGTGCCGCAGATGGCCGACAACGCCGAGGTGATGGCGGGTGTGCAGCGCCAGGCGGGTGTGCGCTATGCGGTGCTCACGCCGAACATGCAAGGCTGGCAGGCTGCGGCCCTGACGCAACCCGACGAGATCGTCGTGTTCGGCGCCGCCAGCGAGGCCTTCAGCCAGCGCAACATCAACTGCTCCATCGCCGAGTCGATCGAACGTTTTGCGCCGGTGGTAGCCGCAGCGCGGGCGGCGGGCGTGAAGGTGCGCGGGGCCATCTCATGCGCCGTGGGCTGCCCGTATGAAGGCGACATTGCGCCTGAGCGCGTGGCGCTGGTGGCGCGGCTGATGAAGGAGATCGGTGTGGCCCATGTGGGCGTGGCCGACACCATAGGCGTGGGCACGCCGCGGCGTGTGCAGAAGGCCCTGGAGGCCGCGCTGCTGCACTACCCGATCAACGAGGTGAGCGGGCATTTCCACGACACCTACGGCCAGGCGCTGTCGAACGTGTATGCCAGCCTGGAAGTGGGCATCAGCACCTTCGATACCAGCGTGTCCGGTCTGGGCGGCTGCCCGTATGCCAAGGGCGCGACGGGCAATGTGGCGACCGAAGACGTGGTCTACCTGCTGCACGGCCTGGGCATCAGCACCGGCATCAACCTGGATGCCTTGATTGATGCCGGCGCCTTTGTGCGTGATGCACTCGGCCAGCCGAATGGCTCACGCGTGGCGCGGGCGGTACTGGCCAAGCGGGCCGGCTGAAGCCCCACTCGGCGGGGTGTGGCTCAGCCCTTGATGCCGGGCACCCGTGCGGCGCCGGCAAACAGCGCGCGCCAGCCTGATTCGCCCAGCTGGTCGAGCGTCTCGATGTTGCGCTCGTAAATCGCCTCGGCCTCCGGGAAGGCCTCCACCGCACGGTCGATGCTCTCTTCGCGCAGCAGGTGCAGTGTCGGCCACGGCGCCCGGTTGGTGAAGTTGCTGATGTCGTCCGGCCGCGTGCCTTCGAACTGGAACTCCGGGTGGAACTCGGCGATCTGCAGGATGCCGTCGAGCTCCAGCGCTTCCAGCAGCGCGTCGGCCTGCTCCAGGAAATCATTGAAGTCGAGGAAGTCGGCCAGCACCTGCGGATGCATCAGCAGCGTGGTGTCGGTCTTCTCCGGCGACACCTCGGCCAGATGCTCCAGCTCTTGCCGCAGTTGCTCCAGCAGCTCGTCAGTGGTGGTGGCCTCGCTCACCACGTAACGCACCTGCTCCTTCACGTACACCGCCTTGGCGAACGGGCACAGGTTCAGGCCGATGACGGCTTTTTCCAGCCAGTCGCGCATCTCTGCGATCACGGTGGCGTTGTCGGGACGGGCGTCTGGGGAGGAGGCGGGCAGGGTGCTCATGGCCTGCATTGTCCCTGCTGGCAGCTGCCCCGGCCTCGCTGCGCGGCAGAGCGGCCGCCTGGCATTGGCGACAATGCGCGCTGTTGATGTTGACGCGGCCCCGCGCCGCCCCTGCCCGTGAGCTCTGAATCTGATTCCGCCCTGCATGAAGGCTTTGTCCAGGTCAGCCAGGTGCTGGCCGAGTTGAACCACCCGCATGTGCCGCAGTGGCTGTCGGTGCCCGCCCGCACTTGTCAGGAAGCCGCTGAAGCGCTGGGCCTGCAGACGGGCCAGATCGCCAAGAGCGTGATCTTCCGGCGCCGCGCTGACGAGGTGGCCGTGCTGGTGGTCGCCTCGGGCGACAAGCGGGTCGATGAGAGGAAGGTGGCGGCGCTGGTCGGCCCCATCGGCCGCGCGGATGCCGACTTCGTCAAGTCGCGCACCGGGTTTTCGATTGGCGGCGTCTCGCCCGTCGGCCACCTGACGCGCCCCGTCACCCTGATCGACCGCGAGCTGTTCCGCTTCGATGAGGTGTGGGCCGCAGCGGGCCATCCGCACGGCGTATTTCGCCTGGCCCCGGCAGACCTGGAGCGGCTGACAGGCGCGCCGGTGGTGGACGTGGTGCAGGCATGAGCGACAACAACAACGTGAACAGCGCTCCTGGCGGCAACGCCGTGCCCTCACCGTGCATCGGCATCTGCCGCATGGTGGCCGCCACGGGCCTGTGCGAAGGCTGCCACCGCACGATCGACGAGATTGCCGCTTGGTCGCGCCTAGACGACGGGGCGAAGTGGGACATCTGCGAAAAGATCGCTGAACGTGCCCCAGCAAGCTTGTCAGGAATTTCCCGAACAAAGGGTCCTGATCCCACATCCTGAAATGAATCGTCAGGGTTGCGCCTGAATTTGTCAGTTTCCGTTCAGCGCCGCGTCAGAAGACGGTCAGAGGGCGCTTCGATAGTCGCGACATGCGCAGCCGTTGGGGCGGCGCACCGAAGATCAACGGAGACAAATCATGGCAACTGCAGTGGCATCCACCGCGCCAATGACGGCAGAGGAAAAGAAGGTCATCTTCGCCTCGTCGCTGGGCACGGTGTTCGAGTGGTACGACTTCTACCTGTACGGTTCCTTGGCGGCCATCATCGCCAAGCAGTTCTTCGCAGGCCTGGACCCGAACTCGGCGTTCATCTTCGCGCTGCTGGCTTTTGCCGCCGGCTTCATCGTGCGTCCGTTCGGTGCGCTGGTCTTCGGTCGCCTCGGCGACATGATCGGCCGCAAGTACACCTTCCTGGTCACGATCCTGATCATGGGCCTGTCGACGTTCATCGTCGGTGTGCTGCCGAACTATGCGTCGATCGGCGTGGCCGCTCCGGTCATCCTGATCGGCCTGCGCCTGCTGCAGGGCCTGGCCCTGGGCGGCGAGTACGGTGGCGCTGCCACCTACGTGGCTGAACACGCACCGCACGGCAAGCGCGGCGCCTACACGGCGTGGATCCAGACCACCGCCACGCTGGGCCTGTTCCTGTCGCTGATGGTCATCCTGGGCACCCGCACCGCGATCGGCGAAGACGAATTCGCTGCCTGGGGCTGGCGTGTGCCGTTCATCGTGTCGATCCTGCTGCTGGCCATCTCGGTCTGGATCCGTCTGTCGATGAACGAATCGCCTGCCTTCAAGAAGATGAAGGCCGAGGGCAAGACCTCCAAGGCACCGCTGACCGAATCCTTCGGCCAGTGGAAGAACCTGAAGATCGTCATCCTGGCACTGGTGGGCCTGACCGCCGGCCAGGCCGTCGTCTGGTACACGGGCCAGTTCTACGCCCTGTTCTTCCTGACGCAGGCGCTGAAGGTTGACGGTGCCACCGCCAACATCCTGGTGGCCATCTCGCTGCTGATCGGCACGCCGTTCTTCATCGTGTTCGGCTCGCTGTCGGACAAGATCGGCCGCAAGCCCATCATCATGGCCGGCTGCCTGATCGCCTGCCTGACCTACTTCCCGGTCTTCAAGATGCTGACGGAAGCCGCCAACCCTGACCTGGCCAAGGCGCAAGCTTCTGCCAAGGTGGTGGTCACGGCGGATCCGGCCGAGTGCTCGTTCCAGTTCAACCCGACCGGCACCAAGAAGTTCACCTCCTCGTGCGACATCGCCAAGCAGAAGCTGGCAGCCGCTTCGGTGAGCTATGACAACGTCGATCTGCCCGGCAAGCCGGCCACCATCAAGGTGGGTGAGGTCGAGATCTCGATGGCCGTGACGCCGGAAGATATCGCGACCGCCAAGGGCGCTGCCGAGAAGAAGCTGGCTGACCTGACCGCCGCTCCGACGCCGGATGCCAAGGCTGTGGCTGCTGCCACCGCCAGCGTGAAGGCCCTGAGCGACGAGAAGACCGCCAAGGACGCCGTGCTGACCGGCAAGCTGAAGGCCGCCCTGAAGGCCGCCGGCTACCCGGACAAGGCTGACCCGGCCAAGCTGGACAAGGTCAAGATCGTGCTGATCCTGTCCTTCCTGGTGCTGCTGGTGACCATGGTCTACGGCCCGATCGCCGCGATGCTGGTGGAAATGTTCCCGACCCGCATCCGCTACACCTCGATGAGCCTGCCGTACCACATCGGCAACGGCTGGTTCGGCGGCCTGCTGCCAACCACCGCCTTCGCCATCGTGGCGCAGACCGGCAACATGTACAACGGCCTCTGGTACCCGATCATCATCGCCGGCGCGACCTTCGTCATCGGCATGCTGTTCGTCAAGGAAACCAAGGACGTCGACATCTACGCAGGCGACTGATCCTGCCACTGCCCGGGCGGCTGATGCTGCCCCGGCGGGTGTTCGACAAGGCGGCTTCGGTCGCCTTGTTCTTTTTGTGAGACGGTAGCTTGTTGCCAGAGGGCCGATGCCCGGCACCTGGCACAGCCACCGACATACCTTTACCTTCTGGAGATCTTGATCATGTGGAAACTGGCTTTGGGTTTTGCGGTGTTCGCCGGCGTGGCGCTGTGGGTCATCAGCAAGGGCGGCGACAGCCTGGACATGGGCGGCGAAAAGCACGGCGCTGATGCCGTGCACGCGCCGGATGCGCCGGCTTCGGCCGCCGTCGTTGTACCTGTGGCACCTGCGGCGTCGGCCGCAGCTTCGGCCGCTTCAGCCGGCTGACAAGGCCAGCATCACCTCGTCAGCAATGGCGAGGCTGGCGGTCAACCCCGGCGATTCAATGCCGAACAGGTTGACCAGCCCGGGCAGGCCATGCAGCGCCGGCCCGTCAATGCGGAAATCAGCGGCCGGCTCACCCGGGCCGCTGATTTTCGGCCGCACGCCCGCATAACCGGGCAACAGCGCATCGGCCGGCAGGCCTGGCCAGTAGTGGCGAATCTCTGTCTCGAAGCCCGCGCCATCGGCCGCGTCCACGCGGTAATCCACCTCATCCACCCAGCGGAAGCTCGGGCCGAAACGCGCCTGCCCGCCCAGGTCGAGCGTCAGGTGCACACCCAGGTGGCTGCTTTCGCCCGGCACCGGGTAGATCAGCCGTGAAAACGGCGCGCGCCCGGTCAAGCTGAAGTACGCGCCCTGCGCATAGTGCGGCGTGGGCACGTACGAACTGGCCAAGCCCTCAAACCGTGTGGCCAGAGTGCAGGCATTCAGGCCGGCGGCATTCACCACCTGGCGGGCGCGCAGCCGGCTGGGGGTGGCGCTGCCCACCTCAAGCTCCCAGTGGCCCTGGTGCCAGCGCGCGCGCTGCAGTGGCGACAGCACGGCCAGCATCGCGCCGGCGTCTTCGGCATCACCCAGCAAGGCCAGCATCAGGCCGTGGCTGTCGATGATGCCGGTGGACGGTGACAGCAGCGCCGCTTCGCAGGCCAGCGCGGGCTCGAGTGCACGCGCCTCTGCGCCGCTCAGCAGCGTCAGGTCATCCACGCCGTTGGCGCAGGCCTGGGCCAGCACTTGGTCGAGCCGCGCCACATCGTGTGCATCGGTGGCCACGATCAGCTTGCCGCACAGGCGGTGGGCCACGCCATGGCTTTGCGCATAGGCCAACAGTTGTCTTCTTCCCTGCACGCACAGGCGGGCACGCAGCGAGCCGGTGGGGTAGTAGATGCCGGCATGCAGCACCTCGCTGTTGCGGGCGCTGGTGGCGGTGCCAAAGGCGTTCTCCGCTTCCAGAATGACCACGTCATGGCCGGCCCGGGCCAGTGCGCGTGCGCAGGCCAGGCCCACCACGCCGGCGCCGATCACCACGGTGTCGATATCGTCCATCAGCTCACTCCGCGCTGGTCATGAAGGCCTGCGCCAGTGGCGTCACGCGGCCGGCATCTGTGGTCTGGTAGCCGGGCAGGGCATGGATGGCGTCGCGCAGCTCGGGCTGCTGCAGGGCCGCGAGCAGCGCCTGCATCGGTGCCTGCGCCAGTGTGTCGGCATGGGTCAGCAGGAAGTAGCGCTCATGGGCCAGTGGCAGGAAATCCAGCTTGAACTGGCGCGCCGGGGTTTCCAGGCCGAAGCCCACGTCGGCCATGCCACTGGCCACGTAGGCAGCCACGGCGGCGTGGGTGAACTCGCCTTGCTCGAAGCCCGGGATCAGGTCGTGAGCCAGGCCTTGGGCCTGCAGCAGCTGCTCGATCAGGAAGCGCGTGCCGGAGCCCGCCTGGCGATTGATGAAGCGCACATCGCTGCGCAGCAGGTCGCGCAGCTCATAAATCTTGCAGGGGTTGCCCGGTGCCACCATCAGGCCCTGACGGCGGGTGGCGATGTCCACCACCACCACGTCGCGGTCTTGCAGCCAGGTCTGGTAGTGCGCCAGCACGCCGGCCTGCAGCGGGCCGATCGGCAGGTGCAGGCCGGCGGCGTCGCAGGCCCCGTCGCGCAGCGCGGCCACGGCCTCGATGCTGCTGCCGTACTTGCGCTCCACCGCCATGCCGCCGGCCACGAGCTGGTCGAGCAGGTGGGCGATGGCGTAGCCGTGGCTCGCCTGCACGCGCAGCGCGATGGGCTCACCCACGACGGCGCGGTGGATCTCGACGGCCAGCTCTGACGCCAATGAATCCAGCACCGGCTTGAGCCGGGCGCTGATGCGGTGGTCAGCCCAGACCAGTTTTTCGCCCAGCGCCGACAGCGTCGAGCCCTTGCCGCGGGCCATGTGCAGCAGGGCCGCGTTGAAGTGCGCTTCGCCCTGGCGAACCAGGTCCCAGGCATGGCGGTACGACAGGCCCAGGTGCTGGCAGGCCGCCAGCAGGCTGCCGTGCGCCTGCACCTGCACGAGCAATTCAAGCAGGCGCGGCGGCAGGGCGTTGCCGTCGGTGTCGAGCAGCGTCCAGACGGGTTTGATGGAGATGCGTTTCATGTCGTTTTCCCCAAGGGAAAGCGCAGTGTTGTGTGGAGAGCCACCTGCAAAGCCTTGCATATTGCGGCGGGCCCGCGTTGCAGCGAGCATGCGATCCGCTCACTGTATGTGCGCGAGCTGGCCACAAGCCAGCCTTCATACCAAATCTTGAGGAGTTTGAATGTCCACTGCCCAGGCCAACGGCGCGCTGTCAGGCGCTACCGCCGAGACAGGCTTTCTATCGAAGGAGCGCATCATCGCCGCCCCCGGCTTCAACCGCTGGCTGGTGCCACCGGCTGCGCTGGCGATTCACCTGTGCATCGGCATGGCCTACGGTTTTTCCGTGTTCTGGCTGCCGCTGTCCAAGGCCCTGGGCATCAAGGAGTCGATCAAGTGCGGCCCGGAAGTCGGATTGCTGCAGGAACTTTTTGTCACCACCTGTGACTGGAAGATCTCGACGCTGCAGTGGATGTACACGCTGTTCTTCGTGCTGCTCGGCAGCTCGGCCGCCATCTGGGGCGGCTGGCTGGAACGTGCCGGCCCGCGCAAGGCCGGTGTGGTCAGCGCGGTGTGCTGGTGTGGCGGCATGCTGATCTCGGCGGTCGGCGTGGCGCAGCATCAGTTCTGGATGATGCTGCTGGGCTCTGGCGTGATCGGTGGCATCGGGCTGGGCCTGGGCTACATCTCGCCGGTCAGCACGCTGATCAAGTGGTTCCCGGACAAGCGGGGCATGGCCACCGGCATGGCCATCATGGGCTTCGGCGGCGGCGCGATGATCGGCTCGCCGATGGCCGCCGAGCTGATGAAGCACTTCGCCACCCCGACCGATGTGGGTGTGGCCTCCACCTTCGTCGTGATGGCGCTGGTGTACTTCGTCTTCATGATGGGTGGCGCGCTGGCCTACCGCGTGCCGGCCACCGGCTGGAAGCCTGAAGGCTGGACCCCGCCGGCCGTGCAGGCGTCCAACGCCATGATCACCCAGGGCCATGTGCATGTGCGCAAGGTGTGGGGCATTCCGCAGTTCTGGCTGGTGTGGGTGGTGCTGTGCATGAACGTGTCCGCCGGCATCGGCGTGATCGGCATGGCGAGCCCGATGCTGCAGGAAATCTTCGGCGGCAGCCTGATCGGCCTGAGCGGCGAAGGTGCGCGTTTCGGTGCGCTCGACAAGACCCAGCTCACGGCCATCGCCGGTGTGGCGGCAGGTTTCACCGCACTGCTGAGCCTGTTCAACATCGGTGGCCGTTTCTTCTGGGCCAGCCTGTCTGACAAGCTCGGCCGCAAGCTGACCTACGCGATCTTCTTCGTGCTGGGTGGCGTGATGTACGCCAGCATGCCGGCCAGCGCTGCAGCGGGCAACCAGCTGCTGTTCGTCGGTGCGGCTTGCGTCATCCTGAGCATGTATGGCGGCGGTTTTGCCACCGTGCCGGCTTACCTGGCTGACCTGTTCGGCACGCAGATGGTGGGCGCCATCCACGGTCGCCTGCTGACCGCCTGGGCCACGGCCGGCGTGCTCGGCCCGGTGGTGGTGGGCTACATGCGTGACTACCAGCTGGGCTTGGGCATTCCGCGTGAGCAGGTCTACAACCAGACCATGTACATCCTGGTGGGCATGCTGGTGATCGGCCTGATCGCCAACCTGATGATCCGTCCGGTGGCCGCCAGGCACTTCATGAGCGCGTCCGAGCTGGCCGAGGAAAAGCGCCTGGCACATGAGCGCGCAGCGGCGGCTGAAGTGGGTGCGGGTGCGGGCGGTGGCTCAGCCACGCCGGCTTTGCTGGTGGTGCTGGGCTGGCTGGCCGTGGGCCTGCCGATGGCCTGGGGCGTTTACCGCACCGGCCTGAGCGTGGCCAAGTTCTTCCACTGAGCCTGACTCGGTGTGACTGAAAGCGGAAGGGGCCTTCGACGCACGTTCGAAGGCCCCTTTTTTCCGCCGAAGCCTACGGGTAAACCTTTTATGCGGCGCAGGGCACATGCGCAGCGCCAACCGGCGCATATTGTGGACGGCCAAGCGCTTGCCTACAGTCGCGGACGCTTGCCCTGCCTGTGCCCGGGCCTTCTGTGTCCGTCGCATTGAAACGAAAGCTGATGATGTCTCTGCCAACCCCCGTGACACCGCCCTCGTGCGGCCTGCCTGAGCTGCCGGCCCTGATGGCCACGCTGCTGGCGCGGCATGCGCAGCGCCCCGGCGCCTTGCTGCCGCTGCTGCATGACGTGCAGGACGCGCTCGGCTACGTGCCCGCCGACAGCGTGCCGCTGATCTCCGAAGGGCTGGGCCTGTCGCGCGCCGAAGTGCATGGCGTCATCAGTTATTACCACTTCTTCCGCAGCACCCCGCCGGGTCGACAGGTGGTCCAGGTGTGCCGCGCAGAGGCCTGCCAGGCCTGCGGCTCGGAGGCCTTGATGGCTCAGGCCGAGCGGCTGCTGGGCTGCGCGCCACACGCCACCCGCGCTGACGGCGCCGTGTCGCTGGAGCCGGTGTACTGCCTGGGCTTGTGCGCCTCGTCGCCAGCCATCCAGATCAATGACCGGGTGCATGCGCGGGTCACACCCGAGCGACTGGCTCGCCTGGTGAGCGACATGGCGGTGCAGCCATGAGCGCCGTGACGCTCTACCTGCCGCGCGACTCCGCGGCCCTGGCCGCAGGCGCCGACGACGTCGCGCTGGAATTGCTGGCGCAATGCAGCCAGCGCGGACTGGCCATCAAGCTGGTGCGCAACAGCTCACGTGGAATGTTCTGGCTGGAGCCGCTGCTGGAGGTGGCCACGCCCGAGGGCCGCATCGCCTACGGGCCGCTCACCCCCGAGGACGTGCCGGGCTTGCTGGACGCCGGCGTGCTGCAGGGCGCGGCGCACGCCTTGCGGCTGGGCGTGACCGAGCAGATCCCTTTCCTCGCGCTGCAGGAGCGCCTGACCTTCCGTCGCATGGGCGTGACCGATCCCCTCTCGCTGGCAGATTACGAAGCCCATGAAGGCTGGGCCGGCCTGCGCCGCGCGCTGACCCTGTCGGCCACCGAGCTGCTGGCGGAAGTGACGCACTCGGGCCTGCGCGGCCGGGGCGGTGCGGCCTTCCCGGCCGGCATCAAATGGCAGACCGTGGCGGGCGCGATGGCGCCGCAGAAGGTTGTGGTCTGCAATGCCGACGAAGGCGACTCCGGCACCTACTCGGACCGCATGACCATGGAGGGGGATCCCTTCATGCTGATCGAAGGCATGTTGATTGCCGCGCTGGCCGTGGGCGCCACGCAAGGCTATGTCTACATCCGCAGCGAGTACCCGCACGCGGTGGCCACGATGACCCAGGCCATCGTGCTGGCCCGCGAGGCCGGCTTTCTCGGTGCCAACGTGCTGGGCAGTGGCCGCAGCTTCGAGCTGGAAGTGCGCAAGGCCGCAGGCGCCTATGTGTGCGGTGAAGAAACCGCGATGCTTGAAAGCATCGAGGGCAAGCGCGGCATCGTGCGCGCCAAGCCGCCGCTGCCAGCCATTGAGGGCCTGTTCGGCTTGCCCACCGTCATCAACAACGTCATCACCCTGGCCACCGTGCCCATCATCCTGGCGCGCGGGGCGCAGGCCTACCGCGACTACGGCGTCGGCCGTTCGCACGGCACGCTGCCGTTCCAGCTGGCCGGCAACATCCGTCAGGGCGGCCTGGTGGAAAAGGCCTTCGGTCTGACGCTGCGCGAGCTGATCTACGGTTTTGGCGGCGGCACCCGCAGTGGCCGGCCGGTGAAGGCGGTGCAGGTGGGTGGGCCGCTGGGCGCCTACATCCCTGAATCGCAGTGGGACGTGCCGCTCGACTACGAAGCCTACGCCGCGATGGGCGCGGTGGTGGGCCACGGCGGCATCGTGGTGCATGACGACACGGCCAACATGGCCGGCCTGGCCCGCTACGCGATGGAGTTCTGCGCGCTGGAGAGCTGTGGCAAGTGCACACCCTGCCGCATCGGCTCCACCCGCGGCGTGGAGGTGATCGACCGCATCGCCCATGGCCCCAACAAGGCGCAGCAGGTGCACTTGCTGCGCGACCTGTGCGACACGATGATGCACGGCAGCCTGTGCGCGATGGGCGGCATGACGCCCTATCCGGTGCTGTCGGCGCTGACTCACTATCCCGAAGATTTCGGCCTGCCCACCAACTCACCCACCACCTCCACCGCCCCGGCGGCGACCGCCTGAGGAGACCCGCCATGTTGGACCACCTGAAGCAGGACATTGATTTCGGCACCCCGGCCCGTGAGGCCGCCGAGACCGTCACCCTGAAGATCGACGGCTACCCGGTGACGGTGCCCAAGGGCACGTCGCTGATGCGTGCCGCCGTGGATGCGGGCATCCGCGTGCCCAAGCTGTGCGCCACCGACAGCCTGGAGCCCTTTGGCTCCTGCCGGCTGTGCCTGGTGGAGATCGACGGCCGCAAGGGCTTTCCGGCCAGCTGCACCACCCCGGCCGACAACGGCATGGTGGTGCACACCCAGACGCCGCGCCTGCAGGAGCTGCGCAAGGGCGTGATGGAGCTCTACATCTCTGACCACCCGCTCGACTGCCTGACCTGCAGCGCCAACGGCAACTGCGAGCTGCAGGACATGGCCGGCGTGACCGGCCTGCGCAATGTGCGCTACGGCGTGGCCGGCAAGGAAGTTGATGGTGTCTCGGGCGCCCACCACTGCGATGCGGAGAAGGACGAGTCCAACCCGTACTTCACCTACGACGCATCGAAGTGCATCGTCTGCAACCGCTGTGTGCGGGCCTGCGAAGAAACGCAGGGCACCTTCGCGCTCACCATCTCGGGCCGCGGTTTCGAGAGCCGGGTGTCGCCGGGCCAAAGCCAGTCGTTCATGGACAGCGAGTGCGTGAGCTGCGGCGCCTGCGTCGAGGCCTGCCCCACCGCCACGCTGCAGGAGAAGAGCGTGATCGAGCTCGGCCAGCCCGAGCACAGCGTCATCACCACCTGCGCCTACTGCGGCGTGGGCTGCGGCTTCAAGGCCGAGATGAAGGGCAACACGGTGGTGCGCATGGTGCCGTGGAAGGACGGCAAGGCCAACGAGGGCCACAGCTGTGTCAAGGGCCGCTTCGCCTGGGGCTATGCCACCCACGCTGACCGCATCACCACGCCGATGATCCGCGAGCGCATCACCGACCCTTGGCGCGAGGTGAGCTGGGACGAGGCCATCGGCTTTGCGGCCGGCCGCTTCAAGGCCATCCAGGCGCAGTACGGCAAGGATTCGGTGGGCGGCATTACCTCCAGCCGCTGCACCAACGAAGAGGTGTACCTGGTCCAGAAGCTGATCCGCGCCGCCTTCAACACCAACAACGTCGACACCTGCGCCCGCGTCTGCCACAGCCCCACCGGCTACGGCATGGGCCAGACCTTCGGCACCTCGGCCGGCACACAAACCTTCAAGAGCGTCGAGCAGGCCGATGTGATCGTCGTCATCGGCGCCAACCCGACCGATGCCCACCCGGTGTTCGCCTCCCGCATGAAGCGTCGCCTGCGCAGCGACGGCAGCGTGGCCGGCAAGGCGCGGCTGGTGGTGGTCGATCCTCGTCGCATCGACCTGGTGAAGTCGCCGCATGTGCGCGCCGATCACCACCTGGCACTCAAGCCCGGCACCAACGTGGCCGTGATCACCGCCATGGCCCATGTGGTGGTGACCGAAGGCCTGGTGAACGAGGCCTATGTGGCCGAGCGTTGCGAGACCAAGAGCTTCAATGACTGGCGCGCTTTTGTGTCCCGGCCGGAGAACTCGCCCGAGGCCTTCGAGGCCGTGACCGGCGTGCCAGCGGCCGAGGTGCGTGCCGCTGCGCGGCTGTACGCCGCCGGCCCGAACTCGGCCATCTACTACGGCCTGGGCGTGACCGAGCATGCGCAGGGCTCCACCATGGTGATGGGCATTGCCAATCTGGCGATGGCCTGCGGCATGGTCGGCCGCGAAGGCGTGGGCGTGAACCCGCTGCGCGGCCAGAACAATGTGCAGGGCAGCTGTGACATGGGAAGCTTCCCGCACGAGCTGCCGGGCTATCGCCACATCAGCGACAGCACCGTGCGTGGCCAGTTCGAAGCCGCCTGGGGCGTGACGCTCAGCCCCGAGCCCGGCCTGCGCATTCCCAACATGTTCGAGGCCGCCCTCGACGGCAGCTTCCGCGGCTTGTATTGCCAGGGCGAAGACATCGTCCAGAGTGACCCCAACACCCAGCATGTGGCGGCGGCGCTCGAGAAGATGGACTGCATCGTGGTGCAAGACATCTTCCTGAACGAAACCGCGAAGTACGCGCATGTCTTCCTGCCGGGCTCGTCGTTCCTGGAGAAGGACGGCACCTTCACCAATGCCGAGCGCCGCATCAGCCGCGTGCGTCAGGTGATGCCGCCGATGTCGGGCCTGGGCGACTGGGAAGTGACTGCGCGCCTCAGCACCGCGCTGGGCTACCCCATGCACTACGAGCACCCCGAGCAGATCATGCAGGAGATCGCCGCCCTCACGCCGAGCTTTGCCGGTGTGAACTACGCCAAGATCGAGCGCCTGGGCAGCGTGCAATGGCCCTGCAACAGCAACACCGACGAAGCCGGCACGGCCATCATGCACCGCGAGCAGTTCGTGCGCGGCAAGGGCAAGTTCTTCGTCACGCAGTATGTGGCGAGCGATGAAAAGGTGACCCGCCGCTTCCCGCTGCTGCTCACCACCGGCCGCATCCTGAGCCAGTACAACGTGGGCGCGCAAACCCGCCGCACGCCCAACAACCAGTGGCATGACGAAGACCTGCTCGAGCTGCATCCGCATGACGCGGAAGAACGCGGCGTGAAGGACGGCGACTGGGTCGGCATTCAAAGCCGGGCCGGCGAGACGGTGCTGCGCGCGCGGGTCAGCGAGCGCATGCAGCCGGGCGTGGTCTACACCACCTTCCACTTCCCCGAGAGCGGGGCCAACGTCATCACCACCGACTCGTCCGACTGGGCCACCAATTGCCCGGAGTACAAGGTGACGGCGGTGCAGGTCATGCCGGTCAGCCAGCCCAGCAGTTGGCAGCAGGGCTACGCCGACTTCAACCGCCAGCAGCTCGACCTGCTGGCCCAGGCCACCTACCCGGTGGAAGCGGGCGGCCGGTGAGCGAGCTGGGCGACCCGCCGCTGCCGCCGGGCGTTCGCCAGGCGGTGGTGAGCCATGTGCGCGGCGGGCGCGCTGCGGCGGCCCGGGACTGGCTGGCTGAAGAGGTGCCGGTGGCCTTGGTGCTCAACGGCATTTCGCATGCGGTGATGATGGCCACGCCGGACAACCTGGAAGCGTTCGCGCTGGGCTTCGGCCTGACCGAAGGCTTGCTGGCGCGGCCCGCCGAGTTGTATGGCGTGGAGGTGCAGACCGTGCCCGCCGGCATCGAGTTGCACATGACCGTGGCTTCGGCCTGCGCGCACCGGCTGGCTGAGCGGCGCCGCACCCTGGCGGGCCGCACCGGTTGCGGCTTGTGCGGCACCGACAGCCTGGCCCAGGTTCGCCGGGCCTTGCCGGCTGTAGTGCCGCAGCAGGTGTTGCCCGAAGCACTGGCGCGCGCGCAGCAAGGCCTGCGTGCCTGGCAGGCCCTGCAGCAACTCACCGGCGCCACGCATGCCGCCGCCTGGTGCTCTCCAGCCGGTGAGGTGCTGTGCGTGCGCGAAGACGTGGGGCGCCACAACGCGCTCGACAAGCTCATCGGCGCCCTGGTACAGCAGGGCGTGTGTACGCCCGTCGAGGGCGGTCTGGCGGCAGCGCCGGGCTTTGCCTGCATCACCAGCCGCGCCAGCTTCGAGATGGTGCAGAAGGCGGCCATGGCCGGCATCGGCGTGCTGGCGGCTGTGTCGGCCCCCACCGCGCTGGCGGTGGATGTGGCGCTGGAAGCCGGCGTGCTGCTGGCCGGTTTCGTGCGCGGCGACGACCTGGTGGCCTACACCTATCCTGAGCGCCTGGGCTTGGCCGCCCAGGCCACTGCGGCAGCACCGGCGCCTGCCGCTCCCACGGCCTTGAACACCTGACCCGAGAACCCCATGGACATTGCCAACCTGGTTCACATGGCCAACCGCATCGGCCAATTCTTTGAAGCCATGCCCGACCGCGCCGAGGCGCTGGACGGCATCGCCAACCACATCCGCAAGTTCTGGGAGCCGCGCATGCGGCGCGGTCTGGCCAACGCGCTGGCGGCCCCCGAAACCCATGAGCTGCTGCCCATCGTGCGCGAGGCCCTGGCGGCCCGGCCCGATGTGCTGGTGGTGGCTGAGGTCGTGAATCCCTGAACCATCGGCGGGCAAGCCCCGCCTCGCACGCTGCGCCATCGATATTGCATATAGTGCAGCGATTGAACGATTTACCCACTGGAGAACACCGTGATCAAGACTCGCGCAGCCGTGGCCTGGAAGGCCGGCGCCCCACTCACCATCGAAGAAGTTGAACTCGCGGGCCCGCGCGACGGCGAGGTGCTGGTCGAGGTCAAGGCCACCGGCATCTGCCACACCGACTACTACACCCTCAGCGGTGCGGACCCCGAAGGCATCTTCCCGGCCATCCTCGGCCATGAAGGCGCCGGTGTGGTGCTGGAAGTGGGCAAGGGCGTGACCTGGCTGAAGCCGGGCGACCACGTCATTCCGCTCTACACGCCCGAATGCCGCCAGTGCAAGTTCTGCCTGTCGAAGAAGACCAACCTGTGCCAGGCCATCCGCAGCACGCAGGGCAAGGGCCTGATGCCGGACGGCTCCAGCCGCTTCTCTCTTAATGGCGAGCCGATCTTCCATTACATGGGCACCAGCACCTTCGCCAACCACATCGTGGTGCCGGGCATCGCGCTGGCCAAGATCCGCCCGGACGCACCGTTCGACAAGGTCTGCTACATCGGCTGCGGCGTCACCACAGGGGTGGGGGCCGTGCTGTTCTCGGCCAAGGTCGAGGCGGGTGCGAACGTGGTCGTGTTCGGCCTCGGCGGCATCGGCCTGAACGTGATCCAGGCCGCGAAGATGGTGGGCGCCGACAAGATCATCGGCGTCGACATCAACCCGGGCCGTGAAGCCATGGCACGCCGTTTCGGCATGACCCACTTCATCAACCCGAAGGACGTGCCGAACACGGTCGATGCGATCGTGCAGCTGACCGATGGCGGCGCCGACTACAGCTTCGAGTGCATCGGCAACACCAAGGTCATGCGCGACGCGCTGGAGTGCACCCACAAGGGCTGGGGCCGCAGCATCATCATCGGCGTGGCGGAAGCCGGCGCCGAGATCAGCACGCGGCCGTTCCAGCTGGTCACCGGCCGCAAGTGGGAAGGCTCGGCCTTCGGTGGCGCACGCGGCCGCACCGACGTGCCGAAGATCGTCGACTGGTACATGGACGGCAAGCTCAACATCGATGACCTGATCACCCACAAGCTCAAGCTGGAGCAGATCAACGAAGGCTTCGATCTGATGAAGCGCGGCGAGTCGATCCGCGCGGTCGTCGAGTTCTGAGCGCCCCCGCATGAGCAGCATCACCCTGGCCGGTCTGGCCCTGCAGTCGCAGCACGCCAGCTTCGGTGGCGAACAGCGCTTTTATCAACACGCGTCGGCAGAGATCGGCTTGCCGATGCGCTTCGCGCTGTACCTGCCGCCGCAGGCGCTGGCCGGTGCCCGGGTGCCGCTGCTCACCTTTCTGGCAGGGCTGACCTGCACGGAAGAAACCTTCGCGATGAAGGCCGGCGCCCAGCGTCTGGCCGCCGAGCTGGGCCTGGCGCTGCTGATGCCCGACACCAGCCCGCGTGGTGCCGGTGTGCCGGGTGAGGCGGACGCCTGGGACTTCGGCCTGGCGGCAGGCTTCTACCTGGATGCCACGCAAGCGCCGTGGGCGCCGCACTGGCGCATGGAAAGCTACCTGCTGAACGAGTTGCTGCCGGGCGTGTGCGCCACCTTCCCGGTGGACGCCCAGCGGCTGGGCCTGTCTGGCCATTCGATGGGCGGGCATGGGGCGTTGACGCTGGCGCTGCGCCACCCCGGCCGCTTCGCGAGTTTGTCAGCGCTGGCGCCGATCTGTGCGCCCACGCAGTGCCCCTGGGGCCACAAGGCGCTGGGCGGTTATCTGGGCGACGACCGCAGCACCTGGGCCGCGCATGACGCCACCGCCTTGATGGCCGCGCAAACCGCAGCGCCCTACCCGGCGGGTGTGCTGATCGACCAGGGCCTGGCCGACAAATTCCTGGTGGAGCAACTCAAGCCCGAGTTGCTGGAGGCCGCCTGCGCACAGGTCGGGCAGCCACTGACGCTGCGCCGCCATGCCGGGTATGACCACGGCTATTACTTCATCGCCAGCGTCATTGACGACCACCTGCGCCACCACGCGGCGCAATTGCGCGCCTGAGGCGGCTTCAGGGTTCGGCGTGTTCGAAGCAGGGTGGCTGCTGCAGGTCAGCATCCACGTTCATCAGCATGCTGGCCAGCGAGAGCGCGCGCCACAGCGGCTCGGGCATCGCCATGATGGCTTCGGGGGTGCGTGCCTGACGCGTCCAGGCGCCGATCTCTGCATGCTGCTCGGGGGTGAGCAGGCTGCGGCTCAGCATTTCGTCCAAGGTCAACATCGCCCGGCCTTTCTCTGGTCTGTCTGGATCATCGCATGCCGCCTGGCGGGTGCTGCTGGCAGCAACGCGGGTCGGCGGCGGCCGGGAAGTTCAGCGTGGTTTGCGCGCAGCGCGGTCGCTGGCGGCATCGGCCGCAGCGGCACGCAGCTTGTCCTTCTTGCTCGGGCGCTTGCCCTTGACGCCACCGTTCGGGTCAAGGCCCGTGCCGGCGCCGGCGGGTGTGGTGCTGGCGTTGTCGTCAGCGCCTGCTGACTCGTCGGCCACGGCAGCCTGCACAGCAGTCGGCTCGAAGCCCGCCACCACCTCGCGCGGCACCCGCTGCCCCTGGCGCTTTTCAATCAGCCGGAAATGCGCTTCCGAGTCGGTGGTGATGAAGCTGATGGCCAGGCCCTTGCCACCGGCGCGGCCCGTGCGGCCGATGCGGTGGATGTGGTCTTCGGCGGCGCGCGGCAGGTCGTAATTCACCACCACCGGCAGCGCATCAATGTGCAGGCCGCGGGCCGCCATGTCGGTGGCCACCAGCACCTGCAGCTCGCCGGCCTTGAACGCGTCCAGCGTGGCCGTGCGCGCGCCCTGGCTCATCTCGCCATGGAAATAACCGGCGCGAATGCCGACGCGGCCGAGTTTGTCAGCCACCAGCTCGGTGGCGTACTTGGTGGCCACGAACACCAGCGCGCGGTCGTCCGGGCTGGCCAGCACCAGGTGCTTCAGCAGGCTGGTGCGGCGCTCGGCGTCCACCGTGATGGCGCGTTGTTCGATGTCAGGCAGAGCGGCCACCAGCTCGGCGATGCGCACCTCTTGCGGCTCCACCAGCAACTGTGCGGCCAGGGCCTTCACGGCCGGCGGGAAGGTGGCCGAGCAGAACACCGTCTGGCGCTGCGCCGGCAGCAGTGCCAGCACTTCGCTCAATTCTTCGTTGAAGCCCAGGTCGAGCAGGCGGTCGGCTTCGTCAAGCACCAGCGTCTCCACCTGGCCGAGCTTCAGTGCGTTGTTCCGCACCAGATCCAGCAGTCGGCCGGGCGTGGCCACGACGATGTCGGCGCCACCGCGCAGGCCCATCATCTGCGGGTTGATGGACACGCCGCCAAACACCACCGCAATCTTCGCGAGGCCCGGCATCCGGCTGGACACATCCCGCAGCACCTGGCCCACCTGAAGAGCCAGCTCACGCGTGGGCACCAGCACCAGGCCACGCACTGGCTTCGGCGCCTGCGGGGCACCGTTCAGCCATTGCTGCAGCAAGGGCAGCGCAAAGGCGGCCGTCTTGCCGGAGCCTGTGCGCGCCTGCACCAGCAGGTCACGGCCTGCCAGCATCGGCCCGATGGCCGCGGCCTGCACCGGCGTGGGTTGCACGAACCCCAGCTCTTCGACCGCGCGCTGCAGAACGGGCAACAGGCCCAGGGAGGAAAACGGCATGGCGGGTGTCCGGGAAAGGCAAAACAAGGGGCGGGGTGGCCGGGGAGTGTAGACGGCGTCGCCCGGCGGGCTGTTGAATAAGTCCGCAAAGCCGTGTGCGCAAGCGCCCGTACCGTGGTCGGGATTGAACCTTTTTTGCTGCGCTGCAGCGAAAATAGGGTTTTCCCGCGGTTCTGGCCGCGATCCACTCGCCTGGAGCCCTGATGATCCCGTCCCAGCCTCAGCCCGCCGGCCTGCCTTCCGGCACCATCGGTGGCCGCCGTGCCCGCTCCGGTGCCCAGGGGTGGCAGTTTCGTCGCCTGCTGGCCGCGCCCGCGCGTCTGACGATGGCCGCCGCCACCCTGCTGCTGGCGGTGCTGGCCGTGTGGTGGGGACTGGCCTTGCTGGCGCAGGCCTACAGCCTGGCGCTGCCCTGGGCGGTGGAACCGGCTGCTGCGCACGCGCTGGCTGGCACGTTCGGGGCGCTGCCCCTGTTTCTGGCGGGCGTGGCGTTCAGCGTGGTGCCGCGCTGGCTCGCGGTGCCCGCCGTGTCCGCGCGCTCACTCTTGTTGCCGGTGCTGGCCCTGCTGGCTGGCTGGGCACTGGCGCTGGTCGGCTTTCATGTCCACCGCGCGCTGGCGGCAGCGGGCCTGTGTGTCGTGGCCCTGGGCCTGGCCTTGCTGGCTGGCCGGCAGGCCGTGCTGCTGCTGGAGAGCCGCCAGCCTGACCGCGACCACGCCCGCCTGCTGTTGCTGGGCCAGGGCGTGATGGCCGTGAGCCTGTGGGCGGCGGCCATCTTCCTGGCGCTCGGCCACGACACCTTGGTGCGCGCCTGTGCCCCCGTGGCGCTGTGGGCGGGCCTGGGACTGGCCATGGTGGCGGTGCTGCACCGCAGCCTGCCGGCTTTCAGCGGCTTGCTGCTGCCGGCGATGGGCGTGTGGCGTTCGCGCATGCTGCTGGGCGTGCTGGCCGCGCTGGTGGCGTGGCAGGCGCCGTTCGCAGCGGCCCAGGTGCTGGGTGGCGGGGCGCTGGCGGGCGGCGCAGCCGTGCTGGCCGCGGGGCCGTCGCTGGCCGGGGGCTTGCTGCTGATGTGGTTGTCCTTGCGCTGGGGCCTGCGGGTGAGCCTGCGCCGCAGCGCGCCGGGCGTCGATGCCGAAGGCCGTGCCGTGACGGTGCCGCGCAGCGCATTGCGTCTGCTGGCGATGCTGCACGTCGCGCTGTTCTGGCTGGCGGTCGCGTTCACGCTCAACGGCGTGTCACTGACGCTGATGGCACTCACCGGCGGTCAGATGTCGCTGGGCCTCGCGCCGGTGCATGCCTACACGCTGGGCTTTCTGGGGGCGGGCGCCCTCGCGCTGGCGTCGCAGCAGGCGCTGCAGCTGTCGGGCCGGGCCTTGCGGGCGGATGCCTGGCTGTGGGTGCTGTGCGGCGTGGTGCAGGTGGGGGTGTCGTGCCAGGTGCTGGCGGGCTTGTTCCCGGCTGCAGCCACGCCCCTGACGCTGCTCGCGGCGCAGTTCTTCGTGGTGGCGGCCCTGACCTGGGGTGTGCGCCATGGCCCGTGGATGGGGCGCCTGCGCGTCGACGGCGGCGCCGGCTGAGGCTGGCAACCGAGCATGGCAGACTCACCGGCTGTTGATCCACTTCTTCAGCCGGTGCCTGCCATGTCCCTCGCGTCTTCTTCCCGCTCCCGCATCGCCCTGGTCACCGGGGCGGGCAGTGGCATCGGTCTGTCGTGTGCCCGCGCCCTGCTGGCGGACGGCTGGACCGTGGTGTTCGCCGGTCGCCGTCTGGCCACGCTGCAGGCGGCCATCGCCGCGTCTGAACATCCGGCCAAGGCCGAGGCCTGCGTGTGCGACGTCACTGACGAAGCTTCGGTGCAGGCGCTGTTCGACGGCATCCAGGCCCGCCATGGCCGGCTTGATCTGCTGTTCAACAACGCTGGCGTGTTCACCGCGGGTGTGCCCATCGACGAGTTGCCGCTGGCCGACTGGCGCGCGGCCGTGGACACCAACCTCACCGGCGCCTTCCTGTGCCTGCGCGCCGCGTTCCGCCTGATGAAGGCGCAGGTGCCGCGGGGCGGGCGCATCGTCAACAACGGCTCGATCGCGGCCCATGTGCCCCGGCCGAATGCCGTGTCCTACACCGCCACCAAACACGCCATGACCGGCCTGACCCGCTCGGCTGCGCTGGACGGGCGTGACTTCGACATCGCCGTCGGCCAGATCGACATCGGCAACGCCGCCACCGACATGACCACCGCCATGGCCGCCGGCATGCGCCAGGCCGATGGCTCGGTGAAGGCCGAGGCGCGCATGGACGTGAAGCATGTGGCGGACACCCTGGTGCATGTGGCCAACATGCCGCTCAACGCCAACGTGCTATTCATGACCGTGATGGCCACCGGCATGCCGTATGTGGGGCGGGGCTGAGGCCGCGTCCTCCACAGCGCATCCACAGGCCATCCACACCTGATCCACAACTCACGCACAACCTGAAAGCACCCTGGCCACAGGTTTTGAACAAGGTGGAAACAGGTTTTCAACAGGGTTGTGAACAGACTTGCCAACAGGGCTGTCCACATGACGATCCACAGGCGCGCCCACAGCCTTGTCCACCGGGGCGAGTGCGCTCATGCTTGTCCCCGCCAGAGGGGAGCAACCATGTGGAAAAGCCGTGTGGCGATCTGCCAAGTGCTTGATCTTCAAAGTGTTTTCTTCCGCTGCCTCCAGATGAGGCAGTCACCCCGGAATGGGCGTCTGCGGGCGCCAGCAGAGGCTGTCTGATGATCCAACTTCAAGGCATAGACCACATCTACCTCAGCGTCAGCGAGCTGTCGCGCTCGGAGGCGTTTTACGACCTGCTGCTTGGCGAGGTGCTGGGCCACCGCAAGAACCGGTTTGCGCTGAACGGCGAGCCGCATGTGCATTACTTCAATGCGCATTTCGGCCTGGTGCTGCGGCCCGCCCGGGTGCAGCAGGCGCACCAGCCCTATGCCCCGGGCCTGCACCATCTGTGTCTGCGGGTGGATCATGCGAGCGAGGTGCGGGCCGTGGCGCAGGCCCTGCAGCAGCGCGGCGTGGCCTGCACGCCCGCCACGCGGATGCCCGATTACGCGCCCGATTACGTGGCGACCTACCTCGACGACCCCGACGGCATTCGCCTGGAGGTGACCAACCTGCGGGGCGAGCGGCGCGAGCGCCACGACACCTGGCTGGCCGAAGGCCCCGACAGCCCGGTGGCCGTGGTGCAGCGGCAGCTCGATGCCTACAACGCCCGCGACCTGCCCGCCTGGCTGGTCACCTACGCCCCCGACGCCAGCCAGTACGCCTTCCCGGCGACCTTGCTGGCGCAGGGCCACGCGCAGATCAGCGAGCGCATGGCGCCCCGCTTTGCCGACCCGCTGCTGCATGCGCGGCTGCTCAGCCGCACCGTGCGGGGAGATCTGGTGATCGACGACGAGTCGGTGGCCCGCCCGTTCGACGACGGCCCCGGCTGGGTGGCGCTGCAGGCCATCTACCAGGTGCAGGGCGGGCTGATCCGCAATGCGGTGTTCAACTTCGGGGCGCGCTTGCCCGCTGAGCGGGGCGACAGCCTCACGGCCTGAGCCTCCGGCCCGGCCGGGTTCAACCCTTCAGCGCTTCCAGCCCCGCGCCCACCTGGGCCACGTCGAACTCGATCACCTCGAACGCGGCCACACCTGCGGTGGCGTACGGGTCGCGGACGATGAAGTCGTCGACGGCGGCGCGGCTGGGTGCCCGCAGCATCACCAGCCCGCCGTCGCGGGTGGCCTTGCGCCCGGTCAGCACGATGCTGGCAGCCTCGGGCGCCTCACGCAGGTAGGCGCGGTGGGCTTCGAGCACGGCCTCCACTTCAGGCAGCGGGCGGATGTAGGTCAGCAGGATCAGGTACATGGCGCGCAAGTTTAGGCCGTTGCACGGGCGCATCTGGGTGAATCCCCTCGGTGCCTCGGCCATCGGGGTGGTCTCACAACACCCTCGAACGCCCCTAACATGCCACCACCCTTTCTCATGAGCTGGATTGACATGTCCCGTCGTAAAACTCTGCAGATCGGCGGCCTATCGGCCTTGCTGATCGTGGTGGCAGGGGTGGTTTGGTGGAAGACCCGTGATCCGGGTGATCTGTCCACCGCCACATCCGCATCTGTTGTGCCCGTGGTGGCACCTGCGGCCTCCGCCGTGCCGCCGTCGCTCGACGGCATTCCGCTGGCCACGGCCGACGCGGCCTTCGTGACGGTGCCCAGCGCCGCCAACGCCTGGGGCGGTCCGCGCACCGACCAGCAGGCCACGCTGTCTGACCGCGTGGTCGAGTACCGCATCGAGGCCAAGCTCGACCCCGACAAGCACACGCTCGATGGCCGCCAGCAGCTCACCTGGCGCAACCGCAGCGCCGTGCCGGTGCGCTCGGTGTACGTGCACCTCTACCTGAATGCCTTCGAGGGCCAGGGCAGCACCTTCATGACCGAGAAGCGGCGCCTGGGCTTCGGCTTCCGCAGCGATGTGGACGTGAAGGACGGCGACTGGGGTCACATCCAGATGACCTCCGTGAAGCAGGCCGGCCAGGCGGTGCCCTGGCACTTCGTGCAGCCTGATGGCGGCCCGTCGACCGACCACACCGTGGTGCGTATGGACCTGCCGCAGGCGGTGGCGCCCGGCGCCTCCACCGCGCTGAACATCGACTTCAATGCGAAGTTGCCGCGCGTGCTGGCCCGCACCGGCCACTTCGGCAGCTTCCACCTGGTGGGCCAGTGGTTCCCGAAGATCGCCGTGCTGGAATTGCCCGGCGAGCGGGGCCTGACGGCGCCGCGCTGGAACGCGCATGAGTTCCACATGCACAGCGAGTTCTTCGCCGATTACGGCCTGTTCGATGTGGCGATCACGGTACCCAAGGGCTACCGCGTCGGCGCCACCGGTGAGCCGCAGGGCGCGCCGGTTGAACAGGACGGCTGGGTCACCCAGCGCTTCGTGCAGGGCGACGTGCACGACTTCGCCTGGACCGCCGACAAGCGCTTTGCCGAGCCCCTGACCGCCACCTGGCGCCACGCGCCCGATGCGCCGGAGGTGAAGGTGACGGTGCTGTTCCCGCCCGAGTACGCGCAGAACGCGCAGCCGGTGCTGAAGGCCACGCTCGACTCGCTGACCTACTTCTCCGACACGCTGGGCCGCTATCCGTACAAGACGGTGACCGCGGTGGTGCCGCCCTGGAATGCCGAAGAAGCCGGCGGCATGGAGTACCCGACGTTCTTCACCGCCAGCAGCTATGCCAACTCGGACGCCGGCACGATGAACGGCTACCAGCTCGACTTCGTGACCATCCACGAATTCGGCCATGGCTACTTCTACGGCATCCTCGGCTCCAACGAGTTTGAAGAGCCGATGCTCGACGAAGGCCTGAACGAGTACTGGAACCTGCGCATGATCCGCGACCGCGGCCAGCAGATTCCGCTGACCACGGCCTTCCTGCGCAAGCTGGGCCTGGGCAGCCAGATCGACGCATTCGCCTTCGAGCGCCTGCAAGGCGTACTGGGCGAGCCGCTGGACCCGCTGGGCGCCAACTCCTGGCACCGCCATTCCAGCGGCAGCTACGGCAGCGTCTATGCCCGCACCGCCAGCGCCATGCGCGACCTGGAAGCGCAGCTGGGCAAGGAAGCCACGGAAAAGGCCTTCAAGGCCTACTACCAGACCTGGAAGTTCCGCCACCCCGGCATCGCCGACCTGCAGGCCAGCCTGTCGCAGTCCAGCGGCAAGCCGGACGTGGTGGCCGCCATCTTCAACCGCCATGTGTATGCGGCCAGCCGGGTTGACGACCGCATCGAGAAGATCGTCAGCGAAGAAGAGCTGCCCCTGCAGGCCGGCACCAGCGCCGGCCCCGGCGGCTGGAAGGAGCTGACCAGCGAGGACGTCGACAAGCGCGTGTCCGAGTTGCGCAAGGCCTGGAAAAAGGCGAACCCGAACGCGAAGAAGGACGACGGGCCGTTCCCGTGGCGCAGCACGGTGGAGGTGCGACGTGCCGGCATCGCCGTGCCGCAGACGGTGGTGCTGCGTTTCGAAGACGGCACCGTAGAGCGATTCAGCTGGGCAGACGACAGCCGCTGGAAGCGCTTCAGCGTGGTCAAGCCGGCCAAGCTGGTGTCGGCCGAGCTCGACCCGCTCAAGCAGAACCTGATGGACACGCGCCTGCTGGACAACGGACGCACGGTCAAGGCTGATCGTGTCGCCTCCACGCGCTGGACCCTGGAAGGGGCCAGCCTGATTCACACCCTGTTTGCCTTGGTGGCCACGCTATGAAGTCGATCCTGGTCTTGTGGCGCCGCGCGGCCGGTGCCGCGCTGCAATGGCGCCTGTTGCTGTGGTGGGTGCTGGCGCTGGCGCTGCCCACCTTGCTGGTGGTGCTGCCGCTGTGGCGCGCCTTTAGCGGCCTGCTCAACCATGCGCTGGCGTCGTCGGCGCTGGCCTTGAACTTCGACCCGGCGATGCTGGTGGAAGCACTGGCCGGTCTGGAGAAGCAACGCTTTTCGGCGGTCGATCTGGGCCTCGCCGGTTTGCTGCTGACGTTGTTGCTGTCGCCTTGGCTGACCGGCCTGCTCGTCACCTCGGCGCGGGCCAACCGCCCGCTGGGCATGGGGGATCTGTTCCTGGGCGGCTGGCGCGAGTACGGCCGGCTGGGCCGCATGCTGCTGTGGTCGGTGGTGCCGCTGGGCATCGCGGCAGGCCTGGGCGGCGTGCTGCTGGACGCCGCCGGTGAACACGGCGCCTCGGCCACGCTGGAGGCCGATGGTGAGCTGTTGCAGCACCTGGCGCTGGGCTTCACGGCCTTGCTGGTGCTGGTGGCGCAGGCCAGCCTGGACGCCGGCCGTGCGGTGCTGGCGCTGAACCCGCATGCGCGCTCGGCCGTGGTGGCCTGGTGGCGCGGCTGGCGCCTGTTGCTCGGCCAGCGTGGCCGTGGCCTGTGGGTGTATCTGCTGATCAGCCTGCCCGCGCTGGCGGGGCTGGGGCTGCTCGCGCTGCTGCGCTTGCACGCTGCGCCTGTCGGCGTGCTGGGTGTGTCGGCTGCCGTGCTGCTGGGCCTGGCGCTGGTGGTGCTGACCGCGTGGATGCGCGGTGCCCGCCTGTTTGCCTTGATCGAAGCGGGCCGCGAGCGCGGCCGCTGATCAGGCCCGCGGCGTGGCGGGCTTCACCCAGAGCGCCACGCCCGGGCTGCAGCTGCGGCCCTGGGCCATCACGGCCGAATCAAACTGGTGATCCGCCGTGCCGCCCAGACCGGCCAGCACGCTGAACGTGACGACCATCGCCAGGGCCAGTGCGCTGGCGCGTACCGCCACAGGCGTGCTCAACGGGGCGGTGTGGGTGGTCTGCGAAGTGGTCAGCGACGTGGGGGCTGCAAAGCGGGTCATGGTGGGCTCCTTGGGGTGCGTCAGGCGTTGTTCGATGAGTGCACTTTAGGAGTCGCCCCGGCCCCTTGCACGCCCTGAGCGACGAAGCGACGAAGCAGCGTGATCAGTCGCCGGCAGCCCGGATGATCTGCACCCGGGAGGCCGGCACCGGCTCATGGCTGACCACCAAAACGATGCGGCGTGCAGCCGCTAGTTCGGTCTCCAGCACCTGCCGCACATAAGCCATCGAGGCGGCGTCCAGCGCCGCCAGCGGCTCGTCCAGCAGCAGCACCGGCGCTGCGATCGCCAGTGCACCTGCGAGCCCGACCTTGCGCCGCGTGCCGCTCGACAGCTCCGCCACGGTTTGCCCGAGGGCCGGCCACAGGCCCAGCGCATCCACGGCGGCGTGCCAGGCTTTGGCATCGAAGGCCGGGTACAGCTGCTGCAGCAAGCCGCCCTGTTCGGCCGCAGTCAGGTGGGTGAAGGGCGGGCCGTCAGGGCCGCTCCACACCACTTGCTGCCGCCAGGCCAGCGGGTCGTCTGCCGCTTGCATCTCGGGCTGACCCGGCAGGCGCAGGCGCGCGCTGCCATGGGCCATCGGCAAGGCGCCGGCCAGCAGCTTCAGCAAGGTCGATTTGCCGCAACCGTTGGGGCCTTGCAGCCAGGTCACGCCAGCCTCGACATGGCTGCTCCAGCCGGCAAAAAGCGGGCGGCCGGGCCAGCCAAACACCAGATCGTTGATCAGCAGTTGGGCGCTCATGGGGTGATCTCCGAACTCAAGGCCAGCAACAAGACCAGGCCGAACCACCAGCGGGCGGCATGGTCGCCTGTGGCTTGGGGGTGGCTGCTGATTTCCAGCAGGCTCAGGGACGTCCAGCAAGCGCACCAGGCCAGCAACACCCCGCTGCGCAGGGGCGCAGGCGCACAGGCCATCAGGCTCAGCACGGTGCACAGGCCGCCGGCGGCCGCGGCCAGCATCAGTTGATGGCGCCGCGCGGCTTCGAGGCGGTGCAGGGGCAGGGGCCACACCGAAGCGGCCGTGAGCAACAGCGGTGATAGCAGGGCGCGGGACAAGGCCTGCGCCCGGCCCACCCACACCCAGAGGAGCAGGCCGGCGGCGGCCAGTGCCCAGTTGGGCCCGGCGGGGTGTGTGGCCAGCACCGTCAACACCACCGCCACCGAGACCGGTGCCAGAGCAGCCACCAGCAGCCAGCGGCCCAGCGCTTGCGCCGGCCCGCGCCACAGCGGTTGCCAGAGCAGGGCCCAGCGCCAGCCTGCCCACGGCGGGCTGAACCGGCGGCGTGACGTGGTGGACTGCGCGACAGGCGCGTTCGGTGAGCCGCTGCGCCAGGCCACCAGCATCCGGCTGCCGAGCCAGACACTGCCCGCCCCGGACACCGCCATCAAGACCACCCCGGACAAGAGGCGCACAGGTCCGTCCGGCTGCGGCCACTGCAGCGGCACCCAGACAGCAGCGCCGCTGCCCAGCGAGGCCCACCAGGGCGCGAGCACCCGCATCAACAGGCGGCGATCACTGCGGTGCCAGGCCTCGGGCGAAATGGGCCAGGCCGCAAGCGTGTCGCGCCAACTGTCTTGCCAGAGCAGCGGCCGCGCCGCGCGCACCAGCAGCAGGCCCATCGCCACATGGCCTGCCAGCACGATGGGCCAGGCCCAGGCGCCGCGGTTGAACAAGGTGATGGCGGGCATGGCCAGCCCACCCAGCAGGCCGATGGCCGCTGCGAGCGGGTCGTTGCTGCCAACGCTGGCCAGCAGCAGGGCGCTCATCAGCCACACGCCCCAGCGACGCAGGCGCTGCCGCAGTGCCAGCCAGGCCCAGCGCAGACGCAACTGGTGCAGCGGCGTGGTTTGCAGCAAGGGCGGTGGTGGGTGTTGCCGTGAGGAGGATGCGACGCGCATGAGGCGCCCAAAAAAAGGCCCCGCACGGGGCGGGGCCGGAAGGCCGGATCAGGGCCCTGGAGGAAGCATCAAAGGTGGGAGCAGGTGGTCAGGCGCGGGCTGGGCGATGGCCGGTGATCAGCACCATCTGGGTCGGGCCCTGGGCGCTCCGGGCGGCCAGCACATGGTCGTATTGCTGGTCGGCGACGGCGTTCAGGCCACCCATCAGGCCCATCGTGACCACCAGCGCCAGGGCGGCAGCGGTCGAACGAACGGCGGTGTTGGCGGTGTCGAAAGCGGTGCGGGCGGTGGTCTTGGTCATGATGGGCTCCTGGGGTGTGGGGGAGAGGTTTGAACCTGCGATGGAATGAATTCTGCGCAGGCAGCCGGGGTGCAGCCAGCGGTGTGCGACGAATGGCGGAAACGGCGGATCGAGCGTGCGCTGGCGCCGATGAGCGGCGTTGCCGATGCGTCCAAGGCTCACCGTGCCCTGCGTAAGATGCGCCCCATGAGCAGCGAATTTCCCGTCTTGCACACGCCGCGGCTGGTTCTGCGTGAACTGGTGGCGGGCGATGCGCCGGCGCTGTTCGCCATCCATGCCGATGCCGCCGCCATGCGCTGGTTCGGCGCCGACCCGCCGGCCTCGGTGATGCAGGTCGAGCAGTTGATCGCGGCGTTTGCCGCCGCCCGGCTGCAAGCCACCCCCGCCACGCGCTGGGGCGTGGTGCGGCGCTCGGACGGCGCCTTGCTGGGCAGCTGCGGCCTGTTCCGCTGGAACCGCAGCTGGCAAAGCGCCGGCGTGGGTTATGAGCTCGCCCGCTCAGCCCAGGGACAGGGCCTGATGAGCGAGGCCGTGAAGGCCGTGCTGCAACACGGGCGCCTGAGCCTGCAGCTGGAGCGCGTGGACGCCACCGTGCACCCCGACAATGCGCCGTCCATCGCCCTGCTGGAGCGGCTGGGTTTTGTACGTGAAGGCTTGCTGCGCCAGGCCGGGCGCTGGGGCGGCGCGCGCCACGACTTGCTGGTGTTTGGCTTGTTGCTCAACGGCCCGAGCACCAGCACCGCCCACGCCTGAGCATCGCCGAGACGAAAAAAAGGGCGCCCGGTGAGGGCGCCCTGGTGGGCTGAGAGAGGGCGGATATCAGCTGGCAGCGGCCAGCTTGGCGTCCGGCAGCGCGGTGTCACCAGCCTCGCCTTCCGTGGTGGACGGCATGGCCAGATCGGCCCAGGCATGGCGGCTCATCTGCCACAGCAGCACGGCGGCCAGCAGTGGCACGCCGTACAGGAAGATGTCCAGCGTGGCGCCCAGGCTCTGCGTGCTCACGCCCAGCTTGGCGGCCAGACCGTCCTGGTAGTTGCGCACCTGCATCAGCAGCAGCAACGGCGAGAACCACGCGCCGATGCGCGTCAGCCGGCCGGCCACTGCGCCCAGCAGGGCGGCACCGGCCAGCAGGAACAGCGCAGAGGCGATAAAGACGAGGGTGAACAGGATGTTGACGATGTCCTTGGCCGCGCCGAACTGGCTTTCCAGCGCATGCACCGGCAGCCAGGCCAGACACAGCAAGGCCAGAACCAGACCCAGCTTGCGGGCACGGCCCGGGGCCAGCGCGTTGTCGGCAGCCACGTCACCCGGGCGCTTGCGCGTCAAGGGCAGCACCAGCAGATACAGCATGCCGTAGAAGCCGTCGACGATCATCGTGCCCGGGTAGCCCCAGGCCTCGATCGAGATGCCTTGCCAGGTGGCGCTGTAGGAAATCGCCAGGTTGAACATCGCCATGTAGGCGGTGAACTGCGTGCCCGCCACCACCGGGTTGGTCACGTCCATGAAGATGGCCGTGGTGGCCGAATACATCATGCCGTTGAAGAAGGCGTAGACCAGCGTGGTGGCCCAGAAGGCGGTCATCAGCAGGGTGGGCACATCGGGCTTGGCGGCATCCGGGGCGATCGGCATGATCCAGTTGAAGTGCTGCAGCACCAGCGCCATCACGAACACCGGGATGCTCATCAGCAGGATGTACCAGGTCAGCGCGTGGCGGCGGTCGAAGCGGTCGGCGATCAGGCCGCCCGACAGGCAACCGGCCGCGCCGATCAGCGTGGACCAGAAATTCATCGTGGCCACGGCGCCGTCGTCCATGCCCAGTTCCACGGCCAGGTTGCTTTGCAGCGCCAGGCCCAGGCACATGGCCCCGGGCGGCAGCAGCGACATGAACAGGCCGACAAACGCGCCGCGCGTGCCCATGAAGGACTTGAAGGCGGTCACGGCGAATTCACGCATCTCGCGGCCCGCAGCGGCCATGGCCGAGCCCGCAGCGCGCACCCGCGGCGGGGTGGCCGCTTCCTTCATCGGCAGCACCACGAAAAGCGTCACCAGCAGGATGGCCGCCGAGACGAAGTAGAAGCTGCTCTGGAAGCCGAACCAGCTGGTCACCAGCAAGGCGCCCGAGCCGCCGATCATCTGACCGATGCTGGCGCCGGCGAACATCACGCCGCTGGCCGTGGCGCGTTCCTGCTCATCCAGCGTGTTGATGGCCAGGGCATCGATGGCCACGTCCTGGGTGGCCGAGAAGGTGTTGTGCACCAGCAGGATGGCCGAGAACAGCCAGAGCTGCTCAGGCAGCTTCAGGAAGGACGTGGCGAACAGCGTGGCCACCATGACGATCTGGGTGCCGAGGATCCAGCCGCGGCGGCGGCCCAGGCGCTCGATCGCGAACACGTCGACGATCGGGCCGAAGGCCCACTTGAAGGCCCAGGGCAGGTAGAACAGGCCGATGAAGGCGCCGATCTCGGCCGGCCCCACGCCTTGACGCCGCAACTGGGTGGCGACCGCGGTAGCGGCAAAGCCCAGCGGGATTCCCTCCGTCACGTAGAGGAGGAAAAAGGCGGCGAACCGCCCGTTTCGGGTTTGGAAGAGGTTGGGTAAACGCATGCCGCCAGTGTGCCAGCGTCGAACGGCCCCGGGCCTCGGGGAACACGCCGAGGCCGGGCGGTGGCAAGCCCGAAGTCGCCCTGCTTGACACAGACGTTTGCCGCGTGGGGAAATGCCGCATCGCTGCCATTGAGACTTCATGCACTCAAAAGCTGACGCCAGTTCATCCCCGCTGCCGCAGTTGGCATCGCCCGCGCCCCCCGGCACGCCGTTGCAAGCAGGCTTTGCACTGTCCGATCTGCTGATGCGCATCGGTGACTACACCGATGACGCCATTCTCATCACCGAGGCCGAGCCCTTCGACGAGCCTGGTCCGCGCATCGTCCATGTGAATGCAGCCTTCACCCGCATGACGGGCTACGCGCCGGCCGACGTGCTCGGCCGCTCGCCCCGGCTGCTGCAAGGCCCGCGCACCGACCCTTGCACCGTTCGCCGACTCGGTGAAGCCCTGCGGGCCTGGCAACCGGTGCGTGTCGAGATCCTGAATTACCGCAAGGACGGCAGCGAGTTCTGGGTGGAGTTCTCGGTCACGCCGGTGGCCGATGCCGACGGCTGGTTCCGTTACTGGGTGTCGGTGCAGCGCGAGGTGAACCAGCGCCGCTACTTCGACGAGCAGCGGCAGCTCTACAGCCTGATCCTTGCCAGCGTGAACGAGGGCATCGTGGTGGCCGATGCGCGTGTCCCCGACCTGCCCTTGAGCTTCGTGAACACTGGCTTCAGCCGCATCACCGGTTATCAGCCCGCCGAGGCCCTGGGCCGCAACTGCCGCTTCCTGCAGGGGCCCGACACTGCGCCCGAGGCTGTGGCGCAGCTGCGCGATGCGTTGCATGAGCATCGCCCGGTGACGGTGGAGCTGCTGAACTATCGGCGCGACGGCTCGACCTTCTGGTGCCGAGTGGCGCTGGCGCCCCTGCGCAATGAACGGGGCGAGCTGACCCACATGGTGGGCGTGCTGCATGACCTCACCGATGAGCGAGCCCGTGAGCTGGAGCGTGTCAGTGCCCAGCGTCTGCGGGCAGTCGGGGAGATGACGGGCGGCATCGCCCACGACTTCAACAACCTGCTCACCACCTTGTCGGGCGCCTCCGAGTTGCTGGCGGCCCGGGTGGCGGATCAGCCCGAGCTGCTGGCGCTGGTGGACGCCATCCGGGACGCTGCCGCGCGCGGCACCAGCCATGTTCGGCGCTTGCTGGGTTTTTCGCGGACGCCGCTGCTCGCCCGCGGCCGGGTCGATCTGGACAGCGTGATGCAGCAACTTTGCCTGTTGTTGCGCCAGGTGCTGCGCGACGACATACGCCTGGTCGTGCAGCTCACGCCCGGCGCCCGCTGGCTGGATGCCGAAGCCGCCCAGGTGGAGGCCGCGTTGCTCAACCTCATCCTGAATGCGCAGGACGCGATGCCGCAGGGCGGCGCGCTCAGCGTGCGCAGCCGGCTGGATGCGGCCTTGCCCGGCATGGCCTGCATCGACGTGGAAGACAACGGCATCGGCATGGACGAGGCCACGTTGGCCCGCATCTTCGATCCGTTCTTCACCACCAAGGGCAGCGGTCGTGGGTCGGGCCTGGGGCTGGCCATGGTGCAGGCCTCGGTGCACCAGCTGGGCGGGCAGGTGGCGGTGCGCAGCCGCAGTGGGGTTGGCACCTGCTTCACGCTGTCGCTGCCGCTGGCAGGGCCGGAGGTGCCGCCCACATCCGAGCCACAGCTGCCCGAGGGCGCGAAGGTGCCAGCACGGAGTGAGGCCGCCGGCTTGAGCGTGTTGATGGTTGAGGACGACGATGCAGCCCGCATGATCGGTGCGGCCATGTTGCGCTCGCTGGGCCACGAGGTGACCGAGTGTGCCGACGGCATCAGCGCGCTGGCCATCCTCGACACCTCGTCCCGCTACGACGTGTTGTTCACCGACCTGCTGATGCCCGGTGGCATCAACGGCCTGCAGCTGGCCGGGCTGGCCCGCGCTGAATGCCCCGATCTGCACATCGTGCTGACCTCCGGCTGGGCCGATTCCGAGCTGCCCAAAACCCTCGCCGGCAGCTCCTTGCCCTTCGTGCTCAAGCCGTATTCACTGGAAGAGCTGCGCGCCACGCTCGACCAGCTGGGCCGTGGCAGTACCGAGCACTGAGCACCAGGCCCGCTGCGCTCAACCCGGCGACAGTGGAATGGCAGCGCTGGTCGACAGCGCCTCGCGTGTCTGCACCGGCAGCGTCATGCCCTGGCCGGCGTCATTTACGGCCCAGGCGTTGATGATCGGCGCGGCTGAACGCACACCACCGAAGATCGTCGCGAAGGCGCAATCGGCCGCATCACGGCCCGTGCCGAAGCGCACGAAGGCCATCGGGATGGCGGTGCCTGACGGATCGAAGATGTACCAGCGGTCGCCGAGGAACACCTCGACGTAGGCATGGAAGTCGGGCGGGCCCAGCTCTGGGTTCGCGCCGAAATCGGTGCCGGTGGCGAAGCGGGCCGGGATGTTCAAGGCCCGGCATAGCGCGATCATCAGGTGCGCAAAATCGCGGCACACGCCCACCTGCTCGATCAGCGTGTCGACTGCCGAGGTGCTGGCATTGGTGGTGTTCGAGGTGAAGGCCACATGGCGCTGCACCCAGTCCTGGATGGCCTGCACCCGGCTGTGGCCCTGCCAGAGCTTGCCGAACTCGTTGGCCGCAAGTCGCAGCAGCCGATCCGACTGGCAATAGCGGCTGGGGTAGATGTAGCCGATGACTTCAGGCGGCAGCCGGCGCACCGGTACTTCGGGCAATTGGGAAGGGTCGGCACGGTAATGGTGCAGATCGACCGTGGCGCTGTAGCTCACGCGCAGCGGGCCGGGGCCGGCATGCAGGCGCAGGATGCGGTTGCCGGTGCCGGCCTCGGTGTGCAGCTGGCTGACAACGGGCTGGCTGATGTCCAGGCGTTCCTGGGTGACGGTCTGGTGCGCGGTGTGGGCCGCGTGGATGTTGAAGACGAAGTCGGCGCCAAAGGCATCGATCTCGTAATTCAGGTCCACCTGTAGCTGGATGCGGATCATGGGGCGGCTCCGCGGCGCTGTGCTCCCCGTCTTGGGGCGCTGGAATGAGGAAATGGTGTGCGCGAGTATGCGCGCAAGCGTCGTGCCAGGCTGTGCGCTGGCCGGGTGTTGCGCCGTCAGCAGGCGTGACGGACGTAAATGTCGGTGTCGGGCAGCAGGCGCCGCAGGGCTTGAAATGCGCTGTCGGCCAGCCGGGCGCCACCACACCGGGGTGCCACCGTGAGTATCAGCTCCACCTCGCCATCGGCCAGTCGCAGTGAATGGATCAGGCCGCTGGCGCCCAGGCCGCCGTCAGTGCGCACGGCCAGGGCCTGGTCCAGCGCCTGCATCACCCGCTGCAGCTCTTCAGCGGGGCCGTGCAGGGCCGGGGTGATGCAGGGCGCACCGATGTCACTGCGGCAGACCGGGCCGGCGGCGCTGTCGAGGCAGGCGCTGCAGCCGTCGTGGTCCTGGTGGGCCGCGGTGTTGGCGGCATGGATGGGAATGATGGTGCTGGCGCTCACGGTGACAGTGTGCAACAGGCGCCTGACGGTGCCTTGACGATGATCATGAGCTGGCCATGCCGGGCGCTCGGGTGCTTCTACACTGGGTGCACCGGCCGCCCTCGCCACGAGCAAGGGACATGGGCCCGGAAGATCATCAGGGAGTTGTCGATCGATGTTGAATTCGAAGTTCCGGCGCTTGTCGCGTGGTGCGGCATGGCCGTTGGTGGCTGGACTGGCCGTGGCCCTGAGCATCGGCACGGCAAGTGCCGCAGACCCGGCCAACGCCGGCTCGGGCCCCGCATCAAAGGCGGCTGCCAAACCGCAACCCAAGGGCAGCGCCGCAGCACAGGCGCGGGGCTTCACGATCGAGACCGTGCCGGCCTGGGTCAAGCCCGTGGCGGCCGACCCGGCAGCCACGATGGACAACGCGCCGGTGCAGTTCCTGATGCGCGACTTCCAGACCCGCATCAGTGAACGTGGCGAGGTGCAGCGCTACCTGCGCTCGCTGCGGCAGATCACCGAGACCGCCGGCCTGGAGCAGGGCGCGCAGATCCAGATCGACTTCGACCCCAGCTACCAGCGCCTGGTGTTTCACCGGCTGGAAGTGCTGCGCGGGCAGCAGCGCCTGAACCGCCTGGACCCTGCCAAGGTGCAGATGCTGCAGCGCGAAACCCGGCTGGAATGGCAGATGGTGGATGGCCGCAAGACGGCGTCGCTGGTGCTCGACGATGTGCGGGTGGGCGACAAGGTCGATCTGGTCTACAGCGTCATCGGCGACAACCCGGTGTTCAACGGCAAGTTCTTCGACCAGGAGTGGTCGCTGAATTCGAAGGGCCCGACGGCCCAGTTCGAGTACCGGCTGCTGGCGCCCGCTGCGCGGCAGATCCGCCACCGCGTCGAACCGGCCCGCATCAGCGTCAGCAGCAGTGAAGCCGCTGGCGTGCGTGAAACCGTGTTCCGCCGTCTGCGGGTGCCGGCCTGGAGCGCAGACAACCTGGCGCCGGCGTCGAGCTTCCTGGAAGACCAGATCCAGTTCAGTGAATTCGGTGACTGGGCCGAGGTGGCGCGTTGGGCCGAGCAGCTCTTTGCGCCCGTCTGGGCACCCGACAAGGCCGTGACCGATCTGGCCCGCCAGATCATGCAGGACGCCGGGCCGGACCCGCTGGCACGCGCCCAGAAGGCACTGGATTTTGTGCAGACCGAGGTGCGCTATTTCGGCACCGAGATCGGCGAGAACTCGCACCTGCCAGTGGCGCCGGGCAAGGTGCTGGCCCAGCGTTATGGCGACTGCAAGGACAAGTCCGGCCTGCTGAGCGCGCTGCTGCGGGCGATGGACATTCCGGCGTCGCCGGCGCTGGTGTCCACGCTCTACCGCGACGACGTCAACACGCTGTTGCCCAGTCCGCTGGCCTTCAACCATGCCATCGCGCAGGTCACGCTCAACGGCAAGCCGGTGTGGCTGGACGCCACCCGCTCGCACCAGAAGGGCCCGGTGCTGCAACGCGAATCGCTGGGCCTGGGCCATGCGCTGCTGGTGGCGCCCACCACGCAGGGCCTGACGCCGTTGCCGGGCCTGCAAGATGCCTTGCGCGTGTCGGTGGTGGACACCTTCGTGGTCGATCGCATCGCTGCCCCGGTGCAACTGGTGTCGCGTATCACTTATGTGGGCGACTATGCCGAGAGCGCCCGCAGCTTCTTCGCGCAGACCCCCGTGGCCGAGCTGCAGAAGAGCTTCGTTGGCGACTACCTGCGGGCCTACCCGATGGCCACGCCGTTGGGCGAGCTGCAGCTGGAAGAGCAGGCTGCCGGCAACGCCGTCACCGTGACCCAGCGCTACCAGCTGACCGAGTTCTGGCGCTTTCCGGAAGAGAAGTCGCTGATCGGCGAGTTCGGTTTCATGTCGCTCGCCGACCCGCTGCGCGTCACCGAGCGCTCAGCCCGCACCCGGCCCGTGCAGATCAATTCGGTGGGTCTGTTCCGCCACAAGGTGCGCTTCGAGTTTGCCGAGCCAGTCTTCGGCAAACCCTCGTCGTCCCGCGCGGATGACCGGCAGAAGGCCTACGAGCTGCGCTTCCGCCAGAACGGCGACGCCAACACGCAGGAGGTCGAGGCGGAGCTGCAGATGCGCAATGGCCGGATTGCCGCGGCCGACTGGGCGGCGCATCTGGAGCAGGTCACCAAGTCGTTCGTGCGCCTGGGCCAGACCATCCAGTTCGCGGCGATCGACGCCAAGGGCCTGGACAACCTCCGTGAGCAGCTCCGGCTGCTGGATCGGCGCCTGCAGTCGGGCGAGCTGAAGGTGGCGTCGCGTGACATGGCCGATGCCCATTTCAAGCGGCTGGTGCTGAATGCCCAGCTCGACAGCGGCCGGCTGAGCCCGAAGCTGCGGGGCCAGGCGCTGATGCAGCGCGGCATCCAGCAAGACCACCTCGGCCAGCCGGACCTGGGCTTGCAGGATTTGCAGGCCGCGTTGGCCCTGATCCCTGACAGCGCACCGCTGCGTGCCTCGCTGGCCGTGAATGCCTTGCTGCGGCGCCAGGATGCCGACGCGCTGCGCCTGTCCACCGAAGCGCTCGCATTGGGTGGCACTGACGATGGCGCCCGCTACACCCAGGCTTACTCGCTGTACTTCATGGACCGCCCGACCGATGCGCAGGCCCGCTTCCGCGAGATCCTGGAGAGCCGCACCGAACAGGAGCGCAGCTACGGCGCGATCTGGCTCTACCTCAGCGCCCGCAAGGCGGGGGATGACGGCAAGCGCAGCACCGACGCGCTGCTGCCCACCGGCCGCGACCCCGGCTGGCCGCTGGCCGTGCTGAACTACCTGCGTGGTGAGGCCACGATGGACACGGCCCTGGTGGCGGCCCGCCTCGATGGCCGGCCCGACCCCGGCCGCCTGTGCGAGCTGTATTACTACGCCGGCCAGAAGGCCCTGCTCGATGGCGACAAGGCGCAGGCGAAGCAGTGGCTGCGCAAGGCGGTGGACACCGGTGTGCGCGGCTTCAACGAGTTCAACTTCGCGCAGCGCGCGCTGGATGCGCTGTGAGCTTGTCGAGTGAGGTGGGTGTGCAGCGGCGCCGGTTTCTGGATGGCCTGAGCGCTGAGCAGCGCGTGGCCGCTGCGCCCTGGCTGGCGCTGCACCTGGCGCAAGATGGCTCGGCCACCCGCCTGTGCGAAACCCGGGCCGGCGGGCCGGTGCGATTGATCGTGCATGACCAGTGCGTGACGACCGAGGTGCCGGCCGAGGTGCATGCGCACCTGCCCGGTACGCACTTCATCGAACGCTGCGTGAGCCTGGTGCACTGCGGCGAGGTGATGATGGACAACCTGTCGTGGATCGCCGTGGCGACGGCTCCGGCCGATGTGCGCGACGACCTGCTGGCGGGCCGTCTGCCGATCGGGCACCTGCTGCAGCGGCTGTGGATCCGGCGCGCGCCCTTGTCTCAAGACCAGGCGAAGCCGCTGTGGCCCCACCTGTGGCGCCGCTGCGGCGAGCCCGACGAGGGCAGCGTGCGCAGCTACGTGATCGCCACGCCGGACGGACCGGCCATGCTGATCACTGAATGCTTCAGGCAGGGCTTGCTGCCGGGCGTTTTGCGCCCGGCCAGCGTGGGCTGATCAGAAGCTTTCCCAGTCGTCGTTGCCGTGGTTGGCGGGCGGCATCGGAGCGGGGGCTGCGGGCCATGGTGCGCTCGCAGCCGATGACGCCGAGGTGAGCGCAGGCCGGGGTGCCGGCGTGGGGCGGGCCACCTGGCGAAGCACCTCGGCGGCGGCGCGCACGTGGGCCGGTGCCGGCGTCGCTGCGTGGCTGCCCTGGTGGCTGTGGCCGGGCAGCTTGAAGGCACTGACCACTTCCACCATGCGCTTGGCCTGTTGCTTCAGGCTGTCGGCGGCGGCTGCGCTTTCTTCCACCAGGGCTGCGTTCTGCTGGGTCACCTGGTCGAGCTGGCCGATGGCGTTGTTGACCTGACCGATGCCGCTGGTCTGCTCGACCGCTGCGGCACTGATCTCGCTGATCAGGTCGGCCACGCGGCGCACCTGGCCAACGATGTCGTCCATCTGTGCACCGGCGTCCGCCACCAGGCGTGAGCCGGCATCCACCTTCTCCACGCTGGTGCCGATGAGTTGCTTGATCTCGCGGGCGGCCTCGGCCGAACGCTGGGCCAGCGTGCGCACCTCGCCAGCCACCACGGCAAAGCCGCGGCCTTGCTCGCCGGCGCGGGCGGCTTCCACTGCGGCGTTCAGCGCGAGGATGTTGGTCTGGAAGGCGATGCCGTCGATGGTGCCGATGATGTCGCCAATCTTGCGGCTGCTGGCCGTGATCTCGTCCATCGTGTGCACCACCTGACCCACCACCTCGCCGCCGCGCGTGGCGGCGCCGCAGGCGGCCGTGGCCAGCTGGGTGGCCTGGCGGGCGGTGTCGGCGCTGGTCTTGACGGTGGCGGTCAGCTCTTCCATCGAGGCGGCGGTTTCTTCCAGATTGGCGGCTTGTTCTTCCGTGCGCTGGCTCAGGTCGGCGTTGCCGGTGGCGATCTGCGCCGAGCCGGTGGCGATGTTCTCGCTGCTGCTGCGCACCTGGCCCACCACCTGCTGCAACTGGTCGTTCATGGCCTTGAGGCTGCGCAGCAGGTCGGCGGCTTCGTCGCGGCCTTCGGCGGCGATGTTGGCCGTCAGGTCACCCTGGGCCACGGTGTTGGCGGCCTGCACCGCCTCGCTCAGCGGGCCGGTAATGGAGCGGGTGATGACCACGGCCATGGCGACGGCCAGCAGCACGGTCGCCACCGCGATGGCCAGCATGGTGTCGCGGGCCGCCTCGAAGGTGGCGCGGGCGTGTTGTTCGGTGTCGTTGACATCCGAGTTGTTGAGCTCGATGGCCTTGTTCAGCGGCACCAGGACCTTGGCGAAAGCCTGGCCGGCCGGGCCGATGGCCAGTTTGGCCGCCAGGTCGGCCTTGTCTTCGCCTTGATTGGACATGGCGAGCAGCTCTTTGTCGGCAGCGATATAAGCCTGCCAGGCGGCATTGGTGTCGGCGAAATGCTGCCGCTCTGCGTCTGACGAGAGCAGCTTTTCATAAGTGGCCAGGGCCTGGGGCACCGTGGTGTTCACCAACTCATCGCGGGATCTTTCCGCGGACTGCTTGCCGGTGGCCTCGATCTCCAGCGCATGCCGCAGGCTGAACCGGCGGGCGGCGTTCATCGCGATGTTGATTTCGCCGAGAGCGCGGATGCTGGGCATGCTGTTGGTGGCGATTTCTTCGGTGCTGGCGTTGATGGTGCCCATCTTCAGCACGGCGAAACCACCCATCAGGACGATCAGGAGCGCCATGGCGCCGAAGGCGAGGCTGAGACGCAGTCCGATGCGTAGTTGACGAAGGCTGTTCATGAGGTCTCCAGGGGAAATTCGAGGCCTGTGTGCTCTGACAGGCAGGCAGCAGCCCGCTCCGGGCATTGAGCAGCAATGGCTGTGTACCTCGGAGTATCGGCAGCTGACATGGCGGCTAAAGGCATCAACACCGGCCAGGACGTGGCGCAATTCCTTGTTTTGCAGGTGAATGCCGACCCAGCGCCCGGCCGGCTGAGGCGGTCTGCCTGCCTGCCGGCTTTTGCGGCTGTCAAGCGTTTTGCTGCATGCCGAATCTTTGTGGATGGTCAAGCCGGCGCCGACTGACATCCGCCCCGTTTCAGTGGATGATGACGGGCTTGAAGACAGACCCGCCGGAAAAGAAGACATGAACACAGAAGACCTGTTTGACACCCGATCCACGCCCGTTCCGGCCGGCCCGGGGGACAGGACATTGCCTCCGCAGCCGATCAGCGAAGAGGTGCTGATCGAGAAGTACGCCAAAGGCAGCGAAAGCTCTGTGGGCGAAGTGCGCGCTCGCATTGCACGCGCCCTGGCCGTGGTTGAAGCGCCCGAGCAGCGCGCCCACTGGGAAGCCGAGTTCCTGCGTGCGCAGGAGCTGGGCTTCGTGCCGGCCGGCCGCATCAACTCCGCTGCCGGCACCGACCTGACCGCCACCCTGATCAACTGCTTCGTGCAGCCCGTGGGTGATTCCATCGCGTCGGATGAAGACGGGTTCCCCGGCATCTACACCGCCCTGACCGAGGCGGCTGAAACCATGCGTCGCGGCGGCGGCGTGGGTTATGACTTCTCCCGCATCCGCCCGCACGGCGCCTGGGTGGGCTCGACCCAGTCCAGCGCGTCCGGCCCGATCAGCTACATGCGCGTGTTCGACCGGTCCTGCGAAACGGTGGAATCGGCCGGTGCGCGCCGCGGTGCCCAGATGGGTGTGCTGCGTTGCGACCACCCGGACATCGAGGCCTTCATCCACGCCAAGGACCAGGGCGATCTGCGCAACTTCAACATTTCGGTCGGCGTGACCGATGAGTTCATGCAGGCCGTGCAGACCGGCGCCGACGTGCAGCTGGTGCATCGTGCCGAGCCGGGCGCCAAGCTCAAGGCCGGTGGAGCCTTCCAGCGTGCTGACGGCCTGTGGGTGTACCGCACGCTGCCGGCGCTGTCGCTGTGGGACCAGATCATGCGGTCCACCTACGACCATGCCGAACCGGGCGTGCTGTTCCTGGACCGCATCAACCAGGACAACAACCTCAGCTACTGCGAAACCATCGCCGCCACCAACCCGTGCGCCGAGCAGCCGCTGCCGCCGTATGGCTGCTGCTGCCTGGGCTCGATCGACCTGACGCACTTCGTGCGCGAGCCGTTCGAGGGTGGCGCCTTCTTCGACGACGAAGCCTTCGCCAAGGTGGTGGCCGTGGCCACCCGCATGCTCGACAACGTGCTCGACGTGACCGTGTGGCCGCTGGAGCGCCAGCGTGAAGAAGCCGCCAACAAGCGCCGCGTGGGCCTGGGCTTCACCGGTCTGGGTGATGCGCTGGTGATGCTCAACCTGCGCTACGACGGCCAGCCCGCCCGCGACATGGCCCGCCACATCAGTGAAGTGATGCGCGACGCGTCCTACAACGCCAGCGTGGATCTGGGCCTGGAGCGCGGCGCGTTCCCGCTGTTCAACGCCGACATGTATCTGTCGCGCGGCACGTTTGCGTCGCGTCTGCCGCAAGGCGTGAAGGACCGCATCCGTACCCACGGCCTGCGCAATTCGCACCTGCTGTCGATCGCGCCGACCGGCACCATCAGCCTGGCCTTCGCCGACAACGCCAGCAACGGCATCGAGCCGGCCTTCAGCTGGACCTACACCCGCAAGAAGCGCATGCCCGACGGCAGCTCGAAGGAGTACGCGGTCGAAGACCACGCGTGGCGCCTGTATCGCCACCTGAAGGGCGCCGATGCACCGCTGACCGAGGCCTTCGTCACCGCGCTGGAAATGAGCGCCGAGGCCCATGCCCAGATGGTGGCCGCCGTGGCGCCGTGCATCGACACCGCCATCTCCAAGACGGTGAACGTGCCGGCGGATTACCCCTACGCCGATTTCCAGGACCTCTACATGATGGCCTGGAAGTCGGGCCTGAAGGGTCTGGCCACCTACCGTCCGAACTCGGTGCTGGGCTCGGTGCTCAGCGTCACGCCGACGGCGGCTCCGGCCGCACCGACGGTGCCCGTGGTGGAACCCGCACCGCTGACCACCGACGGCGCCAACCAGCGCCTGAAGCTCGACAAGTCGCCGAAGGCCGTGCTGACCAGCCTGCGCTGGCCCGGTCGCCCGGAAATGCGCGGCGGCAACCCGGCCTGGAGCTACATGATCCAGCACCCGCACGGCGATTTCGCGCTGTTCGTGGGTGAACTGCCGGCCGAAGCCGGCCCCGACGCCGGCCTGTTCGGCCGCACCCTGCCGTTCGAGGTGTGGGTGAATGGCGCCGAGCAGCCGCGCGGCCTGGGTGCCCTGGCCAAGACGCTGTCGATGGACATGCGGGTGAATGATCCTCAGTGGCTCAAGCTCAAGCTCGACACCCTGGCCACCGTGGCCGAAGAGCGCTCGTTCGAGATGGCCTTCCCGCCGAGTGGCGAGAAGCGCCTGTTCCCGGGCGTGGTGGCTGCCACCGCGGCGGTCATCCGCTGGCGCTGTGAGCAACTGGGCTCGCTCGACGCCGTCGGCCCAACCCCGGTGCTCGACGCCATGTTCAGCCGCGACGAGCCGCGCACGACCACCTCGGGCACGCTGGCCTGGGCGGTTGATGTGGATAACCCCGCCACCGGCGAAGCCTTCACCCTGACGCTGAAGGAAGTGGCGCTGGCCAACCCGGACGCACCGAGTGGCTACGTGACCCGCCCCTGCGCCATCGGCTTCTCGGGCAACTACCCGAAGGCCCTCGATGGCCTGGCGCGTCTGCTGTCGCTCGACATGCGCGTGATCGACCCGGCCTGGGTCGGCATGAAGCTGCGCAAGCTGCTGAACGTGGGTGAGCCGCTGGGCCACTTCATGGCACCGGTGCCGGGCCAGAAGCGCCAGCAGATCTGGCCGAGCACGGTGGCCTACGTGGCCCGCCTGGTCATCCACCGCTACGCGATGCTGGGTGTGCTCGACGAAGAAGGCTTCCCGATCAACGCCATGGGCATCCTGGAAGCGCCCGAGCGCAAGGTTGCACCGGTTGCTGAAGACGCCGCCGGCAAGGTCAGCCCGATGGCTGGCAAGCCCTGCCCGGAATGCGGCAACGCCACGATGATCCACAAGGACGGCTGCGATTTCTGCACCGCCTGTGGCTATGTCGGGCAGTGCGGCTGAGGCCGCGCCCGGCTGGTTTCACCTTGAAGGGCCCGTTCGCGGGCCCTTTTTCATGGCGGGCTGATGACGGAACGGGCGATAGGCAATGCCAATCAGGGGCATTCGATCAATCAATCCACAACATCAGCCGCCCGGCCTAAGATTCAACCCGTCGCAGCTTTGTGCTGCACCCCTTTTACTCACCGCAACAGGAAACTCCATGTCGCTGATCAACACCGCAGTCGCGCCGTTCAAGACCCAAGCCTTCCACAATGGCAACTTCATCGACGTCTCTGACGAGAGCCTGAAGGGCAAGTGGTCCGTCCTGATCTTCATGCCGGCCGCGTTCACCTTCAACTGCCCGACCGAAATCGAAGACGCAGCTGACAACTACGCTGCCTTCCAGGCTGCTGGTGCCGAGGTCTACATCGTGACCACCGACACCCACTTCTCGCACAAGGTGTGGCACGAAACCTCGCCGGCCGTCGGCAAGGCCAAGTTCCCGCTGGTTGGCGACCCCACCCACACCCTGACCAACGCGTTCGGCGTGCACATCCCTGAAGAAGGCCTGGCACTGCGCGGCACGTTCGTGATCAACCCGGACGGCATCATCAAGACCGCCGAGATCCACTCGAACGAAATCGCCCGTGACGTGTCGGAAACCCTGCGCAAGCTGAAGGCTGCCCAGTACACCGCCGCCAACCCTGGCCAGGTCTGCCCGGCCAAGTGGAAGGAAGGCGCCAAGACGCTGACCCCGTCGCTGGACCTGGTCGGCAAGATCTGATCTTCTGACATCCATGCCTCTGGCATCGGCCGGCCCGCACGGGCTGGCCCCCTCTCCGGCCCTTCACGGGCCTCGTTGAAAGCAGCTCGCGGCGCCTGTCGGGGCGGCTTTCAACGAGGTCAGCACGACTTCGCCTGAACTCCACCCGCATCACCAGGAACCGCCATGCTCGACGCCAATCTGCAAGCCCAGCTCAAGGGCTACCTTGAACGCCTGCAACGACCGATCGAACTGGTCGCCTCGCTGGATGATCGTCCGGCTTCGCAGGAAATGCGCGAACTCCTCGAAGAGATCGCGCCGCTGTCGCCGCTGGTCAGCGTGCGCTACGACGGCGCCGATGAGCGTCGCCCCTCCTTCAACATCAGTGCCGTGGGCGCCGACATGGGTGTGCGTTTCGCCGCCGTGCCGATGGGCCACGAGTTCACCTCGCTGGTGCTGGCGCTGCTGCAGGCCGGTGGCCACCCGCCCAAGGTGGATGCGGACACGATCGAGCAGATCAAGTCGCTGGACGGCGACTTCGTGTTCGAGACGTACATGTCCCTGACCTGCCACAACTGCCCGGACGTGGTGCAGGCCCTGAACCTGATGGCCGTGCTGAACCCGCGCATCCGCCACGTCGCGGTGGATGGCGGCTTGTTCCAGGCTGAGGTCGAGGCGCGCCAGATCATGGCTGTGCCGAGCGTCTACCTGAACGGCCAGCCGTTCTACTCGGGCCGCATGGAGATCGGCGAGATCCTCGCCAAGATCGACACCGGCGCACAAGCCCGCGCTGCGGCCAAGCTGGCCACCAAGGAAGCGTTCGACGTGCTGGTGGTGGGCGGTGGCCCGGCCGGCGCTGCTGCCGCCGTGTACGCGGCCCGCAAGGGCATCCGCACCGGCGTGGTGGCCGAGCGTTTTGGTGGCCAGACCATGGACACCATGGGCATCGAGAACTTCATCTCGGTGCAGCACACCGAGGGCCCGAAGTTCGCTGCTGCGCTGGAGGCCCACGTGCGCGACTACAACGTCGACATCATGAACCTGCAGCGCGTGGCGGCCGTCATTCCGGCCGAGCAGCCGGGTGGCTACGTCACCGTGAAGCTGGACAACGGCGCCGAGCTGAAGAGCCGCACCGTGGTGCTGAGCACCGGCGCGCGGTGGCGCAGCGTGAACGTGCCCGGCGAGGTCGAATACAAGAACAAGGGCGTGGCGTACTGCCCGCACTGTGACGGCCCGCTGTTCAAAGGCAAGCGCGTGGCCGTGATCGGTGGCGGCAACTCGGGTGTTGAGGCCGCCATTGACTTGGCCGGCCTGGTGGGCCACGTCACGCTGCTGGAATTTGGTGACCAGCTGCGCGCTGATGCGGTGCTGGTGGACAAGCTCAAGAGCATGTCCAACGTCACCATCCACACCCAGGCGCAGACGACCGAATTCACCGGCGACGGCCAGAAGCTGAACGGCCTGAACTGGACCGATCGCGCGTCCGGCGAAGCCCGTCGCATCGAGCTGGAAGGCGTGTTCGTGCAGATCGGCCTCGTGCCCAACACCGAGTTCCTGAAGGGCACGGTCGAGCTGAGCAAGCACGGCGAAATCATCATCGACGCCAAGTGCGCCACCAACGTGCCGGGCGTGTTTGCCGCCGGTGACGTGACGACGGTGCCGTACAAGCAGATCATCATCGCCACGGGCGAGGGTGCCAAGGCTGCGCTCAGCGCCTTTGACCACCTGATCCGCACCTCCGCGCCGGTCTGAACGCGTGACGCACCCATGCCGCTGTCTATGATGGCGGCATGAGTGCTTCGCATGATCTGGCCGCCCTGGTGCGGCACTACTGGGCAGCGGCCGTCGCCCGCGACTGGGCTGCCTTTGGTGACACCGTTCACCCGGATGTGGTGTACCGCGTGCCGCAGACCCGCGAGGTGGTGAAGGGCCGCGCCGACTACGTCGAGTTCAACCGCACCTACCCGGGTGACTGGCAACTGGACGTGGTGAGGGTGGCCACCGGGCCGGGGCAGGCCGTTTCGCGCTGCGATTTCAAGGTGAGCGGCGCGACCGCGGTGGGCATCAGCTTCTTCACCTTTGATGAGGCTGGCCTGATCACCGCCATCGATGATTTCTGGCCCGAGGCCTACGAGCCGCCGGTGCGCATGACCGCGGTGGTGCAGCGCTACTGAACGTGCTGACGCGGCAGCTCCAGCGGAGCGCCAGCCGCCAGCGCACCCAGGCACGCGAGGCACAGGCAACTTGACCAGCGCTGGCGCAGCCGGGCCTGCAAGGCCGGCGCCAGCGTCACCGTGCTGCATGGGCAGGGCTGGTCCAGCCGCAGCGCCCCGCAGCCAAAATTACCGCCGCAGCGCGGGCACTGCGCGGGTGTCAGCGCATCGTCGTTCGAACCATTCATGCGCCGCAGTGTGCAGCAAGACGCAGCTGTATCGGCAGATGTTGCCCGGTGAGCCGGCCTCAGGCAGTGGTGGTGTCGTGCGTGATGGCAGTAGCCGACACACTGCGCGAGCGGTCGTCACCGATGCGGAAAGCTGCCACGGCGGTCGCCAGGCGCGCGGCCTGGTCCTTCAGGCTGGCGGCCGCGGCGGCTGATTCCTCCACCAGCGCCGCGTTCTGTTGCGTCATCGAATCCAGTTGGGCCACGGCCACGTTCACCTGGGCGATGCCGTCGCGCTGCTCCTCCGAGGCCGAGGCGATCTCGCCGATCATGTCGGCCACCCGGCGCACGCTCGAGACAATGTCGTGCATCACCGTGCCGGTGCGGTTGACCTGTTCCGCGCCCGTGGCCACGTGCGTCACCGAGGTGTCGATCAGCGTCTTGATCTCGCGCGCGGCCGTGGCCGAGCGTTGCGCCAGTGAGCGCACCTCGGCCGCCACCACGGCAAAGCCGCGGCCCTGCTCACCGGCGCGGGCGGCTTCGACCGCCGCGTTCAGCGCGAGGATGTTCGTCTGGAAGGCGATGCCGTCGATCACGCCGATGATCTCGGCGATCTTGCGCGAGCTCTGGGTGATCTGGTCCATGCTGCCGACCACCTGGTCGACCACGTCGCCGCCGCGGCGCGCCGCATCGGCCGCTGACGATGCCAGCTGGTTGGCCTGACGCGCGGTATCGGCCGAATGGCCCACCTGGCTGGTCATCTGCGACATCGAGCTGGCGGTTTCCTGCAGGCTGGATGCGGTGTGTTCGGTGCGGGTCGAGAGATCCTGGTTGCCGGTGGCGATCTCCTCGGTGGCGACGCGCACCGAATCGCTGGTCGCGCGAATCTCCGACAGCGTGTGCTGGATCTTGTCGACAAACTGGTTGAAGTGGCGGCCGATCGCGGCCAGCTCGTCAGTGCCGTCGGCCTTCAGGCGGCGGGTCAGGTCACCGTCGCCCTCGGCCACTTCGCGCATCGCGTCGCGCAGCGTGGTCAGTCCCTTGAGTCGCGAGGCCAGCAGGCCACCCACGGCCAGCACCGACACCAGTGCCAGCGCGGCGCTGCCGAGCAGCGATTGCCACAGCATGGCGGACACCCCGGCCAACGCCTCACCCTTGTCCAGTGCCACCACCAGCGTCCATGGCGTGCCTTCGATGGTTTGCGTCGTCAGCAGCATCTGCCGGCCGGCCACGTTCACTTCAGTCAACTGGCTGCCGGCCTCGGCGAGCAGGGCCGGCGTGAGCTCGGCCGACAGCTCGGTGGCCGGCTTGAGCACGCGGTCCACCTGCTCATGCACCATGACCTTGCCGTCCTTTGCCACGACGAAGCCGAAACTGGAGGCGGTCGGGCGGATCGAGGCGATGTTTTTCGAGACGCCGTCCATGAACACGTCACCCGCAGCCACGGCCTTGACGCTGCTGCCTTCCCGGATGGCCGCCGCGAAGGTGATGACCAGCTTCTTCGTGCTGGCGTCCACATAGGGTTCAGTCAGCACAACGCCATTGCCCGCGGCGGCCTGGGTGTACCAGGGCCGGCCGGTCGGGTCATAACCTTCCGGCAGTTGCTGGGGCTTGGAGAAGGCGGTGTGCTTGTCGGCGAAGCCGAAATAAGTGGTGTCGAAGCCACCAGCCTGCTCGGCCTGGGCCAGGCGCGGCACCGGGTCGGCATCCGCCACGGCGCCAGTGAACGACTGCACCACCGCGCGCCGTGACGCGACCCAGTCACCGATGCTGGCAGCGTGCGAGTGCGCGAGCGACCGGGTCTGGGCACCCAGATCGGCGAGGGCCGAGCTGCGGGCAGCGAAGTGGTTGTAGCTGACCAGGGCCAGCAGGCTCAGCAGCACCAGCGCGCCGGTGGTGGCTACCAGGCGGGCACGCAGGGAATTCAGGGCGGGGATCATCGCGACTCCTTGCGGCTCTGCCTGTGCCTGCCCTTCCGGAATGAGGGCATCCCAGCATCCAGCCAGCCGCCCGCGGAGTGTCCTGCGGGCACTCTGTCGCTCAATGCAACAAAAAAGCCCCTTGATCGTCGCTGTTTGGCGCTTTCAAGGGGCTGATCGGGCGGCAGCCGCCCGTCTTGGTCGAGCGTGCCTTCAGTGGGCCGGCTCAGCCACCCTCTTGGCCAGATGGGCCAGGGCTTCTTCCACCTGGTCGACCAGCACCAGGCACAGATCACCTGGTTGCAGGCGGCTCAAGGCGGTGTCGATGGCCAGGAACTCGCCGTGGATCTCGTCGACATTGCGGGTACGCGGCGCACCTTCCAGGCCCTGCCGCAGCAGGGCCAGCACTTCGCCGTCTTCGCGACCGCGCTGGCAGGCATCCTGGTACAGGATCACGTCGTCAAAGGCCTTGCCGAGGATCTGCGTCTGTTCGGTGATGTCTTCGTCGCGGCGGTCACCGGCGCCCGAAATGACGACCGAGCGGCGCTTGCCCGGCATCGCGTTCACGGCGTCGACCAGGGCGCGCATGGCGTCCGGGTTGTGGCCATAGTCGGCGATCAGGGTGGCGCCGCGGTAGTCCATCACGTTGAAGCGGCCGGGGGCGTTGTCAGCGTCATTCACGAAGCTGGCCACGCCGGCGCGGATGGCGTCCCACGACAGGCCCACGCCCCAGGCAGCAGCCACCGAGGCCATGGCGTTGTCCACCTGGAAGCCGATGGTGCCGCTGCGGGTGAGTGGCACGTCGGTCAGCGGAATCGATTCGCGCCAGTTGCCTTCCGAGGCCACGATGTGGCCGTCATCGACGAACACGCAGCGCTGGCCCTGGGCGCGGTGGGTGGCCAGCACGGGGTGGTGCCGGTCCGCCGCGAAGTAGATGATGCCGCCCGGGCAGGTCGGAGCCATCGACACGCAATGCGGGTCAGTGGCGTTGAGCACCGCGTAGCCGTCGGTCGACACGTTCTGGACGATGACGCGCTTGAGCACCGCCAGGTCTTCGACCGTGGTGATGAAGTTCAGGCCGAGGTGGTCGCCGGCACCGATGTTGGTGACCACGGCCACCTGGCAACGGTCGTATCCCAGGCCTTCGCGCAGGATGCCGCCACGGGCGGTTTCAAACACGGCGGCGTCCACGTCCGGGTTCATCAGCACGTTGCGCGCGCTGCGCGGGCCGGAGCAGTCGCCGGAGTCGATCTGGCGGCCGTTCACGTGCACGCCGTCGGTGTTGGTCATGCCCACGCGCAGGCCGCTGGCGGCGAACAGGTGGGTGATCAGGCGCGAGGTGGTGGTCTTGCCATTGGTGCCGGTGACGGCCACCACCGGGATGCGGCCGTTTTCGCCGGCCGGATACAGGTGGTTGATGATGGCTTCACCCACTGCGCGACCCTTGCCGAAGGACGGCGACAGGTGCATGCGCAGGCCGGGGGCCGCGTTCACTTCGACCACGCCGCCGCTCTGTTCTTCAAGCGGGCGGATGACGTTGTCGCACACCACGTCAACGCCGCAGATGTCGAGGCCGATCATCTGCGCGGCGGCCACGGCGCGTGCCGCCACTTCCGGGTGCACGTCGTCGGTCACGTCGGTGGCAGTGCCGCCGGTCGACAGATTGGCGTTGTTGCGCAGGATGACGCGCTGGCCCTTGGGCGGCACCGAGGCCGGCGTCAGGCCCTGCAGTTCGAGGCGTGCCACGGCGATGTCGTCGAACCGGATCTTGGTCAGCGACGTGGCATGGCCATCACCACGGCGCGGGTCGGCATTCACCTGGTCCACCAGCTGGCGCACCGTGTGCTCACCGTCGCCGATCACGTGGGGCGGGTCACGCCGGGCAGCGGCCACCAGCTTGTTGCCCACCACCAGCAGGCGGAAGTCGCTGCCGGGCAGGAACTTCTCGACCATCGGATGGCCGTATTCCTCGGCGGCCTTGTAGGCGGCGTCGAGTTGGTCGCGGGTGGTGATGTTCACCGTCACGCCCTTGCCCTGGTTGCCGTCCTGCGGCTTCAGCACCACGGGCAGGCCGATTTCCTCGGCCACTTCCCAGGCCTCGTCGGCGCTGCCCACCGGACGGCCCACCGGCACCGGTACGCCAGCGGCGGCCAGCAGCGTCTTGCACAGGTCTTTGTCTTGGGCGATGGATTCGGAGACGGCGCTGGTTGAGTCCACTTCAGCCGCCCAGATGCGGCGCTGCTTGCTGCCCCAGCCGAACTGCACCAGCGAGCCGCTGGTCAGGCGGCGGTACGGAATGCCGCGAGCCACGCCGGCATACACGATCGAGCCGGTGGACGGCCCGAGGCGCACGTCTTCGTCCAGTTCGCGCAATTCGGCCACGACGGCGTCGGCGTCGAAGGTGCCTTCGGCACTCAGGGCCGCTTCCACCAGCGCCACGGCTGCATCGAAGGCCTTGCGGCCGACCACTTCTTCCGTGTACTCGACCACCACCTGGTAGGTGCCGGCCTCGGTGGTTTCGGTGGTGCGGCTGAAGGTGACCGGGCAGCCGGCCTGGGCCTGCAGCGCCAGTGCGGCGGTTTCAACCACGTGGGCCAGCGAGGTGATGTCGGGCTGGCGCCGCATCGAGCCCAGCGCCGGGAACAGCGTGCGCAAGCGGGTTTCGAAGCCGGGCAGGTTGGTCAGGGCGCGTTCCGCTTCCTGGCAGGCCACGACGGATTCGATGGCGGTGTGACGGCTCCACAGGTTGGGGCCGCGAAGTGCGCGAGTGCGTGAAATGTCCATGGCGTGTTTTTTTGACGACGTCTGCAGCGTGGGTGGGCTGTCTGGCTGGGTCTTGAGAATAGAGCAGAACGGGCTGGTGAATCAGACCGGCGGCTGCAATTCGAAGGTCTCGATGCCGGCGGCAATCAGCTCGGGCCCGATGCCGAAGGCCCAGGCGGTGGCCACAGCCGCCAGCAGGGCTTCGCTCAGACCGTGGTTGCCGGCTTCACCCTTGCGGGCCAGCAGGCCGGCCAGGTCCAGGCCGGTCTGCACGTCGTTGCCGGTGTGGAGCTGCACGCGGCCGCCCTTGAGCGTCACGGCGCGGCCGCCGGCCTGCACATGTTCCAGCAGGGCCGTGGGCAGGGTGTCGCCCCAGGCGTACATCAGCACGCTGCCGTCGCACAGCTCGGCCATCTCGGCGATGCGCGCATCGTTGGCGTTCAGCACGCCAACGCCATCAGACAGCACCACGTCGATCTGGGTGCGCAGCACCTTGAACATCGGCGTTTCGTCGTGGATGTCGTGGTGCGCAAGCCCTTCCCAGCCACCCATGTCGGTGACCACGCCCACATGGCAGCGGTCATAGGGCAGGCCGTCGCCGAGGATCATCGCGGCACTGTTCTCGAACACGGCGGCCTGGGCCTCGCGGTTCATCAGCAGGCGGTGGCTGGCATCCCAGAACTGCTTGCCGGTGCGGGCGATGCGGCGGCTGCCGAGGAACAGACCATCCTGGCAGGCCAGCGCGGTGGGCTTGCCGGCGAGGTGGATCAGCCAGGTCACGGCGCGGGCGATGGTGGCGGTGTGGCGCGTGCCGGCCACGCCGACGATCGGCACACGGCCCGGGCGCGGGTCATGGTCGGATTCGGGGAACAGGTGCTCGACGATGGCCTGGCCAACCGGGCGCGGCTGGCCTTCGGCGGGCTTCAGGTGCATCAGCAGGCCGGGGCCGGCATTGATCTCGACGATGGCGCCGCCCTGGGCTTCCAGCGGGCGGCTGATGTCTTCGCACACCAGATCGACGCCGGCGATGTCCAGGCCCACGGCCCGCACACCCAGCGACACCACATGGGCCACGTCCGGGTGCAGGTCGTCGGTGCAGTCGATCGCGACGTTGCCGTTGCGCTGCACCAGCAGGCGCTTGCCGGCCGGCAGCACCGACTGGCCGTCCAGGCCCTGGCGCTTCAGGTCGAGCAGGATGACTTCGTCTTCGGCAATGTCGAGGCGGTTCAGCGGATGCGCTTCGGTGGTGCCGCGGCGCGGGTCGGAGTTGATCTGGCTGTCGATCAGCTGGGTCACGGTGCTGTGGCCGTCGCCGGTCACCCAGGCGGATTCGCCACGGGCTGCCGCCACCACCTTGCCGCCCACCACCAGCAGTCGGTGTTCGTTGCCTCGGATGCAGCGCTCCACCAGCACTTCGCTGCCGTGCTTGTCGGCCAGCTCGAAGGCGGCGCGGATGTCGGCCTCTTCGGTCAGGTCGAGCGTCACGCCACGGCCGTGGTTGCCGTCGCTGGGCTTGATCACCACCGGGCCGTCCATGTCCCGGGCTTCCGACCAGGCTTCATCGGCACTCGCCACCACCACGCCTTCGGGCACGGGCACGCCGCAGGCCTTCAGCAGGGTCTTGGTGAGGTCCTTGTCGCCGGCGATGCCTTCGGCAATGGCGCAGGTGAGGTCGGTTTCGGCGGTCCAGATGCGGCGCTGGCGCGCGCCGTAGCCCAGCTGCACCAGGTTGCCGTCGTTCAGGCGGATGTGCGGAATGCGGCGGTCGGTGGCGGCCGCCACGATGCAGGCGGTGGACGGGCCGAGGTAGCAGTCGTCAATCGCGTCGCGCACCGCGGTGATGGCGGCTTCGACATCGAACGGCTCATCATTGATGGCCGCCATCAGCAGCGCGTGGCCCTGCTTCAGGGCTTCACGGCCGACTTCTTCGTTGCGGGCGCGAAAGACCATGCGGTAGACGCCGCGCTGCGACACGCTGCGCGTCTGGCCGAAGCCCGTGGGCATGCCAGCCAGGTTCAGCAGCTCGATCACGCAGTGTTCCAGCGTGTGGCCGGCCCAGGTGCCTTCACGCAGACGCTGGATGAAGCCGCCGCGCTCGCCGACGCCGCAGTGGTGTTCTTCCAGGGCGGGCAGCAGGGCCAGCAGGCGGTCGGTGAAGCCGGGCAGCAGGTTCGAGGGGAAGTCTTCCAGTTCGCCCAGATCGAGCCAGACCTCCATCACCGGGCGGTAGGTCCAGATGTTGGGGCCGCGCAGGTAGGTGATGCGTTGCAGCTGGATATCGTTTTTCTTCAGGCTCATGGAAGCGTCTTTGGCAAAGGGTGGTGCGGCCAGATGTGGCATTTTGGGGGCTGCGGAGCGGATTTTGCGCGTTGTCTCGTCAGCGCGTTGTGGCCATGCGCCGTTGGCTGGCACGGCACGGCCTCACATTTGGCGGAAAATCGCCCCTGCCGCCTTCTGGCGACCTACCCCCACCATGCACCATCATCACTCCGAAACTTCCACGGGGGCCTTGCCCCAGCTGCTGCCCGGGACACCCGATGCGCCCCTGCTTGCTGGGGAAAACGCCCTGGCTGCACTGGCGGTTGACCTGAACGAGGCGCTGCGATTCGATCAGGGCCAGCTGCTGCTCACCGACCGCCGCCTGCTGGCCCATGTCGCGGGCGCGTCGGAGTGGCAGTCGTTCCCGCTGGAAGACGGGCAGGTGCTGCGCCACGTGGACCACGCGGGCGTGGGCACGCTGGAGCTGTGCACGGCCGAGCGCCGCATCGCCCGCTGGCGCTTCACCCTCGGCGTGAATGTGCAGGCGCTGCGCCTGGTGCGCCGCTTCGAGCAGTTGCAGCAATCGCGTGCCACCGGCGCAGCCGTGGAGGGCGACGACGCCACCCGCTGCCCGTCGTGCCGCGCACCGCTGCCGGCTGACAGTGACGAGTGCGAGGTCTGCACCCGCGAGCTGAACAGCCCGCCGAGCACCTGGGTGCTGCTGCGCCTGTGGCGCTTCGCCCAGCCCTACCAGGGCCGCCTGCTGATCGGCTTTCTGCTGATGCTGGCGTCCACGGCTGCCACGCTGGTGCCGCCGTACCTCACCATTCCCTTGATGGACGAGGTGCTGATCCCGTTCCAGAACGGCCAGAAGATCGACACGCATTACGTGCTGCTGCTGCTGTCGGGCCTGCTGGGCTCGGGCCTGCTGGCCTGGGGCCTGGGCTGGATCCGCACCTGGCTGCTGGCGCTGGTGTCCGAACGTATTGCCGCCGATCTGCGCACCACTGCCTTCGAGCACCTGCTGGGCCTGTCGCTCGACTATTTCGGCGCCAAGCGCACGGGTGACTTGATGGCCCGCATCGGCTCCGAGACCGACCGCATCTCGGTGTTCCTGTCTCTGCATGCCCTCGATTTCGCGACCGACGTGCTGATGCTCGCCATGACCTCGGCGATCCTGTTCTCGATCAACCCCTGGCTGGCGCTGGTGACCCTGCTGCCGCTGCCCTTCATCGCCTGGATGATCCACACCGTGCGCGACCGCCTGCGCACCGGCTTCGAGAAGATCGACCGGGTCTGGGGCGAGGTGACCAATGTGCTGGCCGACACCATTCCCGGCATCCGCGTGGTGAAGGCCTTTGCCCAGGAAAAGCGCGAAGCCACCCGCTTCCGCGAGGCCAACCAGGCCAACCTGGCGGTGAACGACCGGCTGAACAAGACCTGGAGTCTGTTCACGCCCACGGTGTCGCTGCTCACCGACATGGGCTTGCTGGTGGTCTGGGCGTTCGGCATCTGGCAGGTCAGCCGCGGTGAAATCACCGTCGGTGTGCTGAGCGCCTTCCTGGCCTACATCGGCCGCTTCTACGGCCGGCTTGATTCGATGAGCCGCATCGTCTCGGTCACCCAGAAGGCCGCGGCCGGTGCCAAGCGCATCTTCGACATCCTCGACCATGTCTCCACCGTGCCTGAGCCGGCTGATCCGGTGAAGCTGCCGCCGGGCGGCCTGAGTGGCGGCGTGACGATGGAGAACATCGCGTTCCGCTATGGCAACCGCTCGGTCATCCGTGGCCTGAACCTGGAGATCAAGCCGGGCGAGATGATCGGCCTGGTGGGTCACAGCGGCTCGGGCAAGAGCACGCTGGTGAACCTGCTGTGCCGCTTCCATGACGTGACGGATGGTTCGATCAAGGTCGACGGCATCGACCTGCGCCGCATGGCGGTGGCCGACTACCGCCGCCACATCGGCCTGGTGCTGCAGGAGCCTTTCCTGTTCTTCGGCACGATCGCCGAGAACATCGCCTATGGCCGGCCTGACGCCACCCGCGCCCAGATCGTGGCGGCAGCCCGCGCGGCCCATGCCCACGACTTCATCCTGCGTCTACCGCAGGGCTATGACTCGCTGGTGGGTGAACGTGGCCAGGGCTTGTCGGGCGGTGAGCGTCAGCGCATCTCCATCGCCCGCGCGCTGCTGATCGATCCGAAGTTCCTTATCCTCGACGAGGCCACCTCGGCGGTGGACACCGAGACCGAGAAGGAAATCCAGCGCGCGCTCGACAACCTGGTGCAGGGCCGCACGACGATCGCCATTGCCCACCGCCTGTCAACGCTGCGCAAGGCCGATCGCCTGGTGGTGATGGACCGCGGCGAGGTGGTGGAAGTCGGTCCGCACGACGAGCTGATGGCGCGCCAGGGCCACTACTGGCGCCTGTATGAGGCCCAGGCCCGCAAGGCCGAATCGGATGACGAAGGCAGCGACCACGACGCCGTGCTGTTGTCGAGCCAGTTGCCCCAGCCGTCGGCGCACAGCGCCACGGCGGGTTGAAGGAGACACGCATGAGCCAAGTGACCACCACTGCCCAGGACGCCCCGTTCACGCTGAGCCGTGACGCGCTCGGGCGCCTCGTCTACACCGACGCCGAAGGCCACAGCCAGATCGGCGTGGTGCCGGTGCGGGCCTTTCCGCTGGCCGCACCCGACGAAGGCATCTCGATGGTCGGCCCGGAAGGCAAGGAGCTGTTCTGGGTCGAGCACCTGAGCCAGTTGCCCGTCGGCCAGCGTCAGTTGCTGGAAGACGAGCTGGCCAGCCGCGAGTTCGTGCCGCAGATCAAGCGCCTGCTGTCGGTCTCGACCTTCTCCAGCCCGAGCACCTGGACCGTGGACACCGACCGCGGCGTGACCACGCTGGTGCTCAAGGGCGAGGAAGACATCCGTCGCCTGCCGGGTGCACGCTCCAGCCTGCTCATCACGAGCGGACATGGCATCGTGTTTCTGGTGCCTGACCTGCTTGCCATGGACCGCCACAGCAAGAAGCTGCTCGAGCGCTTCCTCTGATCCATTGACGGCACACCGCGGCGACGTGGTTCGTCCATGAAAAAAGGCCGGTAGCGATACCGGCCTTTTTTGCTTGATGGGTGTGGTCAGGCTGCTTGCCGCGCCTCAGTGCAGCATCAGGTGGTTGCCCGCGTCGCTGGGCAGCCGGAAGGTGGCCACCACGCTGGTCAGGCGGTGCGCCTGGTCCTTCAGCGATTCGGCGGCAGCGGCGCTTTCCTCCACCAGCGCGGCGTTCTGCTGCGTCATCTGGTCGAGCTGGCCGACTGCGTTGTTCACCTGGCCGATGCCGTCGCTCTGCTCGGCTGCTGCGGCGGTGATCTCGCCGATGATGTCGCTGACGCGCTGCACCGACGCCACGATCTCGTTCATCGTGTTGCCGGCGTCCGCCACCAGGCGTGCACCCAGTTCGACCTTGTCGACGCTGGTGCCGATCAGGCTCTTGATCTCGCGCGCGGCTTCGGCCGAGCGCTGGGCCAGTGAGCGCACTTCACCGGCCACCACGGCAAAACCGCGGCCCTGCTCGCCGGCACGGGCGGCTTCCACAGCGGCGTTCAAGGCCAGGATGTTGGTCTGGAAGGCGATGCCGTCGATCACGCCGATGATGTCGGAGATCTTCTTCGAGCTGTGGTTGATCTCGTCCATGGTCGAGACCACCTGCGACACGACCGTGCCGCCGCGTGCGGCCACATCAGCGGCCGACGAGGCCAGCTGGTTGGCGGTGCGGGCCGAATCAGCCGTCTGGTGAACGGTGCCCGACAGCTCGGTCACCGAGCTGGCCGTCTGCTGCAGACTGGAGGCCGTGCGTTCCGTGCGTTGCGACAGATCCTGGTTGCCGCTGGCAATTTCCTGCGAGGCGGTCGCCATCGAATCCGAGCCCTGGCGCACCGTGGCGACGATGCCGGCCAGGCCTTCGCTCATCTCGCGCATCGCGCTGAGCAGGCTGCCGCCGTGGCTGGCATCCACCTCCACGTGCTGTGACAGGTCGCCGCCGGCCATCTTCTGCAGCACCGACCGGGCATATTCCGGCTCGCCGCCGATCTGTGCCCAGATGCTGCGCACCAGGACGGTGGAGCCGATGCCCAGCGCAGCCACCACCGACAGCGCCACCACCACCATCGCGGTCAGGCTGGCCTGAACGCCGGACTCGGCCGAGGCGATGCCCGCGTCCATCGCCGCCTTGGCGTTGTCGCGGGTCTTGCGCACGCTGGCTTCGAGCGTCTTGTAAGCCGATTGCATCTTCGGCACGGCCACGGCCTGGTCGCCCTGCTTGGCGCCCAGCAGAATGCCGGCCGCCTCCAGCGTGGCGCTGGCGTAGTCGTTGAACTGTGATTGCAGCGCAGCCACTTCCGCGTCCTTGCCTTGCAAGCCTTTCAGCTTGGCCAGCTGGGCGCTCATGGCCTTGCTGCGTTCTTCCACATCCTTCAGACGTTCCTTTTCACCCTCGGCCACGGCGCTCTGCACCACGGCCACGAGGGATTCAAGCTGACCGGCGAACTCGGTCACGCCGTCGAGGTACGGATAGTCCGCCGCGCCCATCTGGTGGATGGTGCCCGTGGTGCGTTGCGAGACCCAAGCCACGACGCTGACGCCGAGCACAAAGATGAGTGCCGCCGCGATCGGCAAGAGCCAGATTCGTTGTTTGAGTCCCATGGGGAGTCTCCGTACTTCTTTCAGATCCAAAGGGGGAAGGTCAGGGCTGGGGCGATCAGTCCGCCACCAGCACCGACTTCACGGTGCCGTCCACCGCCGATTTCTCGATGTAGCCGATCGCGTCAGGGTTGGCTGCCACGAACTTCTTCACCTCAGCCGAGCTGGCCAGCGGCTTGGGCGGCGTCGCCTTGCCCGAGAAGGTCAGGCGGGACCAGGCGGCCTTCACCTGCGCACCGGTCTTGCCGGTGACCTTGCCGTAGAACTGCTCGTACACGGGGCTGCCTTCAGGCTGGTCGGCCATGGCGGCGGTGGCGCCCGAGGGCAGGGTGCCGACCTTGCCCAGGAAGATGGCGCTGACCTGTTCAGCCGTCATGCTGCCGGTGGCGCTTTTCGGGTTGACGATGACAGCGACTTCAGCCGAAGCCAGCGTCGCGGCGCCGGCGAGGGTCAGACCAAGAGCCAGGCGCTTGCAGAGAGAGATATTGAGCATGTTGCCGGGCTCCTTCAGAACACGTGATCGACCGACAGGCCGTAGACATTGACACTGGCGCCGTCACCGAAGCCGGTTTGCGGGTAGCCGAACAGGCCGCGGCCGCCGTCTGTCTTGATGTGCTCCATCTGGAACTTCACGGCGGTGTTGCGATAGGCATCCCAGCGCAGGCCGAGCGCCGCGCTCTTCTGGCCCAGGGCCTGGGTGGCCACGGCGCCGTCCACGGCCATCGACAGGCCGGTCAGTGCCGGTGCGACGCCCTTGGGGATCGTGTTCACGACATTGCTGTCGTCGACCTTGATGGCGGAAATGACGGCATACGGCGTGAAGTTGCCGATCCGGTAGCCCACCGAGGTGTACCAGCCGGTGGTGTCCGACACATAGCTCTGGTTCTTGCGGCGCGTGTATTCAGCGCTCGCCACCCAGTTGCCCTGGTCGTAACCCAGGCCCAGGCCCGAGAACGAGGCCGGCTTGTTGGTGGGGTCGAGTTGCTGGGCGACGCTGGTGAAGCCCGCGCCGTTCAGCACGGTCAGCAGGCCGTTCAGGGTGGCGTTGTGCACCGTCAGCTTGCTTTCCACATGACCCAGGCGCAGCGTCCAGCCGCCGTCCAGTTCCACCGTGGCGTTCAGGCCGTAGATGTCCTTCAGGTCGAGCTTGTTGCCCGTGTAGACGGCAGACGATTTGCCACCGAACAGCTGGGTGTTCACGGTGGCACCGGCCAGCTGGAACTGCCAGCTGATGTCAGCGCCGTCGGCATGGCTCACCGGCACCTGGCCGTAAACGTCCAGCGGCGGACGCATCCACACGTTGGCGTAGTTCACGTCGCGGAAGTCAGACACGGCGAAGATCGGCAGGCCGATGCGGCCCACGCGCACGCCCACCTGCGGCGTCAGTTGCGCCTTCACGAAGGCCCATTCGACGGTCGGCGTCCAGTTGCCGTCGCCGGTGTACTTGGTGATGACCTGGCCGGTGGCCGAGAACATGCTGTTCAGCTTGCCCGACAGTTGCAGGCCCAGCTTGGTGTCGGGCGTGAACGAGGCCGAGCGCGTGGCGCCGTCGTCAGCCTGACCCGGCACGCCGAAGACGGCGCGGCTCTCGGTGGTGCGCACGACTCCTGCCGTGGCGAAGCCCGAGAAATTCAGCGAGGTTTCGTCGCTCTGTGCGTGGGCCAGGCCGCAGGCAGCAGCGCAGGCCAGGGCCAGCAGGCGTGGTGAGGGGGTGCGAAGCGCGTTCATTGTCTTCCTGTGTGGTGAAGGTCTTGTCCTTTGCATGCGGCAGCCTGACCAAGTGGCTGTCCCGGACACATGCATTCAACTTCGGCCACTTTGCCCATTCCTTGAGCACCCAATCCCCGGAATACGGCACTGATGCGCGCCATATTCCTCATGCAAAGGCGATGCTCGCCACGTAGCGCGGGTCCTGGCCAATACTTGCGCCGGGGCCATCGTCGGCTTCATGCGGGGCCGACTAGACTGACGGCATGAACCTGCCCGATGACGAATTGAATGACGCAACCGCCGACGCAGCGGTGCACGAGGCCCGCCTGTGGCGCGACAAGGGATGGACCGCCCAGGTCTTCAAGAACGAAGACGACGACGGCTGGGCCGTGGGCATGACGCGCGACGGCGAAAGTGAGCCCGCGCTGGTCGGCCCGTGGACGATGGGCCGCGACAAGAAGAACCCGAAGCCGCTGGATGTGAATGCCTTCAACACGCTGGTGAAAACCGCGTCTGAAGTGATCCGCCGGCATGAGCAGCACCTGCAGGCCACGCTGCACAAGCAGGTGGTGGTCAATCTGGGTGATCGGCGCATCACCGTGTGTCTCGACATCGAACCCGATGACGAAAACCCCCAGGCGAGCCTGAGCGCGCTCGATGAGGGCGATGAGTGCCTGGCCCGCGTGTCGGTGTCGCCGGGCTTCAAGCTCGACCGCGCCAGTGCCACGGCGTGGATCGAGGCCGACTTCGAACGCCCCGGCCGCCGCGCTGACTGATCAGCGGCCCGCGGTTTGGCCGCGGCGCCGCCGATCGCCTCAGCGCCGGGCGCGGGGCGTGAAGTTCAGGCTGACCGACAGCCGCGTGGCGCCGGCCACCTGAACCGGCACCGCCGGCTGTTCGATGAACTGCTGCGGGTGCCACACCACCACCTGCAAGGCGCCGTCCGGCACATTGGCCAGTTGCACCGAGCCATCGGCACCGCTGATGCCGTGCCACGGCGAGTCGGTCACATACAGGCTGCCCTGCATTCGCGAGTGCAGCAGGCAGCCGAGCGTCACCGGCCCCGGCCCGCCTTCGATCACGACTTCGGGCGAGGACGAGGGCTTGGTGGAGCCGGCATCGGAGCCGGCGATGCGGTACTCGAACACCTGCGCCTGGCTGCCCTTGACGTGGTGATCAAAGCTGTCGCGGTTGGTGAAGCGCACCTTGGTGCCCGGCGTGACGACGCTGACGGCCGGCACGAACCGCATGCCCTGCTGCGTGATTTCCACCGGTGCCATGGCCGCCACCCGCGGTGCCAGACCGGGGCTGCGCACCACCACGGCCACATCGGGCACGGGCTGGCCGCTGGCGTCCACCACGCGCACGGTCAAGGTGGCTGCGCTGGCGCTGGCCAGCAAGCTCCATCCCAGTGCCAGGCCGCTGGCAAGCAAGCGAGTCTGCCGGTTCATCGCACGGTGATGCTGTCGCGGTGCATCGGCGCCAGGGCCGCCAGCAGGCGGTTCTGGGCGGTGAAGGGAATGCCGCGCGCGTCCATCGACTGCTGCAGCACTTCCACCAGCGCATTGAAGTCTTGCTTGCGGATGTCCAGATCGCGGTGGGCGGTCTTCATGTCGGCGCCCTTGTAGGCGCAGCCGCCGCCCAGCACCTGGCAGAACTGATCTGCCAGCTTGGTGGCCAGCTCCGGCGCGTTGGTCTTCTCGAAGAAGGGGGCGGTGCGCGGGTCGCGCTGCAGGCGGGCCACGAAATCGGTGCCCAGCTCACCCAGGCCGGCGCGCGCGCCGAAGGCGGCGAAAGTGCCGGCATCAACAGGCACAGCCGCGGTGGTGCTGGTGGGCGCCGCTGCCGGCATCGCGGCTTGTGCATGGGCGGCTGGGCCGTGCATGGTCAGCCAGGCACCAAGCAGCGTGGCCGTGAGCGTGGCGGGAGCCTTGAAGAAGGCGGGGCGAAGGGTGTGTGCAGTCATGGCGGCGTTCATTAAAATGGGGTGCGGTGTCAGAAGGCCACCTGGGCCGACAGGTAGGTGCCGGTCTGGCGGCGGGCGGCCACGGCAGGCACGATGCGGCCGAGGTCGACATGGGCCAGCGTCAACGACAGGTGCTTGTTCGGTGCCCAGGCCACGAACACGTCCTTCCAGTCGTCTTCCTTCAAGCCGGCGCCGAGGATGGACGGGTTGAGGTTGTCGGGCTTGGCGCGGTATTCCACGCCCACCACCAGGTCCTTGCGCAGCAGCCAGGCCAGCGACACCTCCGGCATCAGGCGCATCTTGGTGTGGCCGGTGCCGCCAAAGCCCAGCAGGCCGTTCTGGTTCGCCTTGGTGGTGCGCAGCGTGCCGTTCACCAGCACGCCTTGGGCCAGAAACAGCTTGGTGGCGCTGAGGTAGACATCCACGCCATCGGTGCGGGCGCCCAGTGCCGCGAGCGTGGGGGCCAGGCCACCCGCGTCCAGCGTCTTGGATTCAATGCCCACGGCCAGCTGCGGCATCCAGGTGTCGCTGTCGAGCACGGCATCACCGGCGAAGTGCCACTTGGCCCCGACGATGTTTTGCTTCAGGCGCAAGCCGGGCAAGCCCAGGGCGGTGCCCGTGTTGCCGGTGTCGAAATCCTGGCGGGCGAGGGACAGCTCGATCTGGTCGTTCCAGGCCACGGTCACGCCGCCGGTGTTCATCGCGTAGTCGCCGGTGCGCACGCTGGTCAGGTGGGCGGTGGCGCCCCATTGCCCTTCAGTGGCGTAGCTGCCAGTCACGGCCCAGGGCGTGAGGCCACCGCCCGCCGCGCCGTCGATGCTGCTGACGCCGCCGGTCAACAGCAGCTTGCCGTCGGCGGCCTTCGCGGGCGGCATCATGCCCAGCAGCCCACCCGCCAGGGCCAGGCCCATGGCCAGCCGTGCCGCCGGCATGGCATTCAGACGGGTCGGGCGAGCGGCGGCGGCCGCTGAGCGGGAAGGTGCGTGCATGGAGGAGCCTGTGTGGGTGAAAGTGACGGATCGGGCCGAATGGCGCATTGATCTACCTTCGGTATACGCAGCACGGCTGGCACTGGATGCACCCATGTTGAACAAAGGGTCTTTCGCGGCAGACCAGGGCAGATGCCACGAAGCCGGCGCGCCGTCACCACACCGTCAAGACACAGTGCCGAAATGCAGGCGGGCCCGCGGCGGGTGCTGCCCAGGCTGGGCAGACTGGCGCTCGTCTTTCATTTCCTCGTCCTTTTCAGGAGCACGACATGGACATTTCCACGTTCCAACACTTCCTCAGCACCACAGCGACCGAGCTGGCCATCAAGGTGCTGGCTTCAATCGCCTTCTGGATCATCGGCCGCTGGCTGATCGGCCGGGTGGTGGGTCTGATGCAGGCTGCCATGGGCCGCAACCATGTCGACCCGACTCTCACCAAGTACCTGGGCAACATCCTGGCGGTGGCGTTGAACATTGCCCTGGTGCTCGGCATCCTGGGCTACTTCGGCATCCAGACGACCTCGTTCGCTGCCTTGCTGGCGGGCGCCGGTGTGGCCATTGGCGCGGCCTGGAGCGGCATGCTGGGCAACTTCGCGGCGGGCGCCTTCATGCTGGTGCTGCGCCCGTTCAAGGTGGGTGACTTCGTGTCGGTCGGCGGCATCACCGGCACCGTGCATGAGCTGGGCTTGTTCGCCACCACGCTGGTCACGCCCGACAACGTGATGACGCTGGTGGGCAACGGCAAGATCTTTGCCGACACCATGCAGAACTTCAGCGCTCTGCCGGCGCGACGCGTCGAGCGCACCGCCCAGCTGGCCGTGGGTGTCGATCCGATCGACGCCATCGCCCGCCTGCGCGCGGCAGTGAGCCAGATTCCCAACGTGGTGGCCCAGCCCGCACTGGAAGTGGCCCTGCTCGACATGAACCTGAATGGCCCGGTGATTGCCGTGCGCCCGTATTGCGCCAACGAGCACTACTGGCAGGTGTACTTCGACACCAACGAAACCATCGTCCGCGTGGCGCGTGAAGCTGGCTGGCCCGCACCGACCCCGGCGCTGGTGAGCCGCATCATCCAGGCCGGCTGACGTTCAGGGCGACACAGCCGCCTGCAGCCGCGCCAGCTTGCCGGCATACAGCCCCTGCTCATGCGTGGGGCTGTGCTGCACGGCCAGGGCCAGGTGGCGGCTGGCCTGCTCAGGCTGCTTCAATTGCAGATAGGCCTGGGCCAGCCAGACGTGCACGTCGCGCTGGGTGGCGTCGCGCTTCAGCAGGCGCTCCAGCAAAGCGCGAGCAGTGCCAGCGTCGCCGCTTTGCAGTGCGACCTGCGCCCTGCGAAATTCGCCCCATGGCGCTTCCCGCTGCAGGCGCGCCAGCCGCGCTTCACTGCGTGCGGCCTCATCAGTTTGCCCCAGTGCGCGCTGCACGGCCGCCAGGTTGCCCAGCACGCCCGGGCTGTCCGGTTGCTGGCGCAGTGCCATCTGCCAGGCCTGCTCTGCCGGGGCCAGCAGGCCCTTGCGCTGGTAGATCACGCCCAGGGTGTTGAGCGCCGGCGTGAAGTTCGGGTCACGGCGCAAGGCAGCCTGCGCCCAGGCGTAGGCATCGTCCGTGGCGCCGCTCAGCAAATGTTCAACCGCCCGGTTGTTCATGAACATCGTGACGATCATGGCTTCGGTGATGGTGCGGCTGGGTTGCCCCTGCATCAGCTCGTGCGGCAGGAAATCAACGACCAGCGACATGCCGCTGTCGTCCGTCCAGACGCTGCCTTGCGCGCGCTGGCCCAGCACCAGATTCACGTGGTCATTCACCACCAGCACGTCGCCGGCCAGGCTCCAGCTGGCCTCCACCTGCACCTGCTGGAAATGCACGTTCAAGCCCAGTGCCCGTGCCATGGCCGCTGACAGGATCACCAGAGACAGGCAGTTGCCTGAGCGTGCCTCGAACGCCTCTGCCGCCGTGCGGGTGATGCGGGCGTCGTAATCGAGCTTCAGCTGCCGGCTAGCCTGCAGCGCTCGGTAGAGGCCGCGCAGGCGCCCCTCCGATTGCAGGCGCGGGCCGAGTTCCACCCGCAGATAACGCTGCATCTCGTCGCTCAGCGTGAACAGCTGGCTGACGTCGACCGGCTGCTGCGGCGGGCTGAAGGCTGCGTCTTGCCAGAGCGCTGCATCGGCCAGCTGCGGGGTGGGCGGGGGCGTCATGCAGGCGGTGAGGCTGACTGCAAGGCAAGCAGACAGGCCCGCCACGACACAGGCTCGCCAGACGGGGTTGGATCGGCACGGCATGGTCGACTCCTTCTAACGCCACGGGGCAGCGCACCCCGGGGTCCCATCCTAGGCTCAAGCGGAAGGCGGCGCCATCGAGGGTGATGCCGAGGCAGCGTCAGGAAAAGCTGACCAGCACCACGCTGTCGCTGGCCACGCTGGCCCAGACGGGCGTGCCGGGCTCTGGCAGCTGTCCTTCCCCCGGGCTGGCGTGCGACAGCCCATGCCAGAGCCCATGCAGCAGCCCGCCGCCGGGCAAGGCCAGCGTCACGCCCACATGGGCGCTGCCCGGCCGGCAGGCTTGCAGCGTGCCCTGCCAGCGCGTCAGGTGGGCGGCGGCCCGCGGCCGGGTGGCGCGCACCTGAACCCAGGGGGCCTTGATCAGCGCAAACAGCGTCTGCCCGGGCGCCAGGGTCATCTCATGCACCGCCTCGGGCGTGACGCTGGCCAGCAGCGGGCCATCGGCACCCAGGTCCAGCTGCACGTCGACCATGCCGCCGCGGTCCACCAGCTGCAGCACCGTGGCGGCGAACTGGTTGCGGGCACTGCTGCGCATGGTGAGGCGCCGCAGGTGGCTGCGCAGGGCGTCGGGGGTGCTGTCGGCCGGCATGCTGCCGAGCCGGTTCAGCACATCCTGCTGCGAGCTGGCCATGGCCCGGTACAGCGCCATCAGCTGCCGGGCGTGGGCGGTCAGGCGGGTGCCGCCGCCGCCCGCGCCGCCGGTGAGCCGCTCCACCAGCGGCGTGGCCGACAGGCTGCTCATCGTGTTGAGCATTTCCCACGCTGCCTTGTACGACATGGGCACATGGGCCGCCGCCCGATTGAGCGAGCCGTGGGTGTCGATGGCCTCCAGCAGCCGCATGCGGGTGTCGTCCAGCAGGCTGCCCTGCGGGCCCTGCAGCGCGAAGTGCCCGGTCAGCGGGGAGGTGGCGGCCGCCTTGGCCGCCGTCATTGGGCGACGCCGTTCAATCATGGGGGGCAGTGTAGGCAGCCCTGGCGCAAAACCTGCTGAGCATGACGAAGAAGATCAACACCCTTGGAGGCCATCATGATCACTGCACCGTTGCTGGGCATCGTCCAGGAGACGGGCGACGCTGTCATCACGCTGCTGGGCGATCAGGACCAGGGGGAGCTGCTGGCCAGTGTCGCCACGCGGGCGGAAGTGGCGCAGCAGCTGTCAGCGCTGGCGTCGGTGATGCGCTCGGCCCCGGACAAGCTGGTCAAGGCCATGCCGGAGGTGGATTGGGCGGGCTGGGCCGGGGTGGGCGTCTCGCTGCGGTTCCCGGGGCCGGCTTTTGAGGACGCGCTGTGGTTCGGCGCGCATGCCCTGGTGCCGCATACCCTGGCCCGGCTGGCCGAATACCGGCAGAGCCGGCCGGAGTTGTTCAGGTGGTGGGGCTGAGCCCGAAGCGGACTTGCCCACAGCGGTTCCGAGCGTCAGCCGTTGGGCACTTCACCCCTGCAGGCGTCGCAGTTCTTCCGGCGTGTTGGCGTTGGCAAACGCCGCGGCGTTGTCAAACACGACCGTGGCGCAGCGGTGCTGGGCCGTCCACACATCGATCTTGCGTTGACCCGATTGCGTGAACGCGACCAGGCTTTCCATCAGCGAGGTCTTCATCAGGCAGAACACCGGCTGTACCTGCACCTTCAAGGTGCCATCGGCCGAGCCCTCGTCGGGCTCCATCGTGGCCGCCATGGCCAGATCGGCGTCTTCCGCTTCCAGCGCGGCTGCCAGACGCTGCACCAGGTCGGGTGGGAAGTTCGGCGTGTCGCAAGGCACGGTCACGAGGTACGGGGTTTCGCTGCGCTCCAACCCGGCGAGGAAGCCCGCCAGCGGGCCGGGGAAGTCGCTCACCGCATCCGGCCAGACCGGCACGCCCATCGATTCATAGGCGCCGAGGTTCCGGTTGGCATTGATCATCAGATGCCCCACCTGCTGCCCGAGCCGCAGCAGCGCGTGCATGGCCAGCGGCATGCCGAGGTGGTTCTGCAGGCCCTTGTCGACGCCGCCCATGCGGCTGCCGCGCCCGCCCGCCAGGATCAGGCCGGTGATGTCATCGGTGTTGATCACGCTTCAGCCCTCCAGCATGTCGAAGGCTTGCGTTTCCACCTGCATGAAGGCCTGGGTGAAGCCCGCCAGCTGCCGGTACAAGCGCGCCGCCGGGTGCACGGCCACGGTGTCGCAGAGCTTGCCGACCCAGGTCTGCATGTGATTGCGGAAGAAGCGGCGCTGCTGCTCCAGGTTGCAGATGGCGATGTCGTCACCGGCGATGAGCCAGCGCATCACTTCCAGGCCGTAGGCGATGTGGTCTTCGGTGTCGCCAGAGGTCTCGTCGCGGGTCAGACCGAGTCGGGCGAGGTCTTCCCGCAGCACGGCCAGCGGCTTCTCGTTCAGAAAGCCGGCCAGGTAAAACGAGCCGAACAGAAAGACCTCGGGCTTGCCGACTCCGCCGAACAGCGCATCGAACTCCAGCTTGGCATCCGCCTCGGTGGTGGCCCGCAGGGTGCCCACGAGCTGTTCCCAGGGGCCTTCCAGAAAGGCGCCTGATTCAGGCGCCTGCGTCACGGCGACGCCGAACTGGCGCAGCAGGGCCTCATCGGGCGGTGCCAGCCACAGGCGGGCCAGCAGGCCGTACAGCTCGGCACGGGCCAGCTCTTCGCTGTCGTCGGCGGTGGCAAAGCTCAGGGAGCGCAGTTGGTCGGCGTTCATGGCGGTGTGCGTTTCAGAGCTTGGTGATGTGGGTCTGTTGCTGGTCGCTGAACATGTCGACGACGCGGCAGTCGTTGCACATCTTCAGACGATCGGCGGCGGCGCCCTGGAAGGCCGGATGGCCCGCCAGCTTGCCCAGCATGTTCTCGATGGCCTTCAGCGTGCCGAAGGGCTTGGCGCAGCGGATGCAGGCGAAGGGTGCAGCCTCATGCAGCACGCGGGCGCTCTTGCGGGCCTTGCCCTCGTCGGCCAGCCACAGGCGCGGCTCCAGCGTGATGGCGGTTTCCGGGCAGGTGCTGACGCACAGGCCGCACTGCACGCAGTTCTTCTCGATGAAGCGCAGCTGCGGCTTCTCGGTGTTGTCGGCCAGCGCGCCTTCGGGGCAGGCGCCCACGCAGGCCAGGCACAAGGTGCAGCGGTCGGTGTTGACCTGCAGGCTGCCAAACGGCGAGCCTGCCTTCGGCAGCGCGATGGCTTCGGGCTTGGTCGGGGCTTGCGAGAGCAGGTGGTCCAACGCCATGTCGAGCGTGGCGCGCTTGTTGGCCTGGGTGGCCATGGCCAGCGGCTGGGCCACGGTGGCAGCGGGGGCGCAGCGCAGGGCGGCGTCCAGGCTGGCCAGGTCGCGCGCATCGCGGGCTTCCAGCAGGTGCAGGTGTTTGCCTTCAAAGCCCAGTGCGTGGAGGATGGCCTGGGCCACCGCCATCTGCTCGGTCAGGGCCTGGCGGTACTCGGGCGCTTCCTCGTCGGTCAGCAGCACCATGATCTGTGAGGCGCCCATCGCGATGGCCGAGAGCCACAGGTCCAGGCCCATGCTGGCGGTGTGCCACACGGCCATCGGCAGCACGCGGGCGGGCACGCCGTGCACATCGGCCTGCGTGCGGGCGGCGCGGCCCAGCTCATCGATCAGCCGGGTGCCGGCGCCCTGGCTGTGCACCAGCAGCGCTGCGTGCTTGCCGCTGGCGCGCTGGTAGGCGCCCACCAGGGTGCGCAGGCGCTTGCCCATGTCGACGGTGTCGGGCGTGGCGTAGGCCAGCGCGCCGCTCGGGCACACGGTGGTGCAGGCGCCGCAGCCGACGCACAGGTGTGGCTCGACGATGATGCCGCCGCCACCACCCTGGGCGATCACCTGCTTGCTGACGCCCTTGAGCGAGGCATTGCTGCGGATGGCGCTGGTCGAGCACACGTCGATGCAGGCGCTGCAGCCGATCTGCTCATTGCGGCTGTGCGCGCACAGCTTGTGCGTGTAGTGGAAGAACTTGGGCTTGTCGAACTCGCCCACCATCTCCCGCAGCTGCAGCACGGCGTCCATCCGGCGGCGCTCGTCGCGGCCCGGGTGGAAATAGCCTTGCGGCGGCTGGTGCTGGCTGAAGGCAGGGGCTTCGCGCAGATCGAGCACCAAGTCGAACGCTTCGGTGATCGTGGTCGCGCTGCGGTTGAAATCAATCGCGCCAGCCACCTCGCACACCTGCACGCAGGCGCGGTGGCTGTTGCAGCGGGCCAGATCGACCTGGTAGCTGAAGTCGATCGCGCCTTCGGGGCAAACGTCGATGCAGGCATTGCAGCGCGTGCACAGCTCGGCGTCGATCGGATTGCCGGCCGACCAATGTGCCTCGAACTGACCCAGCCAGCCCGTCAGCCGGGTGAGCTGGCCCGTGTGCACCGGCCAGTCGCGCCGCTGGGGCAGGGCGCCGCCGGGGCCGTCGAGCAGCAGGGTCACGTCCAGCTTGTCGGCCAGCAGCGTGGCCATGCGCACGGCGTCATCGGCGCTGCCGATCACCAGCGTACGGCCGGACGAGCGGTAGGGCACGGTGACCACCGGCGTGGGATCGGGCAGCTGGGCCGCGGCGATCAGGGCTGCCAGCTTGGGCGTGGCCTGGGCACCGTCTTTCGACCAGCCGCCGGTTTCACGCAGGTTGACGAAACGGATCGGCCGTTCGGTGACGGGCTGGGTGCCCTCGGTGGCCGCGTTCAGGTCGAGGAAGAGGCGGCTTTCCTGGGTGCAGGCCACCAGCACATCGTCGCCCGACTTGGCGGCGCGCTGGAAGCTGCCAGCCTCGCGGCGGCACAGCAGCGAGTGGACCGTGTCCAGGCCGTCGGTATCAGCGCCCGGTGTCTTCGCCAGGGCCTGGCTCAGCGCGGGGGCGTTCAGCGGCAGGGTCCGGTTGCAGTCGCAGATCAGCGTTTTCATCGGGGGTGGGCTCGGGCAGGGTGAGCGTCTCGGAGCGATCAGCTTCGAGCGCGGGGGCTGTGTCAGGGGCGGCGGCGGTAACCAGGTCGGCGTCGCCTGCCTCAGGTTCGGTCGGGTCTTTGCGGAACAGGCCCAGGGCCTCGCTCTGCACCATCCTTTCCAGCCAGCCTTCCGGCAGCGGGTCGGGCTGGCTGTAGTCGTCGATGTAGATGTCGAGGCCGTCCATCACGTTGTAGTGCGGATCGGCGAACAGCTTCTTCAGCGCGGCATTGCGCACATCGGGATTCACGTCGCGCTGCACGAAGCGGCTGACCTCGTCGCCCACCTGCAGCTCGGCCACGTCGGCCAGGGTGGGCGCGGGCGGCTGTGCGGGGTCGGTGGGCTCGGTGGCTGAAGCACCGGCAGGCGGCGTGTTGGCTGGTACCGGCGCCGGAGGTGCGACGGGCACCACGGCGGCCGCTTCAGCCTCCCGCACGTCCGCCTTGCGGCGCGACCAGCGCGAGAAAAATCCGCCAGCCGGGCGGTCGGATTCCGGGGCGCTCATGGCCGGGGCTGCCTCAACGCTGGCCGGGGGCGCGGAACGAGGCCGGGCGCTTGCGCTGCTTGACCTCGGGGCGGTAGTTGGCGTCGGTCCAGGCCTGCAGCCACTCGCGCTCATCGGCACCCAGCGGCAGGTTGTCGACGCGCTCCTGCGCGTCCAGCAGCCGGCCCGCCTCGTTGTACGAGAGCGTGACCTGCTCGGGCCAGGCGCGTGAAGGGTGCTCGTCATCGACCCGCCACATCACGAACCACACCGGCGCGCCACTGGTGAGGTTGAGGTAGTAGCCCTCGCCCTCGTCGTGGAACAGCGTGACGTCGAACCCCGGGTACAGCGTCTGCGCCGTCTTGCCGTCGTCGCGCAGCACGCGCGGAGCGTCACCGAACAGGCCGGTGTCGGGCACCACGTCGGCGATCACGAAGCGCCAGTCTTCCCAGACGTTGGGCTGGTGCTGGCGCTCGATGACCACCGCCACGCGCAGCTGGGGCAACGCTTCACGCATGCTTGTCGCTCAGGTGTTCTTCGACACGGTGATGGTCGGGAACTTCGACGAGAAGTCCTTGGTGCGCTGGGCGATCTTCACCGCCACCTGGCGCGCCACGGTCTTGTAGAGGCCGGAGATCTCGCCATCAGGCTCGCTCACCACGGTCGGGCGGCCGGCATCGGCCTGCACGCGGATCGACAGGTTCAGCGGCAGGGCGCCGAGGTAATCCACACCGTAGTCGGTGGCCATCTTCTTGCCGCCATCGGCGCCGAAGATGTGTTCCATGTGGCCGCAGTTCGGGCAGCAATACACAGCCATGTTCTCGACGATGCCGAGGATGGGCACGCCCACCTTCTCGAACATCTTCAGACCCTTCTTGGCGTCAAGCAGGGCGATGTCTTGCGGGGTGGTGACAATGACGGCGCCGGTGATCGGCACGCGCTGGCTCAGCGTCAGCTGGATGTCGCCGGTGCCCGGGGGCATGTCGACGATCAGGTAGTCGAGGTCGCCCCAGTTGGTCTGGCGCAGCAGCTGCTCCAGCGCCTGGGTGGCCATCGGGCCGCGCCAGATCATGGCGTCGTCTTCATTGATCAGGAAACCGATGGAGGCCACCTTGACGCCGTAGTTCTCCAGCGGCTCCATGGTCTTGCCGTCCAGGCTTTCCGGCCGGCCGGTGATGCCCATCATCATGGGCTGGCTCGGGCCGTAGATGTCGGCGTCCAGGATGCCGACCTTGGCGCCTTCGGCCGCCAGGGCCAGGGCCAGGTTGACGGTGGTGGTGCTCTTGCCCACGCCGCCCTTGCCCGAGGCCACGGCGATGATGTTCTTCACGCCCGGCAGCAGCGAGACGCCGCGCTGCACCTGGTGCGCCACGATCTTCACGCTCAGGTTGACGCTGACGTTCTCCACGCCACCCACGCTGCGGGTGGCCGCGATCAGGGCCTTGCGCAGCGTCGGCATCTGGCTTTGTGCCGGGTAACCCAGCTCGACATCGAAGGACACGTCGGTGCCGTCGATGCGAAGGTTCCTGACCTGCTTGGCCGACACGAAATCACGGCCGGTGTTGGGGTCGACCACGGTGGTCAGTGCGTCGAGGACAGCTTGTTCGGTCAGCGCCATGGTAGGTTCAGGTGTGCATAGGTAAAACGTGCGCGAGTCTACCGGCTGGCGTTGCGACAGCCTGTCGCAGGGGCTTGCCTCAGGGTTTACACCGCCGAGGTGTCGGGGTGGGGCCTCGGTGGCTCGGGTGGCGGGGGCACGTCGCTGCGCAGGCGCAGGCTGACACGGGCACCACGCCCCGGCAGATTGATGACCTGCAGCTCGCCGCCATAGCGCTCGACCAGGCTGTGGCTGATCCACAAGCCCAGGCCGGTGCCCTCATTGCGGCCGGTGGCAAAGGGCTGGAAAAGTCGGTTGAGCAACTCGGCCGGCAAGCCCGGCCCGGTGTCCTCGACCCGGATCTCCACACCCAGCTCCGTCCAGTCGGCGGTGGAGAGCCGCAGCTCGCCGCCTTCGGGCATGGCCTGCAGGGCATTCACCAGCAGGTTCACCAGCACCTGCTGCAATTCCTGGCGGTTGATCTGGGCGTTGCGGGTGTGCTGCCAGTCGGTGTGCACCTGCACCTGCGCGCCGTGCAGGAGGTGCTCGACCAGCGGCAGGCAGTCGCGCAGTTCCCGGGCCGCATCAACGGTGTCGACGTAACCCGCATAGTCACCCGGCCGGGCAAATTGCAGCAGCCGGGTCACGATGAGGCGCATGCGCTCGATCTGCTGGTCCATCAGCGTCAGCTCGTCGCGCACCAGGCGGGCGTGCGGGCCCAGCAGCTCACGGGCCAGATCGAGGTTGCCCTGGATCACGGCGATCGGGTTGTTCACCTCGTGCGCGATGCCGGCGGTGAGCTGGCCGATGGCCGCCAGCTTTTCGGCGCGCACCAGCTGCTGCTGGGCGGTTTCCAGCTCCAGCGTGCGGCTGGCCAGCGCGGCGGTGCGCTGCGCCACCTTGGCATCGAGCGCCTGGTTCAGGGCCTGCAACTCGTCGGTGCGCTGATCGAGCGTGTCGAGCAAGTGGTCGAAGTGGGCGGCCAGCTCGCCAATCTCGTCGCGGCTGTTGACTGCGCCGACGCGCGCCTGGCTGTCGCCGGCCTCCAGCTGGATGATGGTGCGGCTCATCTGCTCCAGCGGGCGGAAGATGCCGCGTGCCCAGCGCAGGCTGACCCAGCCCGCCACCAGCATCACCGCGAAGAAGATCAGGCCGATGGTGGCCAGCGCGATGTATTTCAGACCGACAAACGGCGCCTCCAGAAAGCCCACGTAGAGCATGCCGACGCGCCGGCCGAGGTGGTCGGTCAAAGGCAGGTAACCAGAGACGTACCAATCTTTCACGACGAAGGCGCGGTCCAGCCAGGTGTCGCCCCGGCCCAGCACGGCCTCGCGCACGGTGCTTGATACACGCGTGCCGATGGCCCGCTCACTGGCTTCGCCGCCGAACAGCCGCACATTGGTGCTGATGCGCACATCGTCGAGGAACAGCGTTGCCGTGCCGTGGCTGCCCTGGGGCAGCGCACCTTCCGGATAAACCACCTCGTTGAGCTGGTCGATGAAGCCGAGGTTGCGGTTCAGCAGTACGCCGGCCTGCAGGTGGCCGCGCAGCTGGCCATCCGGGCCCCGCACGTCTGCAGTGGCCATGACCACCATCGCGCGGTCTTCCTGTGCCTGCGCGCTGGGGGCGGCATTGGCCGTGGCCAGCAGGGGCACCGCGACGCGGGCGCGCAGGGCTTCGGGCAGGGCCGCTTGCTGCGCCGCGCTCAGCACCTCAACCGAGCCCTGGGGCCGCGGGCTGGTCGGGGGCACCCAGGGCAGGGCGGCGCCTTGCGCGGCTGCAGCGCCGGTCTGAAGGGCGCTGTCGGCGCCCGCCAGCAGTTGCCCGTCAGCGCTGCGGAACTGGATGAAGTCAAGACGCTCCCGGTCGCGCAGGCGGCGCAGCAGCGCGGGCAGGTCTTGCGCGTGCGCTTTCGCTTGGTCGCCGCGCACGGCCGCCGAGCTGCCCTGCGCCGGCAGCACGCCGTCGAGTGCGTCGCTCAGCGCGCGGGAATCGGCCATGGCCGCCGCGCTGCCACCCACGTCGGTGAGCATGCGGTCGAAGTGGCTGCGGGCCACGGCCAGGTCGGCCCGCACCTTGGCCACCAGCAGCTGGTCCACCGCCGCATTGCCCCAGATCAGCAGGAACATGCCCAGCAGCGGCAGCACCACCACCAGCGGCATCAGCACCATCGCCAGCAGCTTGCGGCGGATGGGCCAGTGCTTGAACTGCAGCCGGGGCATGGCTCAGCCGCGGCGCAAGGTGGTGCGGCGGCAGCCGGAGCTCATTGCAGGCCCCACTCGACCACGCGGCGCTCCAGCGTGCGGCGCGAGATGCCCAGCAGCTGGGCCGCGCGGGTCTTGTCGCCCGACACCGAATCCAGCACCGCCAGGATGTGCTGGCGCTCCAGCGTCTGCAGGTCGGTGGTCAGCAGTGCGTGGCCGGTTGGCGGTGTGCTGGCGGCGGCCGCGCTGCGCGACAAGCCTTGGTAAAGCGCCGACACATTCAGCGCGCCCAGAATCAACGAGCGCTCGATCAGGTTGCGCAACTCACGCACATTGCCCGGCCAGTCGTATTGCTGCAGGAAGCCCAGCTCGTCGGGCGTGACCTCGATCGGCGGCACGCCCAATTGCGGGCCGAGCGTGGCGATGAAGTGCTCGACCAGCGCCGGCATGTCTTCCTTGTGCGAGCGCAGCGGCGGCAGGTTGATTTCCACCACCTGCAGCCGGTAATACAGGTCTTTGCGGAAGCGGCCGGCAGCCACTTCCTGCATCAGCGGTCGGTGGGTGGCGGCGACGATGCGCACATCGACCGGGATTTCCTGCTCGCTGCCCACCGGGCGAATGCGCCGCTCTTCCAGCGCCCGCAGCAAGGTGGCTTGCAGGGCTTGCGGCAATTCGCCGACCTCGTCGAGGAACAGGGTGCCACCCTGGGCGTAGACAAACAGGCCGTCGCGCACCTGCCGGCTGCTGTCCGGGCCGCGCCATGCCTGGCCGAAGAGTTCGGCCTCGATCAGCTCGGGCGACAAGGTGGCGCAGTTCACCGGCACGAACGGCCCGTCTGCGCGTGGACTGTTGCGGTGCAGGGCCAGCGCGGCCAACTCCTTCCCGGTGCCTGACTCACCAGTCAACAGCACCGTGCTGCCCACGCCCGCCACCCGCTGGATGGCGGCCTGCAGGCCCCGGATGGCCAGCGAATCGCCCACCAGGCCGTCGGCCGTCGGGGTGCGCTGCGACAGCGCGCGCCGCAGCACGAAGTTCTCGCGGCGCAACTCGCGGCGCTCCAGGCTCTGTCGAACCGCGTTGAGGATCTGGGTCAGCCGGAAGGGCTTGAGGATGAAGTCGCTGGCGCCCGCGCGCAGGGCCTCGATGGCGGTGTCGAGGTCGGCAAATGCGGTGATGAGGATGGTCTCGCCCGCGAAGCCTTCCTCGCGCAGTGACTTGAGCCAGTCGAGGCCGCTGCGGCCCGGCAGGGCGTTGTCAAGGATGATCAGGTCGTAGCGGTGCCGTCGCACCAGCGCCTCGCCTTGTTCGGCGTCGCCGGCCGTGTGCACCAGCCCCATGCGCGGCGTCAGGCTCTTCTCGAGGAAGCTGCGCATGCCGGGCTCGTCGTCGACGATCAGCACGCTGGCCAGTGGCCAGGTGTTGTCGGTCGCGCCTGGCGCGGGCGCCGACGGCGTGGTGGGGGGCGGCAGATGGGCGGTCACAGGCGGCGGATTCTAGGCACAGCCGCAAAGGCTGGCGCAAGTCGGGATGTTGCGACAACTTGTCGCGCCACCAGACAGATTGTCGTGGTCGGCGTGGGGGTTGTTTCTGATTGTTCAAGAAGCTGGCGTCATCCCTAATGTGACGGCTACCATGCATTCAATTGCATATGTCATTCGCAGTCACGCTGTGCCGGAGAACACCATGAACGACGCCAAGAAACTTTCCCCTGTGTCACGACGCACCCTCTTCGCGGGTGTGGGCACGGCAGGCGCCCTGGCGGCCGTGGCAGCGGTGTTGCCGAGCGCCCCGGCGCCCGTGGCTGTCGCCCCCGTGTCGCCCGTGCCGGAAACCGGCAAGGACGGCTACCAGGAAACGGCCCACGTGATGCGCTACTACCAGACCGCCCGGGTCTGAGCGTTGCCTTGAAAGCTGGCCGCGACTGACGCGGCCATTGGTTTTTGTTGACGCGCACCTTGTCGGCCCGCTGGCCGAACCTGTCGCTTCCGCCTCCAGGAGATTCCATGCTGCTGACTCGCAGATCCAACCAAGCTGGCCAGAGTGGCTCAGGCCTCGTCAATAGTCTGACGCGCGGTGTGGCGCGCGCCATCCCCACGATGGACCGCCGCTCCTTCCTGCGCCGCTCCGGCCTGGGCGTGGGCGCCGGCATTGCTGCGTCGCAGCTGACGCTGGTCCGCCGCGCTGAAGCCTCGGATGCGCCGAAGGCGGCCGACGGCGCCAAGAAGGTGGAAGTCAAGCGCACGGTGTGCGGCCACTGCTCGGTGGGCTGTGCCGTGGACGCTGTGGTTGAAAACGGCGTGTGGGTGCGCCAGGAGGCGGTGTTCGATTCGCCGATCAACCTGGGCGCGCACTGCGCGAAGGGTGCGGCCCTGCGTGAGCACGGCCACGGTGAGTACCGCCTGCGCACGCCGATGAAGCTGGTCAACGGCAAGTACGAACGCATCAGCTGGGATCAGGCACTGGAAGAAATCAGCGCCAAGATGCTGGAGCTGCGCAAGGAAAGCGGCCCGGATTCGCTGTTCGTGGTCGGCTCGTCCAAGCACAACAACGAGCAGGCGTATCTGTTGCGCAAGTGGATCAGCTTCTGGGGCAGCAACAACACCGATCACCAGGCGCGCATCTGCCACTCCACCACCGTGGCCGGCGTGGCCAACACGTGGGGGTATGGCGCGATGACCAACTCCTACAACGACATGCAGAACGCCAAGGCGGCGATCTACATCGGCTCGAATGCGGCGGAAGCCCACCCGGTGTCGATGCTGCACATGCTGCACGCCAAGGAAACCGGCTGCAAGATGATCGTGGTGGACCCGCGCTTCACCCGCACGGCCGCCAAGGCCGACGAGTACGTGCGCATCCGCTCTGGCTCTGACATTCCGTTCCTGTTCGGTGTGATGCACCACATCTTCAAGAACGGCTGGGAAGACAAGAAGTACATCGAGGACCGTGTCTATGGCATGGAGAAGGTGCGCGAGGAATGCCTGACCAAGTGGACGCCCGAGAAGGTTCAGGAAGCCTGCGGCGTTGACGAAGCCACCTGCTACAAGGTCGCGAAGATCCTGGCCGAGAACCGCCCGGGCACCATCGTCTGGTGCATGGGCCAGACCCAGCACACCATCGGCAACGCCATCGTGCGCGCCAGCTGCCTGCTGCAGCTGGCCTTGGGCAACGTCGGCAAGAGCGGTGGCGGCACCAACATCTTCCGTGGCCACGACAACGTGCAAGGCGCTACCGACGTCGGCCCGAACCCCGATTCGCTGCCGGGCTACTACGGCCTGGCCGAAGGTTCCTGGAAGCATTTCGCCAAGGCCTGGGACGTTGATTACGAGTGGATCAAGAAGCAGTTCGCGCCGGGCATGATGACCAAGTCCGGCATGACGGTGTCGCGCTGGATCGACGGTGTGCTGGAGAAGAACGAACTGATCGACCAGGAATCCAACCTGCGTGGTCTGTTCTTCTGGGGCCATGCACCCAACTCGCAGACCCGGGGTCTGGAGATGAAGAAGGCGATGGACAAGCTCGACCTGCTGGTCGTGGTGGATCCATTCCCGTCGGCCACCGCCGCCATGGCCGCGATGCCCGGCAAGCCGGAAGACTTGAACCCGAAGCGCGCCGTGTACCTGCTGCCGGCCTGTACCCAGTTCGAGACCACCGGCTCGTGCACCGCCTCGAACCGCTCGGTGCAATGGCGCGAGCAGGTCATCGAGCCGCTGTGGGAATCGCGCACCGACCACATGATCATGTACCAGCTGGCTCAGAAGCTGGGCTTCGACAAGGAGCTGGTCAAGAACTACAAGATGGTCAAGGGCAAGGGCGGCATGCTCGAGCCCGAAACCGAGTCCATCCTGCGTGAAATCAACAAGAGCGTCTGGACCATCGGCTACACCGGCCACTCGCCGGAGCGCCTGAAGGCCCACATGCGCAACATGCATGTCTTCGACGTGAAGACGCTGCGTGCCAAGGGCGGCATCGACAAGGCCTCCGGCTACAGCCTCGACGGTGACTACTTCGGTCTGCCGTGGCCGTGCTGGGGCACCGCCGAGATGAAGCACCCCGGCTCGCCGAACCTGTACGACACCTCCAAGCACGTGATGGACGGCGGCGGCAACTTCCGCGCGAACTTCGGTGTGGAACGTGAAGGCGTGTCGCTGCTGGCCGCGGATGGCTCCCACTCGCTGGGTGCTGACCTGACGACCGGCTACCCCGAGTTCGACCACCTGCTGGTGAAGAAGCTGGGCTGGTGGGGCGAGCTGACCGAGGCCGAGCAGAAGGCCGCGGAAGGCAAGAACTGGAAGACCGACTCGTCGGGCGGCATCATCCGCGTGGTGATGAAGAACCACGGCTGCCACCCGTTTGGCAATGCCAAGGCCCGCGCCATCGTCTGGAACTTCCCGGATCCGATTCCGCAGCACCGCGAGCCGCTGTACAGCACGCGTCCGGACCTGGTCGCCAAGTACCCGACGCACGACGACAAGAAGGCCTTCTGGCGCCTGCCGACGCTTTACAAGACCGTGCAGGAAAAGAACAAGGACATCGGCAAGAACTTCCCGCTGATCATGACCTCCGGCCGTCTGGTGGAGTACGAAGGCGGCGGCGAGGAAACCCGCTCGAACCCCTGGCTGGCCGAACTGCAGCAGGACATGTTCGTCGAGCTGAACCCGAAGGCTGCCAACGACCGCGGCATTCGCAACGGTGAGTACGTTTGGGTGAAGACCCCGCCGATGGCTGGCGTCGAAGGCTTCCGCGGCATCCGTGTGAAGGCCATGGTGACTGAGCGCGTGGATGCGGAAACCGTGTTCCTGCCGTTCCACTTCTCGGGACGCTGGGGCGGCCTGGACATGGCGGCTTATTACCCGCAAGGCGCCATGCCGGTGGTGCGCGGCGAGGCCATCAACACCGCGACGACCTACGGTTACGACAGCGTGACGATGATGCAGGAAACCAAGACCACGGTCTGCCAGATCGAGCGTGACAACGCCTGATCGCCAGAGGAGAAACTGACATGGCAAGAATGAAGTTCATCTGCGACTCGGAGCGCTGCATCGAGTGCAACGGTTGCGTCACGGCCTGCAAGGCCGAGCACGATGTGCCCTGGGGCGTGAACCGCCGCCGCGTGGTCACGCTCAATGACGGCGTGCCTGGTGAGAAGAGCATTTCGGTGGCTTGCATGCACTGCTCCGACGCACCCTGCATGGCCGTGTGCCCGGTGGATTGCTTCTACCGCACCGACGAAGGTGTGGTGCTGCACGACAAGGATGTGTGCATCGGCTGCGGCTACTGCAGCTACGCCTGCCCGTTCGGCGCACCGCAGTTCCCGACCAACGGCACCTTCGGCCTGCGCGGCAAGATGGACAAGTGCACGTTCTGCGCCGGTGGCCCGGAAGCCAATGGCAGCGACGCCGAGAACGAGAAGTACGGCCGCAACCGCCTGTCTGAAGGCAAGCTGCCGGCCTGCGCTGAAATGTGCTCGACCAAGGCCCTGCTCGGCGGCGACGGCGACGTCGTGGCGGACATCTTCCGCACCCGCGTGCTGACCCGTAACAAGGGCAGCGAAGTCTGGGGCTGGGGCACGGCTTACGGCCAGCCCACCGCTGCCAAGACCGAAGGCGCCAAGTCATGAGCCGCGTTGCCCACCTGATCGCGCTGTCGCTGTGTGCTGCTGCGTTGGCCGGTTGCGGCGAACGCGCGCAGATTGACGCGTCCAAGCTGAAGAAGGCTGACGCGAAGCCCTGGGAAAGCGCCAGCAACGAGTACACCGCATCGGGCTGGACCACTGGGGATGAAACCAGCTGGCAAACCCAGATCCGCACCCGCAATCAAGGCCAGAACGAATACCAGCGCACCGGCTCGGTGACGCCGGCCAAGTGATGGCGCAAGGAGTGCCCATGAAGCGCTGCATGCAATCCCTGCTGATCGCCGCGAGCCTGACGCTCACGGCGGGTGGCGTTCTGGCACAGGCGGCTCCGGCAGCCGCTGCGTCGGCGGCGCAAGGCGGTGCCCCTGCCGGCTTCGTGGCGCCAGCGCTTCCGAAGCCTGATGAATCTGCCGCCGAGCGCAACAAGAGCCAGCCAGGCAACAACGCGCCGTACTGGCGCGCGGTGCGTGAATCCGGCACCCAGGCGGGTTACAGCTCTTTGCCGGGCGCCGAGAAGGGCGTGCTGATCCAGTCCTTCGTGCAGTACCCGGGCTCCAGCCTGACGACGGCCGGTGAGGCGTGGCGCCAGGTTCGCAATCACTGGATCCTGCCGTATGGCGGTGCCCTGCTGTTCATCGTGGCGCTGGCCCTCGGCCTGTTCTACTGGCGCAAGGGCCCGCTCGGTGGCCATGGTGGCGCCGATACCGGCCGGCTGATCGAGCGCTTCACCCCGTTCGAGCGCGCTGCGCACTGGTCGAATGCTGGCGCTTTCACCGTGCTGGCGATTTCCGGCCTGGTGATGGCCTTTGGCAAGTTCACGCTGCTGCCGGTGATTGGCTCGACGCTGTTCAGCTGGTTGACCTACGCCCTGAAGACGGCCCACAACTTCGCTGGTCCGCTGTTCGCGGTGTCGCTGCTGGTGGTGTTTTTCACCTTCCTGCGTGACAACTGGCCTAGCCGTGAAGACCTGACCTGGCTGCTGCGCGCTGGCGGCCTGTTTGGTGATCACGAGGTGCCTTCGCACCGCTTCAACGGCGGTGAGAAGATCGTCTTCTGGGGTGGTGTGCTGGGTCTCGGTCTGGTGGTGGTGGCGTCGGGCCTGGTGCTCGACAAGGTCATCCCGGGTCTCGACTACCTGCGTGGCGACATGCAGATCGCGCACATGGTGCACGGCGTGGCAACGATCCTGATGATGGCGATGTTCGCCGGCCACATCTACATGGGCACGATCGGCATGAAGGGCGCGTACAGCGCCATGCGCACCGGCTATGTCGACGAAGCATGGGCCAAGGAACACCACGAGCTCTGGTACGACGACATCAAGGCCGGCAAGATCCCCGCACAACGTTCGACCGAAGCTGGCCCGGCGCCGGTGGGTCGTCCGGGCGTGCAAGCCTGACATTTTCTGGAGACATCCGATGCGTGCATTGACCCTCTGCGTGCTGGCCCTAGTGGCCGGCACCTGTGCCGCCAAACTGCCGGCCCCGAGCGACGAAGCCAAGGCGAAGGCCGCCGAGGCCGCCGCGAAGACCGCGCACGGCAACAAGGTGGCTGATTTCCAGCTGTGCAAGTCGCGTGAGCGCGTGGCCGACCAGTACCGTGCCCAGGCCAAGAAGGCAGGCAAGGAACTCGGCGCCACCGTCGACACCCCGGCCTGCGCTGACCCGGGTGCGTTTGTCTACACGCCGCCCGCGCCAGCTTCTGCGCCCGCCACGGCTGCAGCCCCTGCCGCACCGGCATCGGCTGCGAAGAAGGGCTGACCATGAGCGCCGCGGCCTCCGCTGCCAACCAGCCCACCGATGCCGTCACGGCGGTGGTGCCTGTGTTGCGGAGCGATGCGCCGCGGATGACGGCTGCCAGCGCGCCGATGCTGCGCGAGATCCAGATCCAGGACGAATACGGCCAACGCCGCAGTCTGCACATTCCTGCCGAGCGGCCTCTGACGGTGTTCGTGGACAAGCGCGAGCTCGTCACCCTGATGACCTTGGGCGCTGCGCCTGAAATGCTGGTGCTGGGCTACCTGCTCAACCAGCGGCTGGTGTCGTCGCTTGAAGACATTGAGTCCATCACCGTGGACTGGGACGTGCATGCCGCGGCCGTGAAGACCCGGCACGGCATCGATGATCTCGACAGCCGCACCGCCAAGCGGGTGGTGACCACCGGTTGCGGGCAAGGCACGGTGTTTGGGGATCTGATGCAGCAGGTGGACGCGGTGCATCTGCCCGCGGCAGACAACGCTCGCATCCGCCAGTCGACACTGGCGCGGATGCTGGACACCATGCGCCAGCAGGACAGCATCCACCGCAAGGCGGGTTCGGTCCACGGCTGCGCCTTGTTTGAAGGCGACCAGCTGCTGATGTTCGTGGAAGACGTGGGCCGCCACAACGCCATCGACACCATCGCCGGCTGGATGTGGCTGCACGGCGTGACCGGCGGCAACAAGACCTTCTACACCACGGGCCGGCTCACCAGCGAAATGGTGATGAAGGCTGCGCACATGGGCGTGCCCATCGTCGTCTCTCGCAACGGCGTGACGCAGATGGGCCATGACTTGGCCTCGAAGCTCGGCATGACGCTGTTCGGTCGTGCGGCGAACAAGCACTTCCTCTGCTACACCGGCTTTGACCGGTTCGACGCCGAGCCGTTGCCGCAACCGGCCGCGGTGCGGGTGGTCGCGGGCAGCGACACCTGACGAGCCCGGATCAGACCGACTCCGGCGGCTGCGTCAGCCCTGGGCTTGCGCGTCGATTTCTGCAAACACCTCGCGCGCCACGCGGAAGCTGTCCATCGCGGCCGGTGCGCCGCAGTAGATGGCGGCTTGCAGAAACACTTCCTTGATCTCGTCGCGCGTGACGCCGTTGTTCAGCGCGCCGCGCAGGTGCAGCTTCAACTCATGCGGGCGGTTGAGGGCCGTGAGCATCGACAGCACCAGCAGGCTCCGGTCGCGCCGGGCCAGCCCCGGGCGGTTCCAGACATCACCCCACGCGTACTGCGTCACCATCTCCTGCAAGGGCAGGCTGAAGGCATCGGCGTTGCGGATGGCGTTGTCGACATAGTCGCTGCCAAGCACCTCGCGGCGCGTTTGCAGCCCCTTGTTGAACAGGTCGTCGTTCATCAGGTGTTCCTCAGCGCAGGAAGAGCTTGTAGACCGGGTTCTCGGTTTCGTCGACGCAGGGGTAAGCCAAGCCATCGATGAAAGCCTTGAGGGCCTTCTTGTCGCCCTTTGGCACCTGGATGCCGACCAGGATGCGGCCGTAATCGGCACCCTGGTTGCGGTAGTGAAAGAGGCTGATGTTCCAGTCCGGGTGCATGGCCGACAGGAAACGCATCAGCGCCCCTGGCCGTTCGGGGAACTGGAAGCGGAACAGGCGCTCGTCGCTGGCCAGCTCGCTGCGGCCGCCCACCATGTGCCGCACGTGTTCCTTCGCCAACTCATCGTCGGTGAGGTTGACCGTGGCGAAGCCATGCTTGCTGAAGCTGCGGGCGACCTTGTCGGCCTCGTCGCGCTTGCTGATGGAAATACCCACGAACACATGCGCCACATTGGCGTGCGAGATGCGGTAGTTGAACTCGGTGACGCTGCGCGTGCCCAGCAGTTCGCAGAAGCGCTTGAAGCTGCCGCGCTCTTCGGGGATGGTCACCGCGAACAGCGCTTCGCGCTGCTCACCGAACTCGGCGCGCTCGGCCACGAAACGCAGCCGGTCGAAGTTCATGTTCGCGCCGCAGGTCACGGCCACGAAGGTGCTGCCCTTGAGCTTGTGCTCGGCCGCGTACTGCTTGATGGCAGCCACGCCCATCGCCCCCGATGGCTCGACGATGCTGCGGGTGTCCTGGAACACATCCTTGATGGCGGCGCAGACTGCGTCGGTGTCGACCACCACGTAGTCGTCGACCAGCTCACGCGCCAGGCGGAAAGTTTCTTCGCCGACCAGCTTCACGGCGGTGCCGTCGGCGAACAGGCCCACATCGGGCAGCGTCACGCGCTTGCCCGCCTTGACCGACTGCAGCATGGCGTCGGAATCAACCATCTGCACGCCGATGATCTTGATCTCCGGACGCACGGCCTTGATGTAGGCGGCGACGCCGGAAATCAGGCCGCCACCGCCAATCGCGCAGAACACGGCGTCGATCGGCCCCTGGTGCTGGCGCAGGATTTCCATCGCGATCGTGCCCTGGCCGGCGATCACATCCGGATCATCAAACGGGTGCACGAAGGTCAGGTTCTGGGCCTTTTCCAGCTCCACGGCATGGCCGTAGGCGTCGGAGAAGCTTTCACCGAACAACACCACTTCGCCGCCGAGAGCGATCACGGCGTCGATCTTGACCTTGGGCGTGGTCACCGGCATCACGATGACAGCGCGGCAGCCCAGCTTGCGCGCACCCAGCGCCACACCTTGGGCATGGTTGCCGGCAGACGCGCAAATGACGCCGCGCTTGAGCGCTTCCTGGCTCAGGTGCGCCATCTTGTTGTACGCGCCGCGCAGCTTGAAGCTGAACACGGGTTGCAGGTCTTCCCGCTTGAGCAGCACCTGGTTGCCGACTCGCTTGGACAGGATGCGCGCGTGGTCGAGCGGCGATTCCATCGCCACGTCGTACACCTTGGCATTCAGAATCTTGCGCAGGTAGTCAGCCGGGCTGGGCTTGGCCACCTCGCGCGAGGTGCTGGTTGTGCGTGGGTTGACGCGGGTCTTGCGTGCGGCGCCGGCCATGGCGGCTCTCCTGTGGTTTTGTACGGGCTGGAACAAGCAGCCATGCCTCATGAAATCGAGGTTTGCTGCGCTGCCGCATGATACCGGCTGCCCGTTTTGGCCAGAAAAAAGCCCGAAGTCTTGCGACTTCGGGCTGAATCCACCAATCGAGGAGGTGGAGGAGACAACTGGGTGCGTTGCGAGCTTTGGCTCGTGCAAAGCTGGGTGGGGCCTGAGAGGCGCCGAACCAGCCTATGCGTACAGCAACGTGATGGAGATCAGTGTAATCACTACCGTGTTGCACTGCAATATCCCTCGGACAGAGAACGTACGCCATCAGAGGATAATTGCGCAATTCCGGCTGAATGTATTGGCTGGCTCTCTGGCCTCGAGGGGCAAGGATTCGAGATGGATTGCACTGTTCGCTGGATCGCCGACGCCGGCATGGTGATGCAAGCAGAAACCGGCAGCGGCCACATCGTGACGATGGACGGCGCGCCGGAGGGCGGCGGGCGCAACCTGGCGCCGCGTCCGATGGAAATGTTGCTGGTGGGCGCCGGCGGCTGCACCGCCTATGACGTGGTGCTGATCCTCAAGCGCGGTCGCCAGGCCGTGACCGGCTGCGACGTGCAGATCAAGGCCGAGCGCGCAGAGACCGACCCGAAGGTCTTCACGAAGCTCAACATGCACTTCGTGGTGAGCGGACGGGGCCTGTCAGAGGCCGTGGTGGCACGCGCCGTCGCCCTGTCGCATGAGAAGTACTGCTCGGCGACCGCCATGCTGGGCCGTACCGCCGAGATCACCACCAGCATCGAGCTGCGCGACACCACGGCTGCCTGAATGAGCGGGCGGCGCCCGCCGCTCAGATGTGGTGGGCGATGCGCGTCATGACGCTGGCAGCGCCCTTCATCACGCTGCGCAACACCTGAGGCATGGCCGCAGCGCCTGCGGCTTCTGCCTGCTCCGCGTGGTGCGCTTCGTCAACCTTCATCTGCGCGACGATGGCGCGCGAGGTTTGATCAGCCGCAGGCAGACGGTCCAGGTGGCTGGCCAGATGCCGCTCGACCTGGCGCTCGGTTTCAACCATGAAGCCCAGGCTCCAGGCGTCACCTGCCTTGCCGGCCACCACGCCGATGGTAAAGGCGCCCGCATACCAGAGCGGGTTCAGCAGGCTGGGGCGATCGCCCAACTCCTTCAGCCGCTGCGCCGTCCAAGCCAGGTGATCGGTTTCCTCCCGTGAGGCTGCGCGCATCTGGTCACGCACCGAATCGGAGCGTGCGGTCAGCGCTTGCGCCTCATAAAGTGCCTGGGCGCACACCTCGCCCACGTGGTTCACGCGCATCAGAGCGCCTGAAAGCTTCCGCTCGTCCGCGCTGAGCGACTCGGGCTCGGTGGGCAAGCCTGGCACGCGACGTGCTGAGTGAGGTTGTGCATGAACGGTTCGCAGCGCGTTGTCTGCGGCGACGATCCATGCATCCAGAGGGTTATAGACACGCATGGCAGCAGGATAAGGCAACTTCAATCTCCGACACGGCTGTGCCAGTGGCTGCTGGCGGGCGGCACAGTGTCACCGTACCGTGACAACTCGTTGTAATGTGACAACAAGACAACAAGCTTGGGGTCGTTACGGTTTGCGTGGGCCGGGTGCGTCTGGTGCAATGGCGACAGCTTCCGATAAGGAGGTTGGCCTGATCAGCCCGGACCATCATCAAGGTGGCAGGGTACTCCCCCCGATCGGGACCTCTTGTTCCAACCTAGGAGATAGTTGCAATGAATAAATCTCTGCTCGCTCTCGCAGTGCTCGGCGCTTTCGCTGGTGCAGCCTCGGCTCAATCGTCTGTGACCATCTACGGCAAGATCGAACTGGCCGCTGGCAAGCCTACCGGCACCACCGACAAGCAAATCATGGACAACAACACCGGCAGCCGTATCGGCTTCCGTGGCGTTGAAGACCTGGGCGGTGGCATGCAAGCCCTGTTCGGTTTCGAGCACCGCCTGTCTCCTGACACCGGCACCTCGACCTCGACCAACTTCTGGAATGGCTACTCGACCGTTGGTCTGGCTGGCTCGTTCGGTCGCGTGAACCTGGGCCGTCAGTACGTCGCAGCCTTCACCCACATCCAGAACCAGATCGACCCGTTCTCGGGCGACACCCAAGCCGCTCTGCGTGACACCGGCATGCGTTTTGGTGGCATCACCAAGGTTCGCGTCGCTGACTCGATCCGCTACGACTTCAGCGCCAACGGCATCAACTTCGCAGCCAGCGTTGGCGAAGCTCCTGCCGGCAGCCCTGACCGTCCGATGTCGGTGGCCGTGAACTACTCGGCTGGTCCGATGTTCCTGGGCCTGGGCATTGAAAACCCGGAAGGCGCCAACGACAACGTGTGGAACATCGGTGGCCGTTACAACTTCGGCTTCGCCACCCTGTCGGCCGGCTACGGCAAGGGCTCGAACAACGCCAATGTGGATGCCAAGGGATTCCTGCTGGGCGCCGTGGTGCCTTTCGGCGCGACCGACTTCAAGATCGGCTACGCTGAAAACAAGCTGGACAACACCAGCCTGAAGACCAAGCGTGCTTCCATTGGTGCTGACTACAACCTGTCGAAGCGCACCAAGCTGTTCGCCAACTACTCCAAGGTTGGCGGCGGCGTGCCGGTCGGCCCGAAGAGCGGCTACAGCGCTGGTATCAACCACAGCTTCTGATCCACCACCTGCCTCCGGGCAGGTCTGGCAGAAACCAAAAGCCACCTTCGGGTGGCTTTTTCATTGGTGAAACGTCTGTAGTCCCCCGTTCACTTGTACCGTGTCGCCATGAATTTGCCTGAGCCCACGTCCCGCTTGCACCAGCCGACCCGCCGCGCCCTGCTGGTCGCCGGCGTTGCCGCGCTGTCAGGGTGCGCCTCAACAACGTCGCTGCTGCAGGCCGATGCTGCTGCAGGCGCCAGCCAGACCGGCGCCTGGCAGGCCGTGACCTTCCCGGGCAAGGCGTTGACGACCTACCGACGTGACGTGAAGGACGGTGTGCCTGCCTGGCGGGCTGAAGCCCATCAGTCAGCCAGCATGTGGCGGCACCGTGTGAGTCTCGAACCCGGCCAATTCGATGTCGTGCGCTTTTCGTGGTGGGTGGATCGGCTCGTCCCGGGTGCAGCGTTGGACGAAGCGGGCCGAACCGATTCCCCGGCGCGGCTCGTCTTCGCATTTGCCGGCGACGATGCCCGCTTGTCGATGCGCAACCGCATGCTGTTCGACCTCGCGGAGTCGCTGGGACAAGAGCGCCCCCCGTATGCCACGCTCGTCTATGCCTGGAGCAATGATCTGCCCGTGGGCACGGCGGTGGTTCATCCACGCAGTGATCGCGTCCGCAAGATCGTGATCGAATCGGGCGATGCGCACTTGCGTAGCTGGCGGCAGCATGAGCGTCGCCTGTCAGATGATTTCCAGCAGCTTTTTGGGGAGGCGCCCGGGCCTTTGGTGGGCGTCGCACTCATGACGGATTCCGACAACCTCGAGGCCTCTGCGCTGACCTGGTACGGACCGGTTGAGGTGCCAGGGCAGGCGGGGAGCCAAGGTCTCTCGATTTTCTGAGCGCGCGTGCCACCGGCCTCGCCCGGGCTCATCCAGCAGACAGGCGCAAAGCCCGGCGCAAATCCCGGCGCAAAGAGCGCATAACGATCCGCGCACGGCCTCGCTTATGCTGATGTCGCACGGGCACACACCTTGCGACACTCACACGACTCATGCTTGCATTCATCATCCGCCGATTGGGACAGGCTGTCCTCGTGTTGCTCACGGTGGCCTTCCTGGCCTTCATGCTGTTCCAGTACGTGGGTGATCCGGTCACCAACCTGCTGGGCCAGGACGCCACGCCCGAGCAGCGCACCCAACTGCGTGCCGATCTCGGGCTCGACCAAACCTTTCCGGTGCAGTTCGCGAACTTTGTCGGCCGCGCGGTGCAGGGTGAATTTGGTCTGAGCTTGCGTCAGGGCCGCAAGGTATCCACGCTGATCGGTGAACGGTTTCCTGCCACGCTGGAACTGGCATTGACGGCCGCGCTGTTGTCGCTGCTGCTCGGCTTGCCGCTGGGCGTGTATGCCGCGCTGCGCCGTGGCCATGCGGATGCCCAGTTGCTAATGACAGCGTCCTTGCTGGGCGTGTCGCTGCCTACCTTCCTGATCGGCATCCTGTTCATCTTCGTGTTCTCGGCGCACCTGGCCTGGCTGCCCGGGTTTGGCCGCGGGGAAACGGTGGCCTGGGGTTCCTGGTGGCAGACCGGCTGGTTCACGCTGGACGGCTGGAAGCATCTGCTGATGCCGTCCGTCACGCTGGCGATCTATCAGATCACCTTGCTGATGCGGCTGGTGCGCGCCGAGATGCTGGAAGTGCTGCGCACCGATTACATCAAGTTCGCCCGGGCGCGCGGCTTGAGCAACCGGGCCGTGCACTTCGGCCACGCGCTCAAGAACACACTGGTGCCCGTGATCACCATCACCGCGCTGCAACTGGGTGGCTTGATCGCCTTCTCGATCATCACTGAAACCGTGTTCCAGTGGCCCGGCATGGGCCTGCTGTTCGTGCAGGCCGTGCAGTTCGCTGACATTCCCGTGATGGCGGCTTACCTGTGCCTGATCGCACTGATCTTCGTGGCCGTGAACCTGGCCGCTGACCTGCTCTACGTCGTTGTCGACCCCCGCTTGCGGGTTGAGCGCTCCACGGCCGGCCATTGACCGGTGGCCCGAACTCACAAGCCTGCGATGACCACTTCCACTTCCCCACAACCCCGCCCGGCGGGCTGGCTGGCGCGATGGCGCGCCAGCGATGTCTGGTACAGCTTCTGCCAGTCACGCACCGCCATGGCGGCCGCCCTGGTGGCGCTGGTCTGCCTGCTCGGCGCCTTTCTGGCGCCCTGGCTGGCGCCGCACAACCCGTACGATTTGTCTCAGCTGGAGTTGATGGACGCGCGGCTGCCGCCGGCCTGGGTGCCTGAGGGCAGCGCCAAGTTCGTGCTCGGCACCGACGATCAGGGCCGAGACATCCTTTCCGCGCTGATGTACGGCGCGCGCATCTCGCTGCTCGTGAGCATCGCCTCGGTGCTGCTGTCGATGCTGGTGGGCGTCGGCCTGGGCCTGCTCTCCGGCTTCGTGGGTGGCCGCGTCGATGCGCTGATCATGCGGGTCTGCGATGTGATGCTCTCGTTCCCGGCGATTCTGGTGGCCTTGCTGATCGACGGCGTCGGTCGCGCCTTGTTCCCCAACGCGCACGACACGCTGGCGTTTGCCGTGCTCATCCTTTCCATTTCCTTGACCGGCTGGGTGCAATACGCCCGCACGGTGAGGGGCTCGACGCTGGTAGAGCGGCGCAAGGAATATGTGCAGGCGGCGCAGGTCATTGGCGTGAAGCCCTGGCGCATCATGCTCCGCCATGTGCTGCCCAACGTGCTGGGCCCGGTGATGGTGATCGCCACCATCCAGGTCGCCCTGGCCATCCAGACCGAAGCGGCCCTGTCTTACCTGGGCGTCGGGGTGCCACCCACCAGCCCGTCCCTGGGCACGTTGATCCGCATCGGCCAGGAATACCTGTTTGCCGGCGAATGGTGGATCACCCTGTTTCCCGGCGTGATGCTGGTGATGATCGCCTTGTCCGTGAATTTGCTGGGGGACTGGCTGCGCGATGCGCTCAATCCCCGACTGAGGTAAGCCGCATGGCCGCGTTGCTTGAAGTTGACCGCCTGCGGGTGGAGTTCCCCACGCGCCACGGCAAGTTGCTGGCGCTGGACGACGTGAGTTTCCACATCGAGGCCGGTGAAATCCTCGGCGTTGTCGGTGAGTCGGGGGCCGGCAAGTCGCTCACGGGCGCCGCCATCATCGGCTTGCTGGAGCCACCCGGCCGTGTGGCCGGCGGTGAAATCCGGCTGGAAGGTGAGCGCATCGACAACCTCACAGAGGCCCAATGGCGGCACGTGCGCGGCCGGCGCATCGGCGCCATCTTCCAGGATCCGCTGACCTCCCTCAACCCGCTCTACACCGTGGGCCAGCAACTGGTCGAGACCATCGTGACCCACCTGCCGCTGAGTGCCGCCGAGGCGCGCGTTCGGGCGGTGGACCTGCTGCGCAAGACCGGCATTCCGGCGCCTGAAGCGCGGGTTGATCAATACCCGCACCAGTTTTCTGGCGGCATGCGCCAGCGGGTCGTCATTGCGCTGGCGCTGGCGGCTGAGCCGCGGCTGATCGTGGCAGATGAGCCGACGACGGCACTGGACGTGTCCATCCAGGCGCAGATCATTGCCTTGCTGCGGCAGTTGGCCAAGGAGCAGGGCACTGCGGTGATGCTGGTGACCCACGACATGGGCGTGATTGCTGAAACCTGTGACCGGGTGGCGGTGATGTACGCCGGGCGAGTGGTGGAAATCGGCCCTGTACAGCAGGTGCTGCATGCCCCGGCCCACCCCTACACGCAGGGCTTGATGGGGGCGATTCCGGTGATGGGGGAGTCTCGGGATCGCCTGCTGCAGATCGACGGCAGCATGCCGCGCCTGAATGCGATGCCTGAAGGCTGCGCCTTTCACCCGCGCTGCGACCGTGCTACCGAGCATTGCCGGCAAGCGCGGCCGACGCTGCTCCGTGCGGGGCCTACATCGGCCGCTTGCTGGTTGCTGCGCGACGCTCAAGCGGAGGTGGCGGCATGAGCGCGCTGGTGGAGGTGAAAGGCCTGGCCAAAGTGTTCGACGTGTCGGCGCCGTGGCTGAACCGGGTGATTGAGCGCCAGCCCCGGCAGTTTGTCCATGCGGTGGACAACGTCAGTTTCAGCATCCAGCGCGGCAAGACGTTCGCGCTGGTGGGTGAATCAGGCTGCGGCAAAAGCACGGTCGCGCGTTTGCTCGTGGGCCTGCATGAGGCCACGCGCGGCCAGGTCTTGTTCGACCAGGTCGAGCTGACCGGCGCGCTGAAGGGGCCGCAAGGCACGGCGCTCCGGCAACGCATGCAGATGATCTTCCAGGACCCGTACGCCAGCTTGAACCCGCGCTGGCGCGTGTCTGACATCGTGGCTGAGCCACTGCGGGAGCATCGCATCCTCACCGATGACACCGAGGTGAATGACCGGGTGGCGCAGCTGCTCCAGGGCGTGGGCCTGTCGGCGTCGGATGCTGCCCGCTTTCCGCACCAGTTCTCGGGTGGGCAGCGGCAGCGAATCTCCATCGCGCGTGCCTTGGCCAGCCAGCCCGAGTTTCTGGTGTGTGACGAGCCGACGTCCGCGCTCGATGTGTCGGTGCAGGCGCAGGTGCTGAACCTGATGAAGGACCTGCAGCAAGAGCGCGGGCTGACCTATCTGTTCATATCGCACAACCTGGCCGTAGTGCAGCACGTGGCCGACGACGTTGGCGTGATGTACCTGGGCCGCCTGGTCGAGGTGGCGCCGAAACGCACGGTCTTCAGTGCGCCGCGCCACCCGTACACGCAGATGCTGCTGGACGCCATTCCGGATGTACGGATGACAGGGCGGCAGCGCAGCCCGGTGATTGGCGAAGTGCCCAATCCGATGAATCCACCAACCGGTTGCGCTTTTCATCCGCGCTGCCCGCACGCTCGCGCGGTGTGCAAAGCGGAGCGGCCGGAGCTGGTGGTGGATGGTGACAGCCAGGTGGCCTGCCACGCGGTGCAGCAGGGGTGGCTGTAAGGTCAGGCGCGCGGGCCTGACAGGATTTCAGCGAGCGAGTGCGCTGGCGGCCGGCGTGCCGCTGGCCGCTTGCTGGGCCGGCTTCGGCAGCACCAGCGGGCCACGCTGGCCGCAGGCGGTGAGCATCAGCATGACTGCCACCGCACACATCACGCTGCGCCCGCTGAGTGCACGGCTTAGAGCCGGGCAGGGGTGTTGCGAGGAGGGTTGGAGACTCGCCACTACACTGGGCGCCATTGAACTTTTCATGCCCGGATCTTACCCACCATGAGCGCCCATATCCTGTCTGATGCCGAGTACCACCGCGCCACCGCAGCCATCCTGGCAGCAGTCGAAAGCCATGTGGACCGCTGGCTCGACGACGACGTGATCGACATCGATACCCACCGCAACGGCGGGGTGCTGGAGATGACGTTTCCGAACGGCAGCAAGATCATCCTGAACACCCAGGCGCCGCTGCATGAGTTGTGGATGGCGGCGCGCGCCGGTGGCCACCACTACCGTTTCCTGGATGGACAGTGGGTGGACACGCGCGACGGCAGCGAGTTCTTCGCCAGCCTGTCGAAGCAGGCCACGGCCCAGGCCGGACAAGCGCTGGTGTTTGCCTCCGCCGCTTGAGGTGCGGCGGGCGAGCTGTCGGGCCTGCCCCGGCTCGACCCGCCCGCGGTTCCTCAGCGGAACAGGTCGAGGATGCCCTTCTTTTCCTCGTCGCTCGGCCGGCCCGGTGAGCGCTCCTCGGCCCCCAGCGAGCCTACGCCCTGGCCTTGGCTGAATTCGGTATAGAACCACTCGCCACCCACATTCACGACGCCCTCCGGTGGCACCATCTCGGCCACCGGCACACCCTTCAGGGCGTGCTGCATGAACTCGATCCACACGGGCAGCGACAGCCCGCCGCCGGTTTCCCGGTCGCCGAGCTTGCGCGGGTTGTCATAGCCGATCCACACCACCGCCGCCAGGCTCGGGTGATAGCCGCCGAACCAGGCGTCCATCGAATCATTGGTCGTGCCGGTCTTGCCGTAGACGTCAGGCCGCTTCAGGGTGGCCTGTGCGCGTGCCGCGGTGCCGGACCGGGTCACTTCCTGCAGCAGGCTGCTCATCACGAAGGCATTGCGCGCCTCCACCACCCGCAGCGATTCATCTGGCGCCTGCATGGCTGTTTCATGCAGCACCTTGCCGCGTGTGTCGGTGATGCGGGCGATCAGCACTGGGTTGACTCGGTAGCCACCATTGGCGAACACGCTGTAGGCGGTGGCCATCTGCATCGGTGTGACCGAGCCGGCGCCGAGCGCCATGGTGAGGTAAGGGTCGTGCTTCTCGCGCTCGAAACCGAAACGGGTGATCCAGTCCCGGGCGTAAGGCACGCCGATGGATTGCAGGATGCGGATCGACACCATGTTCTTGGACTTCGCCAGGGCGCGTCGCAAGGGCATCGGACCGTCAAAGGTGCCGTCGTAGTTCTTGGGCTCCCAGGGCTGGCTGCCGGTGCTGCCCGCATCGAAGAACAAGGGCGCGTCGTTCACCACGGTGGCGGGCGTGAAGCCCTTTTCCAGTGCCGCCGAGTAGATGAAGGGCTTGAAGCTGGAGCCCGGCTGACGCCAGGCCTGGGTCACGTGGTTGAACTTGTTCTTGCCAAAATCAAAGCCGCCTACCAGGGCCCGGATGGCACCGGTTTGTGGCTCCATGGCCACGAACGCGCCTTCCACTTCGGGCTGCTGGGTGATGAACCAGGCGTCTTTTGCGCCCTTGATCACCCGGACGATGGCGCCGCGGCGCACCTGCACCTTGGGGTCGGCCTTGTCAGACAAACCTGACGTGGCGGGGCGCAGGCCCTCACCCGTCAGCGTCACCGACTCGCCGGATTGCAGGGCCACCACCACCTTCTTCGGCGAGGCTTCCAGCACCACGGCAGCCTTCAGCTCGTCGTTGTCGGGATGGTCTGCCAGTGCTTCGGCGATGCGGGTGTCCAGGGCCTTGGGGTCGGCGGGCAGATCGACATAGGCTTCCGGGCCGCGGTAGACCTGCCGCTTCTCGTAGTCCATCAAACCCTTGCGCAGGGCGCGGTAGGCGGCCATCTGGTCGCCCGCCTTGACCGTCAAGGTGACGTTCAAGCCCCGGGTGTAGGTGTCCGCGCCGTATTGGCTGAACACCAGTTGTCGCGCTGCTTCCGCCACGTATTCGGCATGCACGGGCATCTCGTTGGACGCCCGGTACTTCAGCACCTCTGCCTTGGCCTGCTTGTGCTGCTCTTCGGTGATGAAGCCGTTGTCCAGCATCCGGTCGATGATGTATTGCTGCCGCAGCGTGGCGCGCCTGGGGTTGGCAATCGGGTTGTAAGCCGATGGCGCCTTGGGCAGGCCGGCCAGCATCGCGGCTTCGGCCACAGAGATGTCCTTCAGCGGCTTGCCGAAATAAATCTCGCTGGCAGCTGCAAAACCATGGGCCCGCTGACCCAGATAAATCTGGTTCATGTAGACCTCCAGGATCTGGTCCTTGGTCAGCTGGCTTTCGATCTTCAACGCCAGCAGCACTTCGTAAAGTTTGCGGGTGAGCGTCTTTTCTGCAGACAGGTAAAAGTTTCTGGCCACCTGCATCGTGATCGTCGATGCGCCCTGGCTGCCCATCGAGCCAAATTGCGCCACCCCGGCGCGAATCACCCCGAGATAGTCGACGCCACTGTGCTGATAGAACCGGGCGTCCTCGATCGCGAGAACAGCCTCTTTCATCACCTTGGGAATCTCCGTCACGGGGGTGAACTGGCGGTGTTCGTCGCCGTATTCCCCCAGCAACTGGCCGTCAGCCGAGTAAATCCGCATCGGCAACTTGGGCCGGTAATCGGTGATCGAGTCCAGCTCCGGCAGGGCTGGGTAGGCCACAGCCAGGGCAATGCCGCCGCAGATGACGCCCGCAAAAATCAGCGCCAGGCCCGTGCCGAGCAGGCCGAGCAGCACCTTGCCCAGCCAGCGCCCGAAGCCGTTTGAGACGCTGTTGCCCGGTTTGGCAGGGGCGGTGTGTTGGTTGGTGTCTTGGTCGCTCATGAGGATCCCATTGGGGCAGCCGGATTATAGGAACCGGCGCCATGGCACGCGGCTTGCAGAAGACTTTGACTTCACGACAGGTGCAACGCACGGGCAAACCCTGATGGGTTGGGCAGCAAATGCTTACGAATGTCGTCGGGCGAGAGCAACGTGCCCCGAGTTCATACGGTCCTTAATCCTTTGTTGCTCAAGAGTCTTGCTGCTAGCATTGAAGTGCTTTGTTAACTTCGCGTCGCTCGCGGCGCAGCGGGAGCCTTGTCTCGTGGGATTTCTAGATCGCCTTCTCGGCCAGAAACATCCCCAGATGATCGGTCTGGATATCAGTTCATCCAGCGTCAAGCTGGTGGAGCTGAGCCAATCAACGTCCGGGGAATTGGTGCTGGAGCGTCTTGCCAGCGAGCCTTTTGAAAAGGGCTGGATCGTCGACGGCCAGATCGAAAAATTCGATGAGGTCGCCGATGCCGTGCGCCGCGTGGTCAGCCGGAGCGGCACCAAGACGCGCCAGGTCGTGATGGCCATGCCGCAATCGGCTGTCATCACCAAGCGCATCGTGCTGCCTGCGGGCCTTCGTGAAGACGAGATGGAGCTTCAGGTTGAGTCCGAGGCCCACCAGTACATTCCGTTCTCGCTGGACGAAGTCAGCCTGGATTTCTGCGTCATCGGCCCTAACGCCACGTCTGTCGGTGATGTTGACGTGTTGATCGCGGCTTCCCGCAAGGACCGTGTGCAAGACCGCCAAGGCCTGGCGGAAGCCGCCGGCCTGACGCCTGTGGTGCTCGACATCGAATCACATGCGTCGCGCCTGGCAATGGGGCGTCTGATCCAGGCCCTGCCTGACCGCGGCAAGGACGCGCTGGTGGCCCTGTTCGAGATCGGCGCTGACACCACGAGCCTGAAGGTGCTGCGCGAAGACGAAATGCTGTACGACCGAGACCAATCGTTCGGCGGCTCGCAGTTGACCCAGCTGATTTCACGTCAGTACGGTTTTTCGTACGAAGAAGCCGAGCAGAAGAAGCTGGCTGGCGATCTGCCCGAGGACTACGAGTCGTCGCTGCTGACGCCGTTCGTCGACAGCCTGGCCCATGAAATCGGACGGGCGCTTCAGTACTTCTTCACCAGCACGCCGCACCACAAGGTGCACTACGTGATGCTGGCGGGCGGCACGGCGTCGATGCCTGGCCTGCGTGAACGCGTCAAGGATGTCACCGGGTTTTCGTCCAAGGTGGTCAACCCGTTCGAGACCATGAAGATCGCATCCTCGGTGCGTGAAGCGAAGCTGCGTCGCGAGGCGCCTTCTTACCTGACCGCGTGCGGGCTGGCCATGCGGAGGTTTGTGCAGTGATTCTGATCAACCTGTTGCCTCACCGTGAGGCGCGCCGACAGGAACGCAAGCGTGCGTTCTTCTCGGCTTTGGGATTGGCGTCCCTGGTGGGCGTGGGCCTGGTGGTGCTGTGGTTTGGCGTGTTGCAACAGATGATCTCTGTGCAGCAGGGCCGCAACCGCTACCTGACCGAGGCCATCAAGGAACTTGAAGAGCGCATCAAGGACATTGCCAACCTCAAGGATGAAATTGAAGCCTTGAAGGCGCGCCAGAAGGCCGTGGAAGACTTGCAGGCCGACCGCAATGTGCCGGTCTACCTGCTGGACGAACTCGTCAAGCAGACGCCGGAAGGCGTGTACCTGACCAACATCCGCCAGGTCGGCAGCGTGGTGACGTTCCAGGGTCTGGCCCAGTCGCAGGAGCGGGTCTCTGAATTCATTCGAAACGCGGCTTACAACTCTCAGTGGCTGGAGAAGCCTGAATTGGTCGAAATCAAGGCTACCAACGTGACTGTTGGCAAGGCCCAGCGAAAGCTGTTTGATTTCTCCATGAAGGTCAGCCTGAAGCGGCCGCAAGCCCCGGCGGGTGCCGCCAGTGGTGCAGTGGCCCGCCCCCCGGCAGCTTCTGCCCCGCAGGCGTCGTGAGGTAGAAGATGGCGACGATAGGCAAAAACATCGATGTCGGGGCTGCACTGCGTGGCGGCCTCTCCCAGTTCCGGGAACTCAACCCCAAAGAACCAGGCCAATGGCCGCTGCTGCCCAAGATCGTGGCATGGCTGGCCGCCATGGTGGCCGTGGTGATCCTCGGCTGGCTGGTGGTGCTGAGCGAGGAAGACGACAACCTCACCGCCGAGCGGGCCAAGGAGCCCAACCTGCGCAATGAGTACCGCATCAAGCTGACCCAGGCCATCAACCTGGATGAGCTGAAGAAGCAGAAGGAGCTGGTTCAGGAATACGTGACCCAGCTCGAAAAGCAGCTGCCCGGCAAGGCCGAAATGGATGCGCTGCTGTCCGACATCAACCAGGCGGGTGCTGGCCGTGGTCTGCAGTTCGAGCTGTTCAAGCCCGGCCAGATCGTGGTGAAGGATTACTACGCCGAGCTGCCGATCTCGATCAAGGTCTCTGGCGCGTATCACGACATCGGCTCGTTCGCCGGCGACGTGGCCAACCTGTCCCGGATCGTGACGCTGCACAACCTCGTGGTGTCGCCGGCTGGCAAGGACAGCAACGGCCCGCTCACGATGGAAGCCACCGCACGCACCTACCGCTACCTCGACGCCGCCGAAGTGGCCGAGGTCAAGCGCAATGCGGCTGCCGCGCGCAAGAACGGCGCCAAGCCCAAGGACGCGCCATGAATCAACGTTGGATAGCCAGCCTCTGCCTGCTGGCCTGCCTGGGCGCCTGCTCGTCGGATGACGACGAATTGAAGGCCTGGATGGATCAGCAGAAGCAGGAAGTCAAGCCGAGCGTCGAGCCCATCGCCGCGCCAAAGAAGTTCACGCCGCAGGCCTACACCGGCCTGGGTGCGGTTGACCCGTTCGGTGCGCAGAAGATGTCCTCGGGCAACAAGCTGGATGCGAACCAGTCCGGTGCCATGCTGGCGTCGGAAGCCAAGCGCCGCAAGGAGCCTCTGGAGGCCTTCCCGCTGGACGGCATGGTGATGGTCGGCAGCATGACACGCGACAAGCGCCAGTACGCAATTCTGAAGGTCGAGGCCCTGCTTCACTATGTGAAGGTCGGCGAGTACCTGGGGCTGAACTACGGGAAGATCACCAAGATCACCGAAACGGAAATCACCTTGCGCGAAATCGTTCAGGACGCGGCGGGTGAATGGATCGAGCGCAACAGTACGCTCCAATTGCAGGAGACGGCGCGATGAATAACAGGTTGGAGTCACGCACGATGCGGAGTCGCTACGCAGGGGCCGTTGTCCTTACTTTGGGCTTGATGACCATGCCCGCCATGGGTTGGGCCCAGAACATGATCCGCGGTATCACCGCTGCCCAGCAGGCGGGCGGCGAGGTGGTGCGGGTGGAGCTGAGCGAGGCGCTCACGGCATTGCCGGCTGGCTTCTCGGTGCAATCGCCGCCCCGCGTGGCGATCGACCTGCCGGGCGTGGTGAACGCGCTGGGCCGTCCATCGGTGGATGTGAACCAGGGGAATGTTCGCGCGGTGAACGTGGCGAACTCCGGTGACCGGACCCGTCTGGTGCTGAGCCTGCGGCAAGCTGCAACCTACCGCACTGAAATCCAGGGCAAGACCTTGCTGATCCTGCTGGATCAGGCTGCGGCCGTGGGCGCTGCACCGACCTCGGCCTCCACGCCGCCCGTGCATTTCGCCGCCAGCCAGAATGCTGACCCGCTGCCGATCCGCGACATCGACTTCCGGCGTGGCCCGGATGGCGCTGGCCGTGTCATCGTCGGCCTGGTGAACACCCAGGTGGGCGTCGATCTGCGCCAGCAGGGCCAGAACCTCGTCGTCGAGTTCCTGCGCTCGTCGCTGCCCGAGAACCTGCGCCGTCGCCTGGATGTGTCCGACTTCGGCTCGCCTGTGCAGGCCGTGTCGATGGCACAGACTGGTGACCGTGTCCGCATGGTCATCGAGCCCCGCGGCGCCTGGGAACACAGCGCTTACCAGACCGACAACCAGTTCGTGCTGGAAGTGCGGCCCGTGCGGATGGACCCGAACAAGGTCACGCAGGGTCCGACCTACCAGGGCGAAAAGCTGTCGCTGAACTTCCAGAACATCGAAGTGCGCGCGCTGCTGCAGGTCATCGCTGACTTCACCAACTTCAACGTGGTGACCAGCGATACCGTGACCGGCACCTCGACGCTGCGCCTGAAGGATGTGCCGTGGGATCACGCCCTCGACATCATTCTGCAGAGCAAGGGCCTGGGCATGCGCAAGTCGGGCAATGTGCTCTGGATTGCGCCGAAGGACGAACTGGCTGCCAAGGAGCAGATCGATCTGGAAGCCAAGAAGAAGATCGCTGATCTGGAGCCGGTGCGCACGCAGTCGTTCCAGTTGAACTACACCAAGGCTGAGGAAGTGGCCCGCGGCCTGATTGGCACGACGACCAACTCTGGCAGCGGCGGCAACAACACCACCACGCGCATCCTGTCGCCTCGCGGCACGGTGCTGTTCGAAACCCGGACCAACCAGCTGTTCGTCTCGGACGTCCCGTCGAAGCTTGAAGAAGTGGCGATGATGATCGCCAAGATCGACGTGCCGGTGCGTCAGGTGCTGATCGAGGCGCGCATCGTCGAGGCTGATGACAAGTTTGGCCGCGCGCTCGGTGTGAAGCTCGGCACCGCAGACATGCGTGGCCTGCGCGGCGGCACCCCGGGCTACAACGTGGGTGGTGGCAACAACGTCACCATCGGCGGCAACTACAACGGCGTGGGCTACCAGACCCTGCAGCAGACGACGGATACGGCGTTTACCAACACCCAGTTTGTCAGCCTGCCGGCATCGACCTCGAACATCAGCACCGCTTCGGCAGCAACCTTCGCGCTGTCGCTGTTCAGTGCTTCTGCCAACCGTTTCCTGAACCTGGAACTGTCGGCACTTGAAGCTGAAGGCAAGGGCAAGATCGTCTCGAGCCCGCGCGTCATCACTGCCGACCAGGTCAAGGCCTTGATCGAACAGGGTGAAGAGCTGCCTTACAACGTGGCCACGTCCAGCGGCGCCACGTCGATCCAGTTCAAGAAGGCCAGCCTGAAGCTGGAAGTCACGCCGCAGATCACGCCAGAAGGCAATGTGATTCTCGACGTGGACGTGAACAAGGACAGCCGCGGTGAGTTGACCAACGCCGGCCCTGCCATCAACACCAAGCATGTGAAGACGCAGGTGCTGGTAGAGAACGGCGGCACGGTGGTGATTGGCGGTATCTTCACGCAGAACGACCGCGACGAAACCAACAAGGTGCCGTTCCTGGGCGATCTGCCGGTGGTCGGCAATCTGTTCAAGAACACGGTCCGCTACAGCAACCGCACTGAGTTGCTGGTGTTCATCACGCCGAAGGTCGTGACGGATCGTTCCGCAGCCCGCTGAAATTTGCCGAGGCTGCGCGCGTAGACATGGGAGCAATTGGAATGCACAAGAAATTTGGCACGTGGCTGGCAGTGGCCGCCACGGTCTTGATGACCGCCTGTGGCGGTGGTGGGTCTGACTCGGGCACCTCGGGGTTTGGTGGTGGATCGACCACGAGCACCGTGTCTGATCTGGTCCTGACGCTGAGCACCCAGCAACTGGTCAATACCGGCCTCGAGACCGTGACCGCAACGGCAACGGCCGTGGACGGTAACCGGAATGCAGTGTCCGGTGCCAACGTGACTTTCGCCGTGAACAACAACGCGGTCGCGTCAGTCGGCTCTTCAAGCACCGATTCCTCCGGCAAGGCCTCCGCCACGGTCGGCATCGGCTCTGACCGATCCAACCGCATCATCACCGTCACGGTCACGTCTGGCTCCCTCAGCCGCAGCGCCACCATCCTGGTCACGGGCACCAAGATCACGGCTACGTTGACCTCGACCGTGGTGCCTGGCGGTGCCGGTTATGTGAACTACAAGGTCTCGGATTCCAATTCCAATGCCTTGCCTGGGCAAGAGGTGGTGGTCACGGCGCCAGGTCTCGCTGGCGCGACTGGCATCACCAACTCATCGGGTGAGTACCGCTTCGATTTCACCGCACCGACCACGAGCGGCCCATTGACGATCACGGCGACAGCCGGTGGTGTGTCTCTGAACCAGACCGTCCAGGTGCAGTCGACGAACAGCAACATTCCCGTGGCCGTCGGCCCGGTGACGTCCGCGTCGCTGTCGGCAAATCCGAAGACGGTTCCGGTCAACTCGACGGGCACGTCCAACCAGACTGAAATCCGGGCCCTGTTCGTGGCTGCTGCCAACCGGCCGGTGGAAAATGTTCGCGTGCGATTCGAGTTGCCGGATCCGAACAGCATTGGCGGCACGATCTCGGCCGGATCCAACCTGCTGTATTCGAGCGCCAACGGCATCGTGAGCACGTCTTACGTGCCTGGCACGCGCTCCAGCCCGACCGATGGCGTCACTGTTCGTGCCTGCTGGGACTACAGCGACTTTGCAGTCGGTGTCTGCCCGAACCCGGTGGATGTGAAGCTGACCGTGACGGCTGAGCCGCTGTCGGTGAGCATCGGCGCCAACGGCAGCATCGCCGAAGGCAGCGACAAGCTGACCTACGTGCTCGATTACGTGGTGATGGTGGTCAATTCCGCCGGCTTCGCCATGTCGAATGTCGCTGTGAGCGCCACGCTTGATCTGCCCGCCTATCACAAGGGCCGTTGGAATCTGGCGAACGGAGCCTGGGGCCAGACGATTACCGCCAGCTGCACCAACGAGGACGTGGACCGCAATGGCGTCTTGAGCATCGCTGAAGACACCAATGGCAGTGGCTCGATTGAGCCTCGCAAGGCAGACGCGTCCCTGAGCTTCAACGGTTCGAACCTCACCAACAGCAACGGCATGGTGTTCCTGCGCCTGGTCTATCCGCAAGACAAGGCGAGCTGGGTGAACTACGGCATCACGGTGTCTGCAAACGGTGTCGCTGGCACTGAAGGCACGGCGCAGTTCTCGGGCCTCACGAAGGTGCCGTCCGATGTGCTGGCCATCACCACCGCGACGCCGGCGTTCTGGCTGAGCCCTTACGGCCAGTCGAGTTCGTGCGCGAATGCGAATTGAGTAGACTCCAGCTACGCTTCGGGCCCGCAGAGGTGCATGCCTCTGCGGGCTTTTTTACATGTGGGTCAGTCATGAGTGTGGTTCTGGTTGGCTTGCCGGGTAGCGGCAAGTCCACGGTGGGTAGGCATGTGGCGCGTCTGATGAACTTGCAGTTCGTCGATGCCGACACCGAAATCGAACGCCAGCTGGGAACCAGCATCCGCGTCCACTTCGAGCAGTACGGTGAACAAAGTTTCCGGGACCATGAGCAGCAGGTGATCGCCGAGCTCTGTGCTCGACCAGACCTGGTGGTGGCCACCGGTGGTGGCGCTGTGCTGCGGGAAGCCAATCGCGCACAGATCAAGCGGTCAGGCCATCATGTGGTGTACCTGCGCGCCACACCCGATGACCTGGCCCGCCGGCTGCGGCATGACACACAGCGCCCGCTGCTTCAAGGCGTTGATCCGCTGAAGCGCCTCAGGGATCTGTTTGCCGAGCGTGACCCGTTTTACCGTGAGGTTGCCGATTTCGGCATTGATACCGGTAGAACGTCCGTGCACACGCTGGCCAATCTCGTGGCCATGCAACTCGACATGCTGCCGGCCAAACCCCAGGCCTGAAGGCCTGCATCTTTCGGTTGCAGGGGCTCAGGCCACCATCCAACTACACTTCTCTGCATGTCTGCTCCTTCGAATCTTCTTGCGCCGACCAAGGTCGGCATCGCCCTTGGCGATCGCTCCTACGATGTCGTGATCGGCGCCGGCCTGCTGGATGCGGCCGCTACCTGGTCTGATCTCCCGAAGTCTGCCCAGGCGCTGGTGGTGACCAATGAGGTGGTGGCACCGCTCTATGCCGATGTGCTTCAACGTCAACTGTCGGCGCTACACAACCGCGTGGACGTGCTGGTGCTGCCAGACGGCGAGGCTCACAAGGACTGGCAGACGATGAACCTCGTGTTCGATCGGCTGCTGGCCAATGGGGCAGACCGCAAGTCAGTGCTGTATGCGCTGGGCGGCGGAGTTGTCGGGGACATGACTGGTTTTGCCGCTGCCTGCTACATGCGCGGCGTACCTTTTGTGCAGGTGCCCACCACCTTGCTGTCGCAGGTTGATTCGTCCGTTGGCGGCAAGACCGCCGTCAATCACCCTCTCGGCAAGAACATGATCGGTGCGTTCTACCAGCCGGTGCGGGTGATCTGCGACATGGATACGCTGCGCACCTTGCCTGCGCGGGAGGTGTCGGCCGGCCTCGCCGAGGTGATCAAGTACGGCCCGATTGCCGATGCGTCTTTCCTGGCCTGGCTCGAAGAGCACATGGAGGGCTTGGTCGCGCTGGAGCCTGCATTGATCGCTCATGCGGTTCAGCGCTCGTGTGAAATCAAGGCTGCCGTGGTTGGGGCTGATGAGCGGGAAGGTGGCCTGCGCGCCATTCTGAATTTCGGTCACACCTTCGGCCACGCGATCGAAGCGGGCCTGGGTTTCGGTACCTGGTTGCATGGCGAGGCGGTGGCTGCGGGCATGGTGATGGCGGCGGATCTGTCAGAGCGTTGCGGCCTGATGCCTGCCGGCTTTGCCGATCGTCTGCGGGCACTGATTTCGCGCGCCGGCCTGCCGGTGGTCGCGCCCGCGCTGTCAGCCGAGGAGTACCTGGAGCACATGCGAGTCGACAAGAAGTCTCAGGGCGGCGAAATCCGCTTCGTGCTGATCGACAAGCTGGGCTCGGCGGTGATGCGCCCGGCGCCCGAAGCCTTGGTGCGCCAAACGCTGGCTGCCTGCTGCCAACCCGCATGAATGCACCGCTGGCGCCGTGGGCCAGTTGGCCCCAACGAAGCCGGGGTCGCAGGCGCGCGGAGCCGGCCGCCCCCACGCGCGACGACTTCCAGCGCGACCGGGACCGCATCGTCCATTCCACCGCCTTCCGGCGCCTGGTCTACAAGACGCAGGTTTTCCTGAATCACGAAGGTGACCTGTTCCGCACGCGGCTGACCCACTCGCTGGAGGTGGCGCAACTGGGCCGCAGCATTTCGCGCAGCTTGGCGCTGAACGAAGACCTGGTTGAGGCGATCGCCCTGGCGCACGACCTTGGCCACACGCCGTTCGGCCATGCCGGCCAAGACGCCTTGAACGACTGCATGGCGGCCCACGGCGGTTTCGAGCACAACCTGCAAAGTCTGCGCGTGGTCGACGAGCTCGAGCAGCGTTACCCCGACTGGGACGGCTTGAACCTGTGCTTTGAAACCCGCGAGGGGGTGCTGAAGCGTTGCCCGCTCGCGTTGGCGCAGCGCATGGAGCAGCGAGAGCCGGGTGGGGTGGGACAGCGGTTCATGCTCGGCCATCAAGCCAGCCTTGAGGCGCAACTGACCAATCTGGCTGACGAGATTGCCTACAACGCGCATGACGTCGACGATGGCGTGCGCTCCGGCTTGTTGTCGCTCGACCAACTGCGTGGGGTGGCCTTGTTCGAGCGCCATTTTCAGGACGCGATGGCAGCGCACCCCGCCTTGACGGGTGCCACCGTCAAGAGGCAGCTCGCCGAAACCATCAGGCGCATGTTGTCCGCGCAGGTTTACGACGTGATCGACGCGAGCCGTGCCCGTCTGGCCGAGGCGGCACCCGAAGATGCCGAAGCCGCCCGGCTGCTCGGCCCGCTGATCGGTTTCAGTGCCGAGATGAAACAGGCCAGCGCCGACATGAAGCGCTTCATGTTCCGCGAACTGTATCGCCACCCCCAGGTGGTGGCCACCACCGAGGCTGGCCGCCAGATCATCCGCGACCTGTTCGCCGCGTATTTGAGCGCACCCGCTGAAATGCCCGACGACTACGCCCAAGCCGCCGATCTTCCGCGATCCGTCTGCGACTACATCGCCGGCATGACCGACCGCTTCGCCACCCGCGAACACCACCGCCTGACCGGACAGCGCCTGTTCCCGCAAGCCGACTGATCATTACCTCGGTTAATGGGGTCAGAGTAGATTAAGCTTGCCAGATGGCGAGACAAGTAAGACTGGTGGCGCCCGGCCACCCACACCACGTCATCCAGCGTGGCAACAACCGCGGCCTGATCGTGCACGACGATGTCGATCGCAAACACTACCTGCAGGTTCTGGGGGACGTTGCCATTGAACACCGGGTGTCGATCCACGCCTATGTGCTGATGGACAACCATGTGCACCTGCTTGTGTCGCCGAGCACCGAGCAGAGCTTGAGCCGCATGATGCAGAGCCTGGGTCGCCGGTACGTGGGCTGGTTCAACCACCGCCATGGCCGCACGGGGACGCTCTGGGAAGGGCGCTTCCGTGCACAGGTCATCGACGCTGACGGATGGCTGTTGTCCTGTCTCAAATACATCGAACTCAACCCCCACCGCGCAGGGCTGGCCTCAGGCTTGCTTGATTGGCCGTGGTCGAGCCTGTCGCACCACATTGGTGAGCGGCGGGATCCGTTGATCACCGACCATCCTGCCTTCTGGCAATTGGGCAACACGCCGTTTGAGCGTGACATCAACTATCGCCGTTGGCTGGAGGAGGGGCTGTCCGACACAGACCGCCAACACATCACCGCGACGCTGATGAGGGGGGCGACGCTCGGCAACGATGCCTTTGTCCACCAGGTTGGCGTGTTGACCCAACGTGACCTGAGCCCCCGCCCACGTGGCCGGCCGCGCAAGGTGCCGGGCATTGACTCTGTCCCCAATTAAATCTCGCCTCTCCTCTCCAGATATTTAATCTGACTCTGACCCCATTTAATAGTGCTTGAAGGGTTGGGGGCTTGGCTTTATCCTCGCGTTTATCCCTAGCTACCGTCGAGGATTGCGCCATGAACAAGGCTGCATCGGGTCATGTGTCCCGCGAAGAAATTGAAGCCCTGGCCGAGGGCGGGCTGTACAGCCCGTCGAATGAGCATGACGCTTGCGGCGTCGGTTTTGTTGCCCACATCAAGGGCCAGAAGGCGCATGGCATCGTTGAGCAGGGTCTGAAGATCCTCGAGAACCTCGACCACCGCGGCGCCGTGGGTGCGGACGCCCTGATGGGCGACGGCGCCGGCATCCTGATCCAGATCCCCGACGAATTCTTCCGTGCACAGATGGCTGCGCAAGGCGTGGCACTGCCCCCGCTGGGCGAATACGGCGTCGGCATGATTTTCCTGCCGAAGGAACATGCGTCGCGCTTGGCGTGCGAGCAGGAACTGGAACGCGCCATCAAGGCCGAAGGCCAGGTGCTGCTGGGCTGGCGCGATGTGCCGGTCGACCGCGAGATGCCGATGAGCCCGGCCGTGCGCGCCACCGAGCCCGTGATCCGCCAGGTCTTCATCGGCCGCGGCCCTGACGTGATCGTGCCCGACGCTCTCGAGCGCAAGCTGTACGTCATCCGCAAGACGGCCTCAGCCGCCATCCAGGCGCTGAAGCTGACCCACAGCCGCGAGTACTACGTGCCCAGCATGAGCTGCCGCACGATCATCTACAAGGGTCTGCTGCTGGCTGACCAGGTCGGCAAGTACTTCCTCGACCTGCAAGATGCCCGCACCGTCTCGGCCCTGGCCCTGGTGCACCAGCGCTTCTCGACCAACACCTTCCCGGAATGGCCGCTGGCCCACCCGTACCGCATGGTCGCCCACAACGGTGAAATCAACACCGTCAAGGGCAACTTCAACTGGATGCGTGCCCGTGAAGGCGTGATGAAGTCGCCGGTGCTGGGTGAGGACCTGCCCAAGCTGTATCCGATCAGCTTCGAAGGCCAGTCCGACACCGCCACCTTCGACAACGCGCTTGAGCTGCTGACGATGAGCGGCTACCCGCTCGCCCAGGCCGCGATGATGATGATCCCGGAAGCCTGGGAACAGCACGAGATGATGGACGAGCGTCGCCGCGCGTTCTATGAATACCACGCGTCGATGATGGAGCCGTGGGACGGCCCGGCCGCCATGGTCTTCACCGACGGCAAGCAGATCGGCGCCACGCTCGACCGCAACGGCCTGCGTCCGGCCCGCTACATCGTCACCGACGATGACCTGGTCGTGATGGCCTCGGAATCCGGCGTGCTGCCGATCCCGGAAAACAAGATCGTCAAGAAGTGGCGTCTGCAGCCCGGCAAGATGTTCCTGATCGACTTCGAGCAGGGCCGCATCGTTGACGACGAAGAGCTGAAGAACCAGTACGCCAGCGCGCGTCCGTATCGCCAGTGGATCGACAACGTCCGCGTGCGCCTCGATGACATCGAGACCGCCAGCGTCGGCCCGGCCGCCTTTGGTGAGTCGCTGCTCGACCGCCAGCAGGCCTTCGGCTACACCCAGGAAGACATCAAGTTCCTGATGGCGCCGATGGCCATGAACGGCGAAGAGGGCATCGGCTCGATGGGCAACGACAGCCCGCTGGCCGTGCTGTCGGACAAGAACAAGCCGCTGTACAACTACTTCAAGCAGCTGTTCGCCCAGGTCACGAACCCGCCGATCGACCCGATCCGCGAAGCCATCGTGATGTCGCTCAACAGCTTCATCGGCCCGAAGCCGAACCTGCTGGACATCAACGCGGTGAACCCGCCGATGCGTCTGGAAGTGGAGCAGCCTGTGCTCGACTTCAAGGGCATGGCCCGTCTGCGCAGCATCGAGGCGCACACCAACGGCAAGTTCAAATCCTATGAGCTGAACATCACCTACCCGCTGGCCTGGGGCAAGGCTGGCGTTGAAGCCAAGCTGGCGTCGCTGTGTGCGGAAGCCGTGGATGCGCTCAAGGGCGGCCACAACATCCTGATCATCACCGACCGCCAGATGGACCGCGGCAACGTGGCCATCCCGGCGCTGCTGGCGCTGTCCGCCGTTCACCACCATCTGGTGCGTGAAGGCCTGCGCACCACCGCCGGCCTGGTGGTGGAAACCGGCTCGGCCCGCGAAGTGCACCACTTCGCCGTGCTGGCTGGCTACGGCGCTGAAGCCGTGCACCCGTACCTGGCGCTGGAAACCCTGGCCTCGCTGCATGCCGAGTTGCCGGCCGATTTGTCCACCGACAAGGCGATCTACAACTACATCAAGGCGGTGGGCAAGGGCCTCTCGAAGATCATGTCCAAGATGGGCGTGTCGACCTACATGTCGTACTGTGGCGCCCAGCTGTTCGAGGCCATCGGCCTGAACCGTGACTTGGTGTCGAAGTACTTCCGCGGTACCGCCACCCAGGTCGAGGGCATCGGCGTGTTCGAAGTGGCTGAAGAGGCCCTGCGCAACCACCGCGCCGCCTTCGGCACCGACCCGCTGCTCGACAGCATGCTGGAAACCGGCGGTGAATACGCCTGGCGCGCCCGCGGTGAAGAGCACATGTGGACGCCGGACGCCATCGCCAAGCTGCAGCACAGTACCCGCTCGGGCAAGTTCGACACCTACAAGGAATACGCGCAGATCGTCAACGATCAGAGCAAGCGCCACCTGACCCTGCGCGGCCTGTTCGAATTCAAGATCGATCCGAGCAAGGCGATTCCGCTGGAGGAAGTGGAATCGGCGTCGGACATCGTCAAGCGTTTCGCCACCGGTGCGATGTCGCTGGGCTCGATTTCCACCGAGGCTCACAGCACGCTGGCCCTGGCCATGAACCGCATCGGCGGCAAGAGCAACACCGGCGAAGGTGGTGAAGACCCGGCGCGTTATCGCAACGAGCTGAAGGGCATCCCCATCACCCAGGGCACGAAGGTGTCTGAAGTGGTCGGCGCCGACGTCATCGAAGCCGACTACGAGATGAACGCCGGCGACAGCCTGCGCTCGCGCATCAAGCAGGTGGCCTCGGGCCGTTTCGGTGTGACCACCGAGTACCTGGTGTCGGCTGACCAGATCCAGATCAAGATGGCCCAGGGTGCCAAGCCGGGTGAGGGCGGTCAGCTGCCTGGCGGCAAGGTCTCTGAATACATCGGCAAGCTGCGTCACTCGGTGCCGGGCGTGGGCCTCATCAGCCCGCCGCCGCACCACGACATCTACTCGATCGAAGACCTGGCGCAGCTCATCCATGACCTGAAGAACGTCAACCCGGCATCGAGCATCAGCGTCAAGCTGGTGTCCGAAGTGGGCGTGGGCACCATCGCTGCCGGCGTCACCAAGTGCAAGGCCGATCACATCGTGATCGCCGGCCACGACGGTGGCACGGGCGCGTCGCCCTGGTCGTCGATCAAGCACTGCGGCACGCCGTGGGAACTGGGCCTGGCTGAAACCCAGCAGACCCTGGTGCTGAACCGTCTGCGCGGCCGTGTGCGCGTGCAGGCCGACGGCCAGATGAAGACCGGCCGCGACGTGGTCATCGGCGCCCTGCTGGGTGCGGATGAGTTCGGCTTCGCCACCGCGCCGCTGGTGGTCGAGGGCTGCATCATGATGCGCAAGTGCCACCTGAACACCTGCCCGGTGGGCGTGGCCACGCAAGATCCGGTGCTGCGTCAGAAGTTCTCGGGCAAGCCCGAGCACGTGGTGAACTACTTCTTCTTCGTGGCTGAAGAGGCGCGCCAGATCATGGCCCAGCTGGGTCTGCGCAAGTTCGACGAGCTGATCGGCCGCGCCGACCTGCTGGACACCCGCAAGGCCATCTCGCACTGGAAGGCCAAGGGCCTCGACTTCAGCAAGGTGTTCCACATCCCGGCCGTGCCGGCCGATGTGCCGCGCATGCATACCGAGTCGCAGGACCACGGCCTGGACAAGGCCCTCGACCGCAAGCTGATCGAGAAGAGCCGCGCCGCCATCGAGAAGGGCGAGAAGGTCCAGTTCATGGAAGACGCGCGCAACGTGAACCGCTCGGTCGGTGCCATGTTGTCGGGCGAGCTGATCCGCCACCGCGCCGAAGGCCTGCCGGACCACACGCTGTTCATCCAGATGGAAGGCACCGGCGGCCAGAGCTTCGGCGCCTTCCTGGCCCCGGGCATCACGATGTACCTGATCGGTGAAGCCAACGACTACACCGGCAAGGGTCTGTCGGGTGGCCGCATCGCGGTGCGCCCGAGCATCGAGTTCCGTGGCGATTCCACCAAGAACATCATCGTCGGCAACACCGCGCTGATCGGTGCCACCAGCGGCGAGGCCTTCTTCCGCGGCGTGGCTGGCGAGCGTTTCGGCGTGCGCCTGTCGGGTGCCACGGCGGTGGTCGAAGGCACGGGCGACCACGGTTGTGAATACATGACCGGCGGCACGGTGGTGGTGCTGGGCAAGACGGGTCGCAACTTCGCGGCCGGCATGTCCGGTGGTGTGGCTTACGTGTTCGACGAGGACGGCAAGTTCGCCCAGCGTTGCAACACCGCGCAGGTGTCGCTGGACAAGGTGCTGCCGCGTGATGAGCAGGAAGCCAGCATCCCGGCTGCCATCTGGCACCGCGATCAGCCTGACGAAGCCCTGCTGAAGAAGCTGATCGAGGACCACCACAAGTGGACGGGTTCGCTGCGCGCCCGCGACATCCTCGACCACTGGGCTGAATCGCGTGCCAAGTTCGTGAAGGTCTTCCCGAACGAATACAAGCGCGCGCTGGGTGAGATCAATGCCCGCAAGCAGGCCACCGACGTCGTCGGCAAGGCCAAGGGTGACAAGAAGGCTGTCAAGGCCGTGTCCGCCAAGTAAGCACCCCACGACGACATCAGGAAACAAGCATCATGGGAAAAGTCACCGGCTTTCTGGAATACGAGCGTCTCGAAGAGGGCTACGAGCCCGTCGAAAAGCGGCTGAAGAACTACAAGGAATTTGTCATCGGCCTGAAGGCTGACGACTCCAAGGTTCAGGCCGCACGCTGCATGGACTGCGGCACGCCGTTCTGCAACAACGGCTGCCCCGTCAACAACGTGATCCCTGACTTCAACGACCTGGTTTTCCGGGCCGACTGGAAGAACGCGATCACGGTGCTGCACAGCACCAACAACTTCCCCGAGTTCACCGGCCGCATCTGCCCGGCGCCCTGCGAAGCGGCTTGCGTGCTGAACGTGAACGACGACGCGGTGGGCATCAAGTCGATCGAGCACGCGATCATCGACCGCGCCTGGGACGAAGGCTGGGTCACCCCGCTGGTGGCCGACGTCAAGACCGGCAAGAAAGTGGCCGTGGTCGGCTCCGGCCCGGCTGGCCTGGCAGCCGCACAGCAGCTGGCGCGCGCCGGCCACAGCGTCACGGTGTTCGAGAAGAACGACCGCGTCGGCGGCCTGCTGCGCTACGGCATTCCTGACTTCAAGATGGAGAAGTCGCACATCGACCGCCGCGTGAAGCAGATGGAAGCCGAAGGCGTGACCTTCCGCACCGGCGTGCTGGTGGGCGAGATGCCGAAGGACAGCAAGGTCACGAACTGGGCCAAGGAAACGGTCAGCCCGGAACAGCTGAAGACCGAATTCGACGCCGTGTTGCTGGCGGGTGGCTCCGAGCAGAGCCGTGATTTGCCGGTGCCGGGCCGCGACCTGGACGGCGTGTACTTCGCGATGGAGTTCCTGCCGCAGCAGAACAAGGTCAACGCGGGCGACAAGCTCAAGGGCCAGCTGCGCGCCGATGGCAAGCATGTCGTGGTGATTGGCGGTGGCGACACCGGCAGCGACTGCGTGGGCACCAGCAACCGCCACGGCGCTGCCAGCGTCGTGCAGTTCGAACTGATGCCGATGCCGCCGGAAACCGAGAACCGCCCGATGACCTGGCCGTACTGGCCGATCAAGCTGCGCACCTCGTCGAGCCACGAGGAGGGTTGCCAGCGCGAGTTCGCCATCGCCACCAAGGAATTCCTGGGCGAAAAGGGCAAGCTGACCGGCGTGAAGACGGTTCGCCTCGAATGGCAGGGCGGCAAGATGGTGGAAGTGGCCGGCTCCGAGCAGGTGCTGAAGGCCGACATGGCGCTGCTGGCCATGGGCTTCGTGAACCCGGTCGCCACCGTGCTGGACGCCTTCGGCGTGGCCAAGGACAACCGCGGCAACATCAAGGCGGGCGTGGAAGCCGACACCGGCTACCGCACCAACGTCGACAAGGTGTTTGCTGCCGGTGACATGCGCCGCGGCCAGTCCCTGGTGGTCTGGGCGATCCGCGAAGGCCGCCAGGCCGCCCGCGAGATCGACGGCTTCCTGATGGGCGCCACCACGCTGCCTCGCTGATCACCAAGCGCCGGGTGGCAAGCGCCGCCCAGCCACCAGCCCCGGGCCCCGGCCGCGGGGCTTTTTTTCGTCCGTGCCGCTTGTCGATGCCTGCGCACCGTTGATCCGCCCGGAGCTGACCGCCACCCCGGCTGGTCTTGAAGCCCCATCGGCACTGTCGATAATGCAGCAGACCGGCACCGTCGACCATGCCGGCCATTTCCATACCCAAAGAGAACACCATGCGCCTTGCATCCGCTTCGATCATCCGTTCGTCCACCCAGCGTGCACGCGGCTTCACCTTGATCGAGGTGATGATCACGGTGGCCATCATCGGTATCCTCACCGCCGTGGCCCTGCCGATGTACCAGGATTACGTGTTGCGCGGCCGTCTGGTGGACGCCACGAACGCGCTGGCCGGCCTGCGTGTGCGCATGGAGCAGCACTATCAGGACAACCGCACCTACGCGTCGGTCACCAGCGGCCCGACCACACCGTGCGTCAGCAGCACGGCTGGCCAGTTCGGCATCGCCTGCGGCAGCGTGACCGCCACCACCTGGACGGCCACCGCCACGGGCACGGGCACCACCTCGGCCTTCACCTACACCATCAATCAAGACGGCACCCAGCGCACCACAGCCATGCCAACCGCCTGGGGCACGGCGCCTCAAAACTGCTGGATCATGCGGAAGGGCGGCACATGCTGATGCGTTCGTCCCAGCGGGGCTTCTCGCTGATCGAGTTGATGGTGACGCTCACTGTGGCAGGCATCGTCATGGCGGCCGTCGTGCCGGCGGCGCAAGACCTGATCGCCAACTCGCGTGTCCGCTCGTCCGCGGATGCCGTGCAGAACGCCATTCGTCTGACGCAGGCAGAAGCCATCAAGCGCAGTCGTCCGGCGGCGTTCATCCTCACCAACGCCACCCCTGCCGTTGATGCCAGCCCGGAGGCCAACGGCACCCGCTGGGTCGCCCGCCTGATCCGTCGCACGGTGGACAGCGATGACACGGGCCTGTATCTCAAGGGCGGCACTGACCCGGCCTCGCTGGGCGTCACGGTCACCGGCCCGGCCGCGATCTGCTTCAACGCCTTCGGTCAGCAGGTCACGATGACCTCGACGGCCAACAATCTGGGTGTGGCTTGCACAGCGCCGACCGACGCCACGCCCACGGCCATCACCTTTGCCGGCACGGCTGCCACCAAGACGATGCGCGTTCAGGTGTCGCTGGGTGGCCGGGTGCGCATGTGCGACACCTCCAAGACCGTTTCCGCCACCTCACCGGACGGATGCTGATCATGACGCGAGCCTCTTCCTCCGCACGGCGTGCGCGCCGCGCCGGCCCTCACCGTCGCCAGCATGGCTTCTCGCTGATCGAGGTGCTGGTGTCCATCTTGATCTTCTCGCTGGGCGTGCTGGGCCTGGTCGGATTGCAGGCCCAGGCCACGCGGTATTCGATCGAAGCCGCTGAGCGCAGCCGCGCCGCCTTGATGGCCAATGACCTGGTCGCGGCCATGTGGGGCGCACAAAGCACCACGGTGCCCACCGCCACCTTGAACGCCTGGACAGCGCGCCTGCAGGACGACAAGACTTCGGGTCTGCCGTCGGCCACGCGCACCATCAGCGCGCCGGATGCCGCCGGCACAGTCACCATCACCATCAACTGGACCTCGGTGGCGCGTGGTGCGTCCGGCCCGTCTTCCAAGTACGTCACCCAGGTGACCTTGCCCGGAGCTCCATGATGCAGCGCCCTGTCTTCCGCGCGGCTGCGCGCCTCGGTCAGGCCGGCCTGTCGCTCATCGAATTGATGGTGTCGCTGGTCATCGGCATGGTGTTGTCGCTGGCCTTGTTTGCCGTGCTGTCGTCGTCCGAAGGCAGCAAGCGCATCACCGGGGGCTTGAATGACCTGGATCAGGCCGGCAACATCGTGCAGTACCAGCTCGACCAGTGGGTTCGCAGCGCAGGCAGCGGCTTTCTGGCCGCTGCAGACTACGCTTACGGCTGCCGCCTCACCGCCACTGCGGCCAGCGGGCAAACGTTGCCGCGGTCGGCTGCCTTGCCTGCCCCGTTCGCCAGCGTGAATCCCGATGGATCGCGCCGCTTTGCGCTTGCACCGGTCATCATCCTGCCGAATGCCACGACGCCGGGCAGCAGCGGCGCCACGTCGGACGTGCTGGTGGTCATGGGCGGCTCAGCTGGTTTTGGCGGGGCACCCTCGGTGATGACCGCCGCGCCGGGCACCACAGCACTGACGCTCAACAACACGCTGTCCTATGCCGCGGGCGACATGCTGCTGGTGGCTGACCCCAACGGCACCGGCGGCGCGGCCGTGCCGTGCATGGTGACGCAGGTGGACTCCACGTTCACCGGCGGCACCGCCACTTCGCTCACGCTGGGCGGCAGCTTCCACGGTGGCACCATCAACAGCACGTCGCTGACCGGTTACTCCGCAGACGCCATGGCGTTGCCGCTGGGCAACCCCACCACCAACCCGCCGCAGTTCCTGGTCATCGGCGTGGGCGACAACGACACGCTGTTCACCTACGACCTGCTGCAGACGGCCGGCGCCGACCAGGCCTTGCAGGCCCGCACGCAGGGCGTGTTCGAGATGCATGCCATCTACGGCGTGGACACCGACAACGACGGCGAGATCGACAGCTGGGTGTCGCCCTCCACGGGCAATTACGCGCCGGCCAACCTGACGGCGGGCTCGGCCACGGCAAACGCCCGCCTGCAGCAGATCAAGGCGGTGCGGGTGGCGATGATCATGCGCCTGCCGCTGCTCGAAAAGACGGCCGTCAGCCCGAGCTCGCTGACGCTGTTCCCGGATCTTGCCGGGGCCGGTCTCAGCCAGACCCGCACCTTGAGCACCACCGAGCAGCGCTACCGCTACCGCGTGGTCGACACCACGCTGGTGTTGCGCAACAACCTGATGCTGTGAGCCGAGCATGTTGAAGTCTTCCCTCATTCATCGGTCACGGTCCGCGCGTGCCAGCCAGCAGCGCGGCGTCGTGATGATCATCACCTTGATCGCCCTGGCCATCCTGATGGCCGGCGGCATTGCGCTGGTTCGCTCGTCCGACACCACGTCGCAGCTGGCCGGCCAGCTGGCCTTCCGGCGTGATCTGAAGAACCAGGGCGAGCGCGGTTTGTCGCAGGCGCTGGCGCGGCTGTCGACGGGCGCCTTGAGCACCTCGACTGCGCGCGCTAACGACCTGGATTCGTCCAACTATTCGGCGATTCGCCTGGCCAGCAATGCCCAGGGCGTGCCCACGGTGCTGACCGACGACACGGCGTTCACGAACGCTGAAATGAGTGCTGCCGACCTGACGGACACGACCGCCGGTGTCACGGTGCGTACCGTGATTGACCGCCTGTGCATGGCCACCGGCACGCCCTCAGACAGCCAATGCACCCGCCTGCCGCTGGACTGCTCCGCCAAGGGCGGGCAGGACTCGGCCTCCATGGGCGGCCAGACGCTCAAGTGCACCGGCACCGCCTACCGCATCTCCGTCCGAGTGGACGGACCACGCTCCACCCAGGCGTTTTTCCAGTCGATCATCGCGCTGTGAAGCAACGAGGACTCCCCATGACCACTTGGCGCCCCCTGTCAGCTCTGCTGGCCGCCTCCTTGCTGTATGTCGGCACGGCATCCGCCGTTGATCTGGCCGATGCCCCGCTGTTCTCCACCACCTCGGTGCCGGGCAATGTCGCGCTGGCGCTGTCAGTGGAGTGGCCCACCGCCACCACGCCGTCGTACCCGAGCACCACGGCTTACTCCTCGGCGTCCAGCTTCGTCGGCTACTTTGACCCTGAGAAGTGCTATCGCTACATCTACAACGCGACGACTCCGACGAACAGCTATTTCGCGCCAAACCGGGCTGCGACCGATCGCACCTGCACCAGCACCGGCTCACTGCCGCTGTGGAGCGGCAACTACCTGAACTGGGCGTCGATGCAGACGCTGGACATCTTCCGCTGGGCACTGACCGGCGGCTACCGAACCACCGACACCGCCAGCAACACGGTCATCACCAAGACCTACGCCGACGTCACCGGTGGTGGCAGCATTGCGCCTGACAAGACGATCACCACCGCGGTCACCGGCGCCACGCCGTTCAACTGGGTCAGTGCCACCTCCAGTATCAAGAATCGCGGCATTTCGCTGCTGATCACCGGCACTAACGTGGTCGCAGGCACCAACGACAGCGCGCCCACCTCGGGCTGTGTCCGAAACGTCGCCTGCTTGGCAAACAACACTCGCAGCGACTACAACGCCCAGAACTCCTACGCCTCAGCCGGCAGTGGCAATCTGGCCGACGCTGCCACCACGTATGAGTTGTTCATCAACGTGCAGGTCTGCAAGCCTTCTTCCGGGGTCACCAAGGAAGACAACTGCGTGGCCTACGGCGACAACTACAAGCCGGAAGGCCTGATGCAGAAGTATTCGAAGAAGCTGCGGTTCGCAGCCTTCGGCTACCTCAATGATTCCAACAAGCTGCGCGACGGCGGCGTGCTGCGCGCACCGATGCGCTACCTCGGCCCGACCAAGCCCGTGCCTGGTTCGAGCGACATCACCAACCCCGACGCCGAATGGGATGGCAGCACTGGCGTGATGCTCACCAACCCCGACAGTGCGCTGGCCACGTCTTCCACCGCCGATTTTGGTGTCACCGTCAGCCAGAGCGGGGCGATGAACTACCTGAACAAGTTTGGCCTGACGACGGCCGGTGGCAGCCGTTACAAGAGTTTCGACCCGGTGAGCGAGCTCTACTACACCATCCTGCGCTACTTCAAGAACCTGGGACCGGTGCCGGAGTACGCCAGCATGTCTGGCGCAACGACCGCGAACAAGACCACCTGGCTGGACGGCTTCCCGGTGGCGACCACCTGGTCAGACCCGATCATCTACGCTTGCCAGAAGAACTTCATTCTGGCGATCGGTGACGTCAACACCCACCGGGATGCCAACCTGCCTGGCACGTCTCTGTGGTCCGCGGCTGAGGAGCCGGCCACGCCCTCGACGGTGACGGCCGATACCAGCGTCAATGTCACCACCGCCACGGCCATGGTGGCCAAGCTGGAAGGCTTGAATGCATCGATTGCGACCAGCTACCTGAGCGCCGGCCGGGCTGACACCTACTACGTGGCGGGCTTGGCCTATGACGCCCACACAGTGGACATGCGGTCTGATCTTTCCGGCAGCCAGACCATCAATACGTACTTCGTGGACGTGATGGAAGGCCAGAGCTACTGGCACAAGAGCGAGTACTGGCTGGCCGCGAAGTACGGTGGTTTCACCGTGCCCGATGGCTTCCGCCCCTACGACAGTGCAAATTCATCGTCCACGCTGCCGACATCCTCCTGGAATACCAACACCACGCCCGTCGTGGCTGGCAATCCCCGTCCGGACAACTACTTCGGTGCCAACCAGGGCAGCGCCATGGTGGACGGCCTGAATGCGGCTTTCTCGAAAATCGTGAGCGAGGCTGACAGCCAGGTCACCACCGCTTCCAGCTCGGCCACCCGCAAGGTGTCGAGCTCGGGCAACGGCAGCTACGCTGCCAGCTACGACCCCAAGAACTGGACCGGCAATGTGACGGGCTCGACCGCCACCTTCAATGCATCGGGCAATGTCACGCTGACCGATGTGTGGGACGGTCGTGCGCTGCTCGACGCGATGGCCACCACGGACCGCAAGATCGTCACGTGCTGCACCAGTGCCGGTGCGGCCCTGCCGTTCACCACCACCGCGATGGACGCAGCGACGCTGCACAGCCGCACGTTGTACACGTCCTTCGGCGCCGTCCCGGGGGTGACCGGTACGCAGTCGGCGGCGAATTTCCTGTCGTACCTGCGCGGCAATCGCTTGATGGAGCAGAAGAACGGTGGCGCCTATCGCAACCGCAACTTCCGCCTCGGCGACATCGTCGGATCGAAGGCGAACCCGGTGGCAGCGCCGCAGTTCCCGTACTACGACGCCACCAACCCGGGTTACAGCGCCTTCAAGACCACGTACAAGAACCGCGCGACGGTGGTGTACGCCGGCGCCAACGACGGCATGCTGCACGCTTTCGACGGCACCGTGTCGGGCAGCAGCACGACCAAGGGCAAGGAGCTGTTCGCCTACATCCCGAGCTTCACCTACGGCGAGTCGTCCACGTCGTCGGACCGCTATTTCGGTACCTACGGCCTGGCCGCGCTGGGCAATCCGGGCTTCAGCCATCACTTCTACGTGAACGCCACGCCGCTGGCCTTCGACATTGACCTGGGCAAGACCTCCGGCACCTCGCTGGCCGAAGGCACCTGGCGCACCGTGCTGATCGGCGGCCTGGGCAAGGGCGGTCGTGGCTACTACGCCATCGACGTGACCGATCCGACGTCGTGGACTTCGGAAACCGCCGTGGCCGGCAAGGTCATGTGGGAGTTCACCGACTCCCGCATGGGCTACAGCTACGGTGAGCCGCACGTCGTCAAGACGGCCAAGTACGGCTGGGTGGTGCTGCTGGCTTCGGGCTACAACAACAGTGACGGCAAGGCCTACCTGTTCATCGTCAACCCACGCACCGGCGCGCTGCTGGAGGCCGTCGCCACCACGGCCGGCACCACCTCCGCGCCGCTGAACATGGGCAACATCCGGGCTTACATTCCGGACTTGACCGACTACACGGCCGATGCCGTCTACGGTGCCGATCTGGCGGGCAATGTCTGGCGCTTTGATCTGACGGCCACCAGCGGCAGCTATCCGGCACCGGTGAAGCTGGCCACGCTGACCAATCCGTCCGACAACGCCTTGTCGGTGACCACCAAGCCGCTGATCGGCGTCGACCCCACCACCCAGAAGCGTTATGTGATGGTCGGTACCGGCCGGCTGCTGGCGGACAGCGACATCAGCAGCAGCCAGACGCAGGCGTTTGTCGCCATCGTCGACGGCACCGGCAGCAGTGGCGGCTTCTTCACCTCCGCCACACTGCCCTCGGGCTACACCATGCCCTTCGGGCGCGCAGACCTGTCGCGCGTGACGGACCTGACCACCGGCATCTCGGGCACGGCCTCACCAGTCGGCTGGTATCACACGTTCAGTGTCACCAGCCGCATCGCCGAACGCATGAACGTGGACGGCGACGTCAGCGGCAGCCTGGCAGCGTTTGCGGTCAATCTGCCGAACGGCGATGCCTGTTCTCCGGCCGGTACCAGCCGCTACTTCGCGGTGAATTTCGCCAAGGGCAAGACGTCGCTGCTGGATTCAAACGGCACTGCGCTGGCATCGGTGAGCAACTCCAGCGGTGTGGCCACTGAAGTGAACGTGCAGTCGGTGGACGGTGAAGTGCGCGTCACCGTGGGCGACAGCAGCGGTCAGGTGAAGAGCCTCACCGTGCAGCAAGACCTGCCGAGCCTGCGCCGACTGAACTGGCGTGAAATCTCGACTGTCAATTGACCCTCGGGCGGTGGCGGGCCTGGCCGCTACTGCCTTGCATCTTGGTGCATGGTGGGCCCTGCAGGACAGGGCTCAGCCGCTTGAGCGGGACATGCCGCTGCCGGAGTTGCCGGCCTTGCAGGTGCGCCTGCTGCCGCCGTCGGTGATCGCGGGGGAAGACCCCCTTGCCTTGCCACTGCCGGAAGCACCTCTGGGGCCGGCCAGCCTGATCGAGTGGCAGCAGATGGCTGATTTGCGGCTGCCGCCCCAGGAGACGCTGTCCATCACCCAGGGCACTGAAGAGCGCACCTTGCTGCCTGATCGGCCGGCGCTGGCGCGCACCTCACCCGACCTGAGCGTGGTGGAGGGTGTCGCGTCCACCGGCCGGCTGATCGTGCTGCGCCTGCACATTTCGGCATCCGGGGATGTCGAGCGCGTGGAAGTGGTGTCGTGTGATCCGGCTGACGAGCCCTTCGCCCGCCGGCTGGCGGTTGCGTTGCAGGCTACCCCGCACATCCCGGCCCGTCGCGATGGCCAGGATGTGGCGTCGGTGAAGGAAATCCGTGTCGGCCTGCCGGTTCCCTGAAACGTTGTCTTGACGAAAGTGCAACAAGCCGCACCGCATGCGGAATTGCCGCATCCGTTATCCTACGGGTTGTCCCGAAGCTCTTGGCGCCGTCTGCCGAGGCTTTATTCATAGCCCAACGCCGGCGCCTGCCGATTGAGCCCTTGCCCAATCCCCTGATCGAGATCGACCACGTCACCTTCGGTTACGACCCCAGCCGAACGATCCTCAATGACGTCTCCCTGCGCTTCACCCGAGGCCAGGTGACTGCCATTCTGGGCGGGTCTGGCTGCGGCAAGACCACGCTGCTGCGGCTGATTGGCGGCGTCTATCCGGCCACCAAGGGACGTGTGGTGTTCGACGGTGAAGTGGTGGATCCGCGCGACAAGGCGCAGCTCTACCGGCTGCGTCGCCGCGTGGGCATGCTGTTCCAGTTTGGTGCCTTGTTCACCGACCTGACCGTGTTCGAGAACGTGGCGTTCCCGCTGCGTGAACACACGGATCTGTCCGAATCCATGATCCGCGACATCGTGCTGATGAAGCTCAATGCTGTCGGCCTGCGCGGTGCCGCCCCCCTGCGCATCAGCCAGGTCTCCGGCGGCATGGCCCGCCGCATCGCCCTGGCGCGTGCGGTGGCGCTGGACCCGGAAGTCATCATGTATGACGAACCCTTTGCCGGCCTCGACCCCATCTCCATGGGCGTCACGGCCAACCTGATCCGCAAGTTGAACGACACCACCGGCGCCACCTCGCTGATGGTCTCCCACGACGTGCAGGAGTGTTTCGCCATCGCCGATTACGCCTACCTGCTGTCATCGCAGGGCAAGGTGGTGGCGCACGGCACCCCGGCTGAGCTGAATGCGTCTGAAGACCCGGAAGTCCGCCAGTTCATCCGCGGCGAACCGGACGGCCCGGTGCGTTTCCATTACCCGGCTGAACCTTTGGCCACCGCATTGGGGCTGGGCGCATGACGGCATTCATCCAGGGCGTGGGCGCGGCCGTGCTGCGCTGGCTGCAAACCCTCGGCCACGCCACCTTCTTCTTCTGGGACCTGGTCCGCTTCACCCCGATGGCCTTGCGCCGGTTTGGCTTGGTGGTGGCTCAGGTGCATGCCATCGGCAACCGCTCGCTCGTCATCATCCTGGCCTCGGGCCTGGCGGTCGGCTTCGTGCTGGCGCTGCAGATGTATTACGCGCTGGTGGCTTACGGCGCGGCCGAGTCGCTGGGCTTGATCGTCAACCTCGCGCTGGTGCGTGAACTCGGCCCGGTGGTGACCGCGCTGCTGTTCGCCGGCCGTGCAGGCACGTCGCTGACGGCCGAGATCGGCCTGATGAAGGCCGGTGAGCAGCTCGCCGCCATGGAGCTGATGGCGATTGACCCGCGCTCACGCGTGCTGGCCCCGCGCTTCATCGGCGGCGTGGTGTCGATGCCGATCCTGGCGGTGCTCTTCTCGGCCATCGGCATCCTCGGTGCCTACGTGGTGGCCGTGCTGCTCATCGGTGTCGACTCGGGCAACTTCTGGTCCATCATGCAGGCCAAGGTCGACGTCTGGCGCGATGTCGGCAACGGCGTCGTCAAGTCGATGGCGTTTGGCGTCATCTGCACCACGGTGGCGCTGTACCAAGGCCACGAAACACAGGCAACCCCGGAAGGTGTGGCCCACGCCACCACCCGCACGGTGGTCATCGCTTCACTCGGTGTCCTGGCGATGGACTTCGTCCTCACCGCCCTGATGTTTTCGACCCCCTGAACGCAGAGGGCAATGAATCATGAACAAGAAAAGCATTGAAATCTTTGTCGGCCTGTTCGTCGTGCTCGGCGCGCTTGGCCTGGTCTTTCTCGCCATGAAGGCGGCGAACCTCGCGAGCTTCGCGTCGGGCGATGCCTACCAGCTGAAGGCCAGATTCGACAACATCGGCGGCCTGAAGCCCCGCGCGCCCATCCGCGCCGCAGGCGTCAACGTGGGCCGTGTGGTGTCGATTTCCCTGGACCCCCAGACCTACCAAGGCGTGGTGACGCTCGAGATCAGCAAGACGGTGGAGTTTCCGCGTGACTCGTCCGCCAAGATCCTGACCGCCGGTCTGCTGGGTGACCAGTACATCGGCATCGAGCCCGGTGGCGACGAGAAGAACCTCGCGGCAGGCGATGTCATCAAGCAGACCCAGTCTGCCGTGGTGCTCGAGAACCTGATTGGGCAGTTCCTGTTCAACAAGGCCGCCGAATCCGGTGAGACTGGGGACAAGAAGTGACATCACGCCTGACCCCGGCGCGTTTGCGGCAGGGTGTTGTGTGCCTGCTGACGGCCCTGTACCTGCCCACGCTGGCGGTGGCTGCGCCGTCACCGCGTGATCCGTTCGAGAACGTCAACCGGTCGATCTACGGCTTCAACGACGCCATCGACGTGGCCTTGCTCAAGCCGCTGGCCGAGGGCTACCGCAAGGCCGTGCCTGAGCTGCTGCGGCAAGGTGTTGACAACTTCTTCGGCAACATCGGCGACGTCTGGTCGACCGTGAACCTGCTGCTGCAAGGCAAGGGCGAAGCGACGACCCGCATGGCGATGCGCGTGTCGACCAACACCGTGTTCGGCTTGGCCGGCCTGCTTGATCCGGCCTCTGAAATGGGCCTGGAGCGCCAGAGCGAAGACCTTGGCCAGACGTTGGGCCGATGGGGCGTGCCTTCGGGCCCCTACCTCGTGCTGCCGGTCTTCGGGCCGTCCACCGTGCGTGATGCCGTGGCGCTGCCTGTCGACCGCATGGCTGGCCCGAGTGCCTTCGTGAACGGCACGAACGACGTGATTGCCACGGTGATGCTGCAGACCGTGAGCACCCGCGCCGGTCTGCTCACCGCGTCCCGGCTGCTGGATGATGTGGCGCTCGACAAGTACAGCTTTCTTCGCGACGCCTACCTGGCTCGCCGCCTGAATCAGGTCTGGGACGGCAACCCGCCGGAAGAGCCTGACATGGACGCTTCATCTGCCAGCGACGCGGATGAGTCGGCTCCGGCACCTGTGGCGGTACCTTCACCGGCACCAGCACCTGCTCAAGCTGCCCCGACGCCGGCTCCGGTCCCGGCGCCAGCCGATCCTGTGAAATGATCAACCCTTGCGCGCTGGGCTTCACGGCCGGCGTGTCCACCGCGACTCGGCTTGCCGCGTTGTGATGTAGCCCAGCAAGCCTCTGTGGGTTTGCCGAAAGGAATCTGAATGCGTATGTCCCTCATCACCCGCCGTATGGCGATCAGTCTGGCCCTGGCCACCACGGCTTCCCTGCTGGCCCCGTTGGCGCAGGCCCAGGCGCAGCTGGTTGCGCCTGACGCGCTGATTCGCCAGGTCTCGACCGAAGTCATCGACACCGTGAAGGCCGACAAGGCCATCCAGGGTGGTGACGTCAGCAAGATCATCGCGCTGGTCGACACGAAGGTGATGCCGAACGTGAACTTCCAGCGCATGACCGCGTCGGCCGTCGGCCGGAACTGGCGCTCGGCCACGCCGGAGCAGCAGAAGCGCTTGCAGGACGAGTTCAAGACCCTGCTGGTGCGCACTTATGCAGGTGCCCTGACGCAGGTGAAGGACCAGACCATCGGCCTCAAGCCCTTCCGTGCGGCCGCTGAAGACACCGAGGTGGTGGTGCGCACCGAGATCAAGGGCAAGGGCGAGCCGATCCAGCTCGACTACCGCCTGGAAAAGACGGCTGCCGGCTGGAAGATCTATGACGTCAACGTGCTGGGCATCTGGCTGGTCGAGCAGTACAAGAACAGCTTCGCCCAGGAAATCAGTGCCAGCGGCCTCGACGGCCTGATCACCAAGCTGGCCGAGAAGAACAAGGCCGCTTCCGGCGGCAAGGGCTGAATCGTGTCGGCGACCTTGGCCTTGCCCCAGCAGCTGACGCTGCGTGATGCCAAGCCCACGCTGAAGGCGCTGGTGTCGGCCATGGCGGCCTCCGGTACGCCGGCGGTCACGATGGACGCTGCCGCGCTGGCCCAGATCGACACCTCGGCCCTGGCCGTGTTGCTGGAGTGCCAGCGTGAAGCGCGGCGCCAGCAACGTACGCTGGTGGTGGTGAATGCGCCGGCGCGCCTGGTGGAGCTGGCGCACCTCTACGGTGTGCAGGACCTGCTTGGATTGCCGGTTGCGCAGGCCGCGCCTGCAGCGGTGTCAGCGACATCCTGATGGATGTACGAACCTCTCGCACAGCAAAAAGCCGCCCTCGGGCGGCTTTTTTCATGGGGCTTGGGCAGCGCCTGCCCGCACCTCACTCCGGCTGCGCGTAACGCCGCGTGCGCAGATTGCGCTTGATCTCCTGCAGGGCCGGGCGCATCTCCTGGCCAAGGCGCAGGGCAACGCCGGTCGTCAGGATGTCGATGATCATCAGGTGCAGCATGCGCGAGACCATCGGGCTGTAGCGGTCGTAGTCTTCCGGGTGGTTGGCCGCCAGCAGGATCTGGTTGTTGCTTTGGGCCAGCTGCGCCAGCGGAGATGCGCTGGCCGTGATGATGATCAGCGTGGCGCCCTTGCGCAGCGCGATCTCGGCCACGTCGATCAGGTCCTTGCTGCGGCCTGAGTTGGAAATCACCACCGCGCAGTCACCCGGCTTGAGCATCGTCGCGCTCATGATCTGGATGTGGCCATCGCTCATCGCGACGGTGTTCACACCCAGCCGGAAGAACTTGTGCTGGGCGTCCTGGGCCACGATGCCCGAGTTGCCCACACCGTAGAACTCGACACGGCCCCGCGCCACGGCGGTGGCCGTCAAGGCCTCCATCGCACGCTCGAAGGAGTGGCCGGTGGCATCGTTGCGGTACTTCAGCATCGCGGCCACCGCGTTGTCGATGACCTTGACGATGATGTCCGAGGGCTTGTCGTCTTCGTCCACCGCACGGTGCACGAAGGGCACGCCTTCATTGACGACACCGGCCAGCTTCAGCTTGAAGTCGGCCAGGCCGTCGTAGCCCACGCTGCGGCAGAACCGCACCACCGTGGGCTTGCTGACGTGGGCGCGTTCGGCCAGTTCACCCACCGGCATGGAGGCAAAGCTCCGTGCATCCAGCAGCACCAGTTTGGCCACCCGTTGCTCGGCGGGCGGCAGGGCAGGGATGGAGGCACGGATACGGTCCAGCATCACTGCTCCTCGGCCCAGGCGTTGCCGTCGCGGGCCACCAGGGCGCTGGCTGCGGCCGGGCCCCAGCTGCCGGCGGCGTAGGTTTTCAGGTCACTGCCGCTGTTTTCCCAGGCGTCCAGGATGGGCTCGACCCAGCGCCAGGCCTGCTCTTGCTCATCGCTGCGCACGAACAGGTTCAGGCGTCCGGCAATCGCGTCCAGCAGCAGACGCTCGTAGGCGCCCACACGGTCGGTCGGGAAGGCCTTGTCGAAGTCCAGGTCGAGGCGCACCGGTGACAGTGCGTCGCCCTGACCGGCGCCCTTGGCCGCCAGCAGATGCAGCTCCAGGCCGTCTTCCGGCTGCAGCTTGATGACCAGCTTGTTGGCATGCCCGGCCGACGGGAAGATCGGGTGCGGCACGGGCCGGAAATTCACCACGATCTGCGCATCACGTGCGCCCAGGCGCTTGCCGGTGCGCAGGTAGAACGGCACACCCGCCCAGCGCCAGTTCTGCACTTCGGTGCGCAGCGCCACGAAAGTTTCGCAGCGGCTGTCGGCTGGCACCTTCACCTCTTCGAGGTAGCCCGGCACCGACTTGCCGTCGACATTGCCGGCGCGGTACTGGCCGCGCACCACATCGCGGGTGACCGACTCGGCGGTGAACGGCTTGAGCGACTTCAGCACCTTGAGCTTCTCGTCGCGGATGGCGTCGGCGTCATTCGTTGACGGCGGCTCCATGGCGATCATGGTGAGCAGCTGCAGCGCATGGTTCTGGATCATGTCGCGCAGGGCGCCGGTGCGGTCATAGAAGTCGCCGCGGGTGCCCACGCCCAGGCTTTCCGCCAGCGTGATCTGGATGTTGGCGATGCTCTCGCGGCGCCACAGGGGCTCGAACAGCGCATTCGCGAAGCGCAGCGCCATCAGGTTCTGCACCGACGGCTTGCCGAGGTAATGGTCGATGCGGAAGGCCTGCTGTTCGGTGAACACCGAACGCACCACGCGGTTGATTTCCTGGGCGCTGGCCAGGTCGTGGCCCAGCGGCTTTTCCAGCACCACACGCACCTTGTCGTGGTTCAGGCCGGCGGCACCCAGTTGTTCACAAATGGCCGGGAACAGGTGCGGGCTGGTGGCGAGGTAAAGCACGGCGGTGTCGGCGCCGCGGTCGTCCAGCCACTGCTTCAGACCGGCGTAATCGGTCGGCTGCGACAGGTCCATGCGGCGGTAGTGCAGCAGGGCGGCAAACCGGTCGAACTCTTCGTCCGACGGCCGCTTGGAGCTGTCGACCTCGGAGAAGCGTTCGCGGATGAACTGGCGGTATTCCTCGTCGGTGCGCTCGTCGCGGGCCACGGCCAGGATGCGACCACCGGCCGGCAGCTTGCCGTGGCGGAACGCCTGGAAGAGGGCGGGCATGAGTTTGCGCCAGGTGAGGTCGCCGGTGCCACCAAAGAAGACGAGGTCGAAGGACATGATTTCGATGTGTAATTTAATTACCTGTTGGATGATGCATGAGTTTCTTGAGGGGGTCAATGCCTGCGGGCGCTCTGCCGGGCATCCTAGGGTTTGTCCTGAAATCGTCTGTGCCCCACACTGGCGCGCACGGCGGATCGCGCGGCACCTTCGCCGTGAAACCTTGCTGTAACACGCCAGCCTGCGCCTCGGTTCTAATTGCGGCTGGCACCTGTTCCTTTTGAACCCTGCCGGCACCATGAATCAGCTCGAACAACTCAAGGCCCACACCATCGTCGTTGCCGATACCGGCAACTTCAAGCAGATGGCGCAGTACGCGCCCCGCGACGCCACCACCAACCCGTCGCTCATCCTCAAGGCCGTGCAGCAGGCCGATTACGCGCCGCTGCTGACCGACACCGTGGCGGCCCACCGCGGCAAGCCGCTCGACGAAATCGTCGACCAGGTGCTGGTCCGTTTCGGCCTGGAAATCCTCAAGGTCGTGCCGGGCCGCGTGTCGACCGAAGTGGATGCCCGCCTGTCCTTCGACACGGCCGCCACCATCGCCCGCGCCCATCGCCTGATCGGCCTGTACGAAGCTGCCGGCATTCCGCGCGACCGCATCCTGATCAAGATCGCGTCCACCTGGGAAGGCATCCAGGCAGCCAAGCAGCTGGAAACCGAAGGCATCCATTGCAACCTGACGCTGCTGTTCAGCTTCTGCCAGGCCGTGGCCTGCGGCCAGGCCGGCATCCAGCTGATCAGCCCCTTCGTCGGTCGCATCTACGACTGGTACAAGAAGCAGGCTGGCGCCGCGTGGGTGGAGGCCGACATGGCCGGCGCCAACGACCCGGGCGTGAAGTCGGTGACCCAGATCTACAACTTCTACAAGAAGTTCGGCATCCGCACAGAGGTGATGGGCGCGAGCTTCCGCAACATCGGCCAGATCAACGCCCTGACGGGTTGCGACCTGCTGACGATCAGCCCGGACCTGCTGGCGCAACTGCAGGCCGCTGATGCGCCTGTCACGCCGGCGCTGTCGGCTGAGGCTGCGCAGCAGCTCGACCTGGAACCGGTGAGCTTCGACGAAGCCGGCTTCCGCTTCGCGCTGAACGAAGACCCGATGGGCACCGAGAAGCTCGCCGAAGGCATCCGCCTGTTCGCGATCGACGCCGGCAAGCTCGACAAGCTGATCCTGGAGGCTTGAGCATGAGCATGCCGCGTTGCGATCAGACCATCGCCTGGACCGCCCTGCAGGGGCATTTCGAAGCGCACGGACGAGGCTTCGATCTGCGGGAGGCTTTTGCCCGCGATGCAGGCCGCTTCGACGCCTTCGGTGTGAGCGCCCCCGAGGTGTATGCCGATCTGTCGAAGAACCGATGGGATGACACGACGCGGCGCTTGCTGGTGGAGCTGGCCGAGGAATGCGGCCTGCCGGCGCACCGCGACGCGATGCTGCGTGGTGATCCGATCAACACCACCGAAGGCCGGGCTGTGTTGCACACGGCCCTGCGCGCCCCCCGCGGCACGGCGCCGTTCAGCGACGATGTGCACGAGGTGCTCGACCGCCTGCTGGCCTACGCCGAAGAGGTGCGCGCGGTGGACCGCAGCGGCTTCACCGACGTGGTGAACATCGGCATCGGCGGCTCGGACCTCGGCCCGCAGATGGCCGTGCCGGCCCTGCAGGCCTACAGCCACCCGGGCCTGAAGCTGCACTTCGTCTCGAACGTGGACGGCCACGACATCGCGCCGGTGCTGCAGCAGCTCAACCCGGCCACCACGCTGTTCATCATCGCCAGCAAGACCTTCACGACCCAGGAAACCATGGCCAACGCGCAAGCGGCCCTGGCCTGGTTCAAGGCGACTGGCGGCACTGACATCGCGCGCCACTTCGTGGGCGTGACGACCAACATCGCCGCGGCTGCGCAGCTGGGCATCCACCAGACCTTCGGTTTCTGGGACTGGGTGGGCGGGCGCTATTCGCTGTGGAGCGCCATCGGCCTGCCGCTGGCGATCGCGATTGGCGCCGAGGGGTTCCGCGAGTTTCTCGCCGGCGCCCACGCCATGGACCAGCACTTCGCCCAGGCGCCGCTGGAGAGCAACCTGCCGGTGCAGCTTGGCCTGCTCGACGTCTGGTACCGCAACTTCCATGGTTTCAGCAGCCGCTCGGTGGCGCCGTACCACCAGGGCTTGAAGCGCTTCCCTGCCTACCTGCAGCAGCTGGAGATGGAGTCGAACGGCAAGTGCGTGGACGCCGAGGGGCGCCGCTTTGCCTACGCCACCAGCCCGGTGGTGTGGGGCGAGCCGGGCACCAACGGCCAGCATGCCTACTTCCAGATGCTGCACCAGGGCACGGACGTGATTCCGGTGGAGTTCATCGCCGTGAAGACCACCAGCCATGACCGCAGCCCGTTGCCCGATACCGTGCGGGCCGGGCTGGCCGACCAGCATGTGAAGCTGCTGGCCAATTGCCTGGCGCAGAGCCAGGCGCTGATGCTGGGCAAGACGGCCGCCGATGCCTTGAACGAGAAGGCCCCCACGGCTTCCGCCACGCTGGACCGCCAGGTGCTGGCCAACCACCGCAGCTTCCCGGGCAACCGCCCGAGCAGCACGCTGGTGCTGGAGGCGCTGACGCCGCGCTCACTCGGCGCCTTGATCGCCCTCTATGAGCACCGCGTGTTCGTCAGCGGCGCCATCTGGGGCATCAACAGTTTCGACCAGTGGGGCGTGGAGCTGGGCAAGGCCCTGTGCAGCCAGTTGCTGCCGCGTTTTGCCACTGGTGAAGCGGAGGGGCTCGATGCTTCCACCGCCGGCCTGCTGGCCCGTCTGCGCGGCTGATGCACACCATGCCGATGTCCACCGACCAGGCCCAGCTACAACCCCGCCTGCCGCACATCATTTTTGATTTTGGCGGCGTGGTGTTCCGCTGGCACCCGGCCACCTTGCTGGCGCGGGTGCTGCCGCGACATGCGCCAACGCCCGAGGCGGCAGAGCAGCTCAAGGCGGTGTTCTTCCAGAACTACGAGGGCGATTGGGGCGCATTCGACAGCGGCCTGATCAGCGCCGACGAGGTGGTGCAGCGCATATCCGCGCGCACCAACCTGACGCCCGCCGAGGTGCAGGCCGTGGTGGACGCCGTGCCCGATGAGCTGGCTCCGCAAGCCGGCACGGTGGCCCTGATGCAGGTGCTGAAGGCGGCTGGGCATCGGCTGTTTTACCTCTCGAACATGCCGGCGCCCTACGCTGAGCACCTGGAACGCACCCACGCCTTCATGGCCTGGTTCGAGCGCGGTGTGTTCTCGTCGCGGGTGCGCACCGGCAAGCCCGGCCGGCGCATCTATGAGCTGGCGCTGGCGGACTTCGGCATCCCGGCCGCTGATGCCTTGTTCATCGACGACCACCCCGTGAACATCGAGGCGGCCACGGCCCTAGGTTTGCCAGCGCTGCTGTTCACGACGCCCGAGCAGCTGGCCGCGGATCTGCGTCAGCGCGGTTTGCTGGGCTGAGGGCTCGCCGCCTGGCGGCGGCACGGCGCCATTGGCGCTCGTTGTGAAACCCCGCCAGGTCGACGGCGGCCTGCACGGCCAGGCCGCGCCGCAGGGCTTCATCGGCCAAAGCCAGACGCACCTGCTCCACATGTTCGCGCGGGCTGATGCCTGCGTGCTGCTGGAACAGGCGCCCCAGGTGCCGCGGCGTGACATGCGCGCGCGCCGCCAGCCGATCCAGCGTCCAGTCCTCACCGGGCGCATCCACCACCGCGTTCTGCACGGCATGCACGGCCGGGTGCAGGTGACGGCGACCTGCCAGCAGCGGTGATTGTTCGGGGTCGTCGGCAGCGCGGCGGTGAAACACCACCATGACCTGCGCCACGGCGGATGTGAGCCCTTCGCCCAGCGCGTCGGCAATCAGGTGCAGGGCCAGGTCAATGCCGGCAGTCACGCCGGCGCTGGTCAGCACCGGGCCGTCCGCCACGAACACCCGGTTCGCCACCACATCAGCCGCGGGCGCCAGCCGGGCGAGTTCATCCAGCAACTCGTGGTGGGTGGTGGCCTGTCGCCCGCTCAGCAGGCCGGCATCGGCCGCCAGCAGGGCGCCTGAACATACCGTCAGCAGCCGGTGGGGTGTGGCCGGCAGGGCGAGTGCGGGCGCCACCACCTGGCTCAGCCAGTGGCGGGCCGCCAGCCACGCGGGCGCCGGACGCACCACATCCGCACCGTCGCCCGGGCGTCCGAGCAGCACCACCCAGGAGGCGGCCGGCAGGCTGGCGGGCAAGGGCTCCAGGCCAGTCAGGGCCAGCCCGACTGACGAGGTGTTGCCCTGATCGGTGCCAGCGAAATGCAGCTGGAAGTGGGCCGGCAGACCCCGCCGCGCCAGTTGCTGGTTGGCGAGCCGAAAGGCCTCCGCCGGGCCGGCCAGGTCCAGCAGCAGGCTGTCTGGCAGCACGACGAACCAGACATGAACGGGCGTGTGTGTGCCGTCGCTTTGGCTGCCGATCGGGCTGGCTGAGCTTAAGGGTGCTGATGCCATGGTGTGTCCATCTGACGCGCGGTGCGCTGTGCCAGCGCCGAGCCGGCATGCCGCGCCACCAGGTGCAGCGCCATGTCGATGCCCGCGGCAATGCCGGCCGAGGTGATGCAGCGGCCCGCCTCCACCCACCGCGGGCCATCCAGCACCTGCAGGTCGGGGTGGCGCTGCGCCAGGTCGGCCTGGTCTTCCCAGTGGGTGGTGGCCGGGGCGTGTTGCAGCAAGCCCGCGGCGGCCAGCACAAACGCACCGGTGCAGACGGACGCGATGCAGCCTGCATGCTGACCGCGACGTGCCAGCTCGGCCAGCAGGGCAGGGTTGGCCAACAGCTGGTCAACCACGCCGCCGGGCACCAGCAGCCAGGTGGTGGCTGGTGCGATTGCCAGTGCGTGGTCGGAGCTCAAGCGCAGCCCGGCGCGGGCACGCACGGGCGCGCCGTCCACCGAGGCCGTCACCAGCTCGAACACGGGCGCGGCCGGCGTCGTATCGCCCGCCTCCAGGCGCATGCGCGCCGCCATGCGATTGGCGGTGGTGAACACCTCGTAGGGGCCGGCGAAATCGAGCAGCTCCACGTCGTCGAACATCAGCATCAGGATGCTGACGGTGGCGGTGTACTCGGGGGTTGGGAAGGGTGCTGTCATGCGGCGGCCTGTGCCTGGCTTGTTGCGGGCAGCGAGCGTGCCAGCGCAGTCGACACCGAGCACAGGGTGGCAAAGCGCTCGGTGAGCACGGTCTCCGTGCGCTCCTTGATGGCCGCAGCCGTCAGCACGGTCCCGGCCGGGGTGAGCATGTCGAAGGTCAGCGTGGCTTCGGTGACGTAGTCGACGTCCCAGCCTTCATCGCTGGCGTGGCGGGTGGTGGTTTCGCAGCACTGCTCGGTGCGGATGCCGGCCACGATCAGGCGGGTGATGCCTCGGCCCTTCAGCCATTCGGCCAGGCCGGTGCCCACCAGCGCGCTGTGGCGGTGCTTGTGGAAGGAAAGTGCAGGCGTGTAGCTGCGCAGGCCATCCAGCGGCCGGATGAGCCCGCTGGCCACTGCGAAGGGGTTGCTGCTTTCAGCCGGGCCGTCGGTGTGGAGCACCTGGACGATGGGCACGCCCTGCCTGGTGCAGCCATCGATCAAGGCATTGCAGGCCGCCAGAAAGGCGGGCACTTCAGCATCAGACCAGTAGGGCCGGCTGGTGAACGAGGCCTGGATGTCGATCAGCAGGAGGGCGGTGGAGACAGTTTCGGACATGGTGGCTACCTGGTTGAGAGGATAAGCCACCATGTTTGCTCAGGCAAACCTTCCGGCCTAGGCCGGAAGTGGACCAATGCCGGACGAATCCGGACATTGATGTGCGGGCATCAGCCCAGGCGTGCGGTGACGTCGGCCAGGCGCTTGCCGAAGACGGCGGCAGTGGCCAGGTCGCCGGCCACCATTTCGTCCACACCGGCGTCGGACGGCGTGGCGGTCATCAGGCCGCTGCTGGAGGCGACGAAGTTGATGTCGTCACGGGTGGCGGCCTTGCTGTTGCTCGGCATCATGCCGGTGCCCACCCACACGCCGCTGTGCTGCATGGCCAGGGTGAACATGTAATGCAGCGTCGACAGCTTGTCGCCGTTCATCGAGGCCGAGTTGGTGAAACCGGCGAACAGCTTGTCCTTCCAGCCCTGGCCAAACCAGACCTTGGACGAGGCATCGGCGAACTTCTTGAACTGCCAGCTCACGCTGCCCATGTAGGTGGGCGAGCCGAAGACGATGGTCTTGGCGGCGGCCAGCTGTTCCCAGCCGCCTTCGGGCAGATTGCCCTCGGCGTCGATGGCGACCAGGCCGGCGCCCGAGGCCTCGGCCACGGCTTGGGCGATTTTCTGGGTGTGGCCGTAGCCGCTGTGGAAAACGATGACGATCGACGACATGGTGGACCTTTCCTTGCGATGTGATTCGGGATACTGCGGCAACACCACTCAGGCGTCTGTGCAGCAGTCCGGATTCTGGGAAGGGTGAAGCCGGCGATCATTCACCGGCTTCGATGCCATCGTTCGATGTGGCTGAAGATCAGGCGGGCGCCAGGAAGCGCTCGGCCAGCCGCACCCACAGGCTGCCACCCACCGGGATGAGCCGGTCGTTGAAGTCGTAGTTCGGGTTGTGCAGGGTGCACGGCCCCAGGTTGTGGCCGTGGTCATGGCCGGCATAGGCCTCGCGGTGGGCGCCGTCGCCATTTCCGATCATGAAGTACGCGCCCGGCTTCTTCTGCAGGAAAAAGCTGAAGTCCTCCGCGCCCATGGTCGGGTCGAAATCGAGCGTCTGTGCCGGGCCGACGACCTCGCGCATCACCTCGCGCAGCACATCCACCTCGGCATCGTGGTTGATGGTGGGCGGGTAGTTGCGGCGGAACTCGAACCTGGCCGTGGCGCCAAAAGCCGCGGCCGTGTGCTGGGTGATCTCGCCCATGCGGCGCTCGATCATGTCCAGCACGTCGAGCGTGAAGGTGCGCACGGTGCCCTGGATTTCGCAGGCGTCAGGCACCACGTTGGTGGCTTCGCCGGTGTGGATCATCGTCACCGAAATCACGGCTGCGTCGGTCGGCTTCTTGTTGCGCGTGACGATGGTCTGGAAGGCCTGCACCATCTGGCAGGCCACCGGCACCGGATCAATGCCGTTGTGCGGCAAGGCGGCATGTGAGCCCTTGCCGGTGATGGTGATGCGGAATTCGTTGCTCGACGCCATGGTCGGGCCCTTGCACACCGAGAAGCTGCCTTCAGGCAGACCCGGCCAGTTGTGCATGCCGTAGATCGCGTCCATCGGGAAGCGCTCGAACAGGCCGTCCTTGATCATCTCGCGGGCGCCGCCACCGCCTTCTTCGGCGGGCTGGAACACCAGGTACACCGTGCCATCGAAGCGGCGCGTGCGGGCCAGTTCCTGGGCAGCGGCGAGCAGCATGGCGGTGTGGCCGTCGTGGCCGCAGGCGTGCATCTTGCCGACATGCTTGCTGGCATGGGCGAAGGTGTTGTGCTCGGTCATCGGCAGCGCGTCCATGTCGGCGCGCAGGCCGATGGCGCGCGGGCTGCTGCCGTTGCGCAGCACACCCACGACGCCGGTGGTGCCCAGGCCGCGGTGCACTTCAATGCCCCAGCCTTCGAGCGCCTTGGCCACCACGTCGGCGGTGCGCACTTCCTGGAAGCAGAGTTCCGGATGAGCGTGGATGTCTCGTCGGAGGGCGGTCAGGGCGGGCGCTTCGGCCTGCAGTTCTTCGATCACGGGCATGGGGCTCTCCTCGGTCTGCAGCGGATGTTACCCGCCGGCCGCCGAGGCCTTGATCGCCACGCCCACGGCCGCAATGCGGATGGGGCGATTCAGCGGCGAACGCCGCCGTCTTCGGTCAGCATCGACAGCTCCACGAAGCGCGAGGCCACATGGTCTTTCGAGCTGAACTGCAGGTTGAAGCCGCCGAAGTTCTGGTTCTGCAGCGATTCAAGGCCACCGATCAGGCCCTCTCGGGTGAAGCCGCGCGAGCGCTTCAGGCCTTCCACGAACACGCGGGCCGCCAGATAGCCTTCCATGCTGGAGTAGTTCTGGCGCAGCTCGCCGCCTGCGGCCTTCAGGGCTTCGTGATAGTCCCGGACGATGCCCACCGTGGTGCCAAACGGGAAGGGCACGACCTGGCTCACCACCACGCCGCGAGCGTCCTTGCCGAGCTCATCGGACAAGGCCTGCGTGCCCACGAAGGACACGTTGTAGAAGGTCCCGCCATAACCGGCCTTGCGGGCTTCGCGGATGAAGGCGGCACAGCTCTTGTAGGCGCTGATCTGCACAACAGCGTCCGGCTTGACGGCGGTGATGGCCTTCACGGCCGCGTTCACGTCGACCGAGTTCCGCTCGACCGTCGCCACGGCCACCGGCGTCAGGCCCTGGGCCTGCAAGGCCTTCACGACGCCGTCGAGGCCGGCCTGGCCATAGCTGTCGTTCTGCCGGAACACCGCGATGCGGCGCAGGCCCAGCGAGGTCAGGTTCTTGACGATCAGTGCGGTCTCGTCGTCGTACGACGCCCGCACATGGAACACGTAGCGGTTGAACGGGTCGCGCAGCGCCATCGCGCCGGTGAACGGCCCAAAAAACGGGATCTTGGCTTCCTTCACCAGGGGCAGGGCCGCGAGCGACGTGGGCGTGCCCACATAGCCGAACAGCGCGAACACGTCGTCGCTGATGAACTTCTCGGTGTTGGCCTTGCACTTGGCCGGGTCGTAGGCGTCGTCCAGCGTGCGCAGCTCGATGCTGGCGCCGTTCACGCCGCCATTGGCATTGACCTGGTCAAAGCACAGCTTGGCGCCGCGGTTCATCTGGATGCCCAACTGGGCGGCGGGCCCGCTGAACGCGGCGGACTGGCCCAGCACCAGCTTGGTACTCTGGCTGCGCGCGGGCAAGGACAGCGCGGCGGTAGCGGCGGCCATGCACCGGATCACGGTGCGGCGGGGCAAGAACAAGCTCATGGATACAACAACTGCAAATTCGGACTGAACGAGACCGCGTACGGTGCCTACGGGGTATGTCGGCACCAATGCATTCTTGCTTAATTTCAAAGCGCCTCAATCGCGACAATTTGTCGCGCAGCCCCTGCATTGGAAACCGTCTGTGACATCATTTGAAGATGATTCAAGACGCCGTCAGCCGCACCATCCACGCGGCCTGCCCCCACGACTGCCCCGACACCTGCGCCATGCGCGTCACGGTGGAAGGCCAGCGCATCGTCCGCATCCAGGGCGACCCCGACCACCCCACCACCCACGGGGCCCTGTGTACCAAGGTGTCGCGCTACGCCGAGCGCACCGATCATGCCGAGCGCGTGCTGCAGCCGCTCAAGCGCGTCGGCCCCAAGGGGGCAGGGCAGTTCGTGCCGGTCAGCTGGGACGAGGCGCTCGACGACATCAGCCGCCGGCTGTCCGACATCGCCGCGCGCGATGCCCAAGCCATCCTGCCCTACAGCTACGCCGGCACGATGGGCCTGGTGCAGGGCGAGAGCATGGCGGCGCGCTTCTTCAACAAGCTCGGCGCGTCTTTGCTGGAGCGCACCATCTGCGCCTCGGCCGGTGGTGAGGCCTTGCAGCAGACCTACGGCGGCAAGGTGGGCATGCACCTGGAGCAGTTCGCCAACAGCCGCCTGATTGTCATCTGGGGCAGCAATTCGATCGCGTCGAACCTGCACTTCTGGACGTTTGCGCAGGCGGCCAAACGCGCCGGCGCCAAGCTGATCGCGATCGACCCGCGTCGCACCGAAACCGCCGAGAAGTGCCACCAGCACCTGGCCCTGCGCCCCGGCACCGATGGCGCCTTGGCTTTGGGCCTGATGCACCAGCTCATCACCCACGACTGGCTGGACCACGACTACCTGGCGCAGCATGTGGAGGGCTGGCCGGCCTTGCGTGAGCGCGCCCTGCAGTGGCCGCCCGAACGCACGGCCGAGGTGTGTGGCCTGACGGTGGACGAGGTGTGCGGCCTGGCCCGTGATTACGGCACCACGCGCCCCACCGCGATTCGATTGAACTACGGCATGCAGCGTGTGCGTGGCGGCGGCAACGCCGTGCGTCTGATCGCCTTGCTGCCCTGCCTGACCGGCGCCTGGCGCGAAGCGGCTGGCGGCTTGCTGCTGTCGGCCTCCGGCTGGTTCAAGCCCGCCCGCAATGACGCCTGGCTGCAGCAGCCGCAGCTGCTGGCCGGCCGTCAGCCGCGCACCATCAACATGAGCACCATCGGCGACGACCTGTTGCGCCCCGCCTCAACGGCGTTTGGTCCGAAGATCGAAGCCGTGGTGGTCTACAACAGCAACCCGGTGGCGGTGGCGCCGGAGTCTCGCAAGGTGGTGGCGGGCTTCCAGCGTGAAGACCTGTTCACCGTGGTGCTCGAGCACTTCCTGACCGACACCGCTGACCATGCCGACTACGTGCTGCCCGCCACCACGCAGCTGGAGCACTGGGACGCGCACACCAGCTACGGGCACACCTACGCGCTGATCAACGAGCCGGCGATCGAGCCCCGTGGCGAGTCGCTCTCGAACTGCGAGATCTTCCGCCGCCTGGCCGCACGCATGGGCTTCGAAGAGCCCTGCTTCCGGGACAGCGACGAGACCCTGGCGCGGCAGGCCTTCACCAGTCTGGTCGATGCCGAGGCCCTGGCCACCACGGGCTGGTTCAAGCTGCCCTTGCCCGATGCACCGTTTGCAGAAGGCGGCTTCCCCACGGCCAACGGCAAGGCGCGCGCCTGCGGGCCGGGCCTGGAGCTGCCTGACCATGTGCCCAACCATGAAAGTGCGGCGTCAACGCCCGAGCTGGCGCAACGCTTTCCGCTGGCGATGATTTCGCCGCCGGCCCGCAACTTCCTCAACTCGACGTTCGTGAACGTCAAGAGCCTGCGCGACATCGAGTCCGAGCCACTGCTGGAAATGCACGCCGACGATGCCGCCAGCCGCAGCTTGCAGGACGGGCAGGGCGTGCGGGTCTTCAATGACCGTGGCGAGTACCACTGCACCCTGCGCGTGAGCCGCCGGGCCCGCGCCGGTGTGGTGCACGGCCTGGGCATCTGGTGGCGCAAGCTGGGTCGCAACGGCACCAACGTGAACGAGCTGACCCACCAGCACCTGACCGATCTGGGCAACGCGCCGTCGTTCTACGACTGCCTGGTTGAAGTGGCGGCCCTGTGAGCACACGATGCGTCGGCGAGGCTGGCTGATGGTGGGCCTGGGCGGCACTTTGGCGCTGGCCACCGTGGTGGTGGGCGCCTTGTGCCTGGGCAGCGGTTGCAGCTCGGTGGGCTACCTGGCCCAGGCCGGCGCCGGCCACCTGGCCATGGCGGGCAGTGGCCGGCCGGTGCCGGAGGTGGTGGCCGATGCCGCCACGCCCGCGGCCTTGCGTGAGCGCCTGCTGCTGAGCCAGCGCATGCGCGATTGGGCGGTGAGCACGCTGCACCTTCCTGACAACCGCAGCTACCGCAGCTATGCCGACCTGGGGCGCCCCGCGGCGGTCTGGAACGTGGTGGCTGCGCCCGAGTTGTCGCTGGCGCTGCGCACCTGGTGTTTTCCGGTGGTGGGCTGCGTGGGCTACCGGGGCTACTACAGCCTGGAGGCGGCCAACGCGGCGGCCGATGAACTTCGCCAGGAGCCGGGCCTGGAGGTGAGCGTGTACCCGGTGCCGGCTTATTCCACGCTGGGCCGCACGGATTGGCTGGGCGGTGATCCGCTGCTCAACACCTTCATCACCTGGCCCGAAGGTGAGCTGGCGCGCATGATCTTCCATGAGCTGTCGCACCAGGTGGTCTACGTGCCGGGCGACACCATGTTCAACGAGAGCTACGCCACGGCCGTCGAGCGGCTGGGCGGTGACCGCTGGTTGCACGAGCAGGCCGATGCAGCCGCGCGCGAGCAGGTGTCTGTGCTGCAGGCCCGGCGCGAGGCAGTGCGCGTGCTGGTCAACGGCGCGCGTGACGAATTGGCAGCGGTGTATGCCAGCGGCCGCAGCGATGCACAAAAGCGCGAGGCCAAGGCCGACGTGCTGGCCCGCCTGCAGGCTGGCTACACCACGCTGAAGCGCGAGCAGTGGCAAGGCTTCAATGGCTACGACGCCTACTTCGCGCGCATGAACAACGCGACGCTCGGCGTGCAGGCGGCCTACCAGCAATGGGTGCCGGCGTTTGAGGCGCTCTGGCGCCGCGAGGGTTGCGATTTCTCGCGATTCCACCGCGCGGTTCAGACCCTGGCCATGCTGCCCAAGCCCGACCGCGATGCCGCACTGACGGCGTTGCTGTCATCAGCGCCCGCCACGCCCTGAGGGGCTGACCTCGGGCGACGTCCTGTGGCGTGGCCTGCTGGTTTGCGGAGATACTGGCGGCCTGTCTGCCACCTTTGGAATCCGCCACAACATGTCTGACATCCGCATCCGCCGAGACCACCAGCTGGGCCTGCAACGTGCCCGCAAGGTGGCGTGGAAATGGGCTGAACATGCCGAGAAGAAGCTCGACATGACCTGCACCGTGATTGAAGGCGACACCAGCGACAAGGTGGAGTTCAAGCGTTCAGGCGCCAGCGGCACCCTGATCGTCACGGGCGATCACTTCGACATGGAGGTCAAGCTCGGCTTCCTGTTCAAGGCCTTCGCCAGCCAGGTGGAAGCCGAGGCCAGCAAGCAGCTGGACGCTGCGCTGGCCAAGGAAGCTGCGCGCAAGGCCTGAAGGCCCCTGGCGCGCAGGCCCGGGAGGGCTTACTTCAGGTCTTCGATCAGGTCGATGTATTGCTGCATCGCGTCGTCGGCCGAGGTGCCCTTCAGGGCGTCCCAGGCGTCGTACTTGGCGCGGCCGACCATGTCGGTGAAGCCGGGGCGCTTGCCGTCGACATCACCGGCGCTGGCCTGCTTGTAGAGCGCGTAGATCTTGAGCAGCGTCATGTTGTCCGGCTTCTCCGGCAGCTGCTTGCTCTCGGCGACGGCGGTTTCAAATTGGGTCTTCAAGTCGGCCATGTTGTGTCTCCTTCAAGGCGTGCCCTGCGTGAAACCGAGGGCTTGACGCTGTGAATGTTAACCAGCATCGTCGCCGATCCGAGTCTGTATTTGCTAGAGGTTCTTCTCCATGCCCGCACCCGTGAATGAACGCATGTCGCGTGTCGACACCGCCTGGCTGCGCATGGACAACGAGGCCAACCTGATGATGATCGTCGGGGTGTGGCTGATCGAGCCGGGCCTCGACATCGCTGCGCTTCGCGAGCGCGTTGCCGAGCGCCTGCTGCGCTATGACCGCTTCCGCCAGCGTGTGGTGGAAGACGCGATGGGTGCGCACTGGGTCGAGGACAAGACGTTTGATCTCGATGCCCACGTGGTGCCCGAGCAACTCCATCCGGCCCGCGGGCAGTCCCGCATGGACGCGCTCAAGGCGCGGGTGGGTGTCTTGTCGATGACCCCGCTGAACCCCGAGCGTCCGCTCTGGCAGATCCAGCTGGTCGAGCAACTCGACCCGGACTCCGGCATCAGCCAGAGCGCGTTCATCGTGCGGGTGCACCACTGCATCGGCGACGGCATCGCACTGATCTCGGTGATGCTGTCCATCACTGACGGTGGTGCGCCGCCGCCTCAGCGCAAGCGCCGGCACAAGGAAGAAGACGCCGAGCACGACTGGCTGAGCGATGCACTGATCAAGCCGATGGCCGACCTCACCATCAAGGCGATCGGCCTGACGGGCGGCGGCGTGGCCAAGTCGATGGAAATGATGGCCCACCCGGAGCAACCGCTGGTGGGCAGCCTGGAGGCGGCCAAGGTGGGCTACCAGGTCATCAGCGACGCAGCTTCGCTGGCGCTGATGCCCGATGACTCACACACCCGCCTCAAGGGAAAGGCCACGCCCGGCAAGGTGGTGGCCTGGGGTGAGCCGCTGGCGCTGGACGACGTGAAGGCCGTGGGCCAGGCACTTGGCGCGTCCATCAACGACGTGCTGCTGACCTGCGTGGCCGGTGCGATTGGCGGCTACCTGCGCAGCAAGGGCGAAGACCCGACGGGCAAGGAGATCCGCGCGATGGTGCCGGTGAACCTGCGTCCGCTGGAAGACGCCTGGAAGCTCGGCAACCGCTTCGGCCTGGTGCCGCTGGTGCTGCCGATCGGCATTGCCAACCCGGTGGAGCGCCTGGCCGCAGTGCGCGCCCGCATGAACGATTTGAAGGGCGGCTACCAACCCCTGCTGGCGTTTGCGCTGCTGGCTGTCGCCGGCCTGCTGATCAAGCCGATGCAGCATGCGCTGCTGAACCTGTTTGCCAAGAAGGCCACGGCGGTGATGACCAACGTGCCCGGCCCGCGCGAGGCGCTGAAGTTCTGCGACCGCACGGTGAAGCAGGTGATGTTCTGGGTGCCGCAGAGCGGCGACATCGGCGTCGGCGTCAGCATCCTCAGTTATGCCGGCGGCGTGCAGTTCGGGCTGATCACCGACGACACGTTGTGCCCTGATCCCGACCAGATCGTCGAGCGCTTCCAGCCCGAATTCGAGCAGCTGCTGTATCTGTCGATGATGTTGCCGTGGGGTGACGGCGACGGTGATGGCGACGGCAGCGGCAGCGCCGACTGACGCCGCCGCGCCCGGTCGGGCTCAGTCTTCGAGCTCGGCCTTGGCCATCTCCACGTCCAGACGCTCCATGGCGTCCTGCGCCTCGGCGCCTGCGGCGTCGGCATACAGCTGCTCCGCCTCGGCCATCTTCTTGTCGCCCTCCAGCATCACCAGGCCGTTGGCGTACTCCACCATCGCGATGGCGCTGGTGGGGTTCAGCTTGAGTGCTTCGCGGAACATCTTCAGGCCGGTGCTGGCGTCGGCGCCCTGCGTCTTGCCGAGCAGCTTGCCCACCTTGTCGATGACCTCGGCGTGGAACGCGCCGAGCGCGATGTGGGCGTCGGCATGCTTGGGTTGCAGTTTGATGGCGGTTTCCAGCGCGGTCTTCACCTTGCTGCCCAGGCCTTGCGACAGGGCCTTGGCCACGCTGATGCCCTGGCTGTAGCGGCCCAGGGCATAGGCCTGCCAGTAATGCGCGTTGGCGTTGCCGGGTTCTTCCACCTGCTGGGCCGCGGCCCGCTCGGCCACTTCCAGGAACAGGGCGAGCTTGTTCTTCTCGCTCTTTTCCAGGTAGTTGGCATGGATGGCCTGGGCCTTGTTGGCCACCGTGATGCCCGCGCCCCCTGCCTTCAAGCCGGCTTCCACGGCCTGCTGGAAATGGCCTGCATGGAACAGCGCCCACGCGGCCTGCACGGCGGTGTCCTTGGGCCAGGGTTCCGCGTCACCGGTGTGCAGGCGGGCCCAGTGCTTTTTCAGCGTCGCGGCGTCACGCTGGTACTCGGCGGTGTCGTAAGGGTAGGCGGTCCATTTGGCCATGTTGTTTGTCTCCGTCAGGTGGCTGTGTTGTTGTTTCGGGCGAGGCGGGTGACCCGGCTCAGGGGCCTTCGCGGTATTTGCCGGCCAGGGTGTGCAGGTGGGTGCGCGCCTCGGGCTCCAGGTAGGGGCTGAGCAGGCTCAGCACATGCCAGGCGCCGCGCGCCAGGGTGGTGGCGGCGTTCTCGGGCTCCAGGGCCTTGCGGGGTTCGCGCACGTATTCGTGGCTCAGCCAGTAGGTCAGCACCACCACCATGGCCGTGGCCACGGCGCCGCTGTCCACGCGGTCGATGCGCATCGCGCTGCCGCGGGTCAGGCCCGCCAGCACGGCTTCGATGGCGCGCGACTTGTGCTTGAGCACGAACTGGAAATGGGTTTCCAGCCGGCGGTTCTTGCTGAGCAGGTCGTTGAGGTCGCGGTAGAGGAAGCGGTAGTCCCAGATCAGCTCGAAGAGCATGTGGAAAAACAGCCAGGCGTCTTCAACGTTGCGAACGTCGTCGGCCGCGTTCAGCAGCTCGTTCAGGGCCCGCTCGAACCGGTCGAAGAGCGAGTTGATGAGCTCGTCTTTGGCCGGGTAGTGGTAGTACAGGTTGCCCGGGCTGATGCCGAGCTCTGCGGAGATCAGCGTGGTCGAGACGTTCGGCTCGCCGAAGCGGTTGAACAAGTCGAGGGTGACATCCAGGATGCGTTCAGCCGTGCGGCGTGGTTTTTTGGTGGTCATCGGGGCAGCGCGTAATTCCAGTGGAATCTAGCACCACCTCGGCCTGCAGGGCTTGATGGCTCTCCCTACAATGATCGCCCATGCCAGCAGTTTCCTTCCAGGGGGTCGCCAAGACCTACCCCAGTGCCAAAGGCGCGCTCCGCGCACTTGATGGCGTCAGCTTCGACATCGAGCCCGGCGAGTTTTTTGGCCTGCTCGGCCCCAACGGCGCCGGCAAGACGACGCTGATCAGCATCCTGGCCGGTCTGGCGCAGGCCAGCGAAGGCCGGGTGAAGGTGATGGGCCATGACGTAGCGATTGATTTCGCCGCGGCCCGCCACGCCTTGGGTATCGTGCCGCAGGAGCTGGTGTTCGACCCGTTTTTCACCGTGCGTGAGGCGCTGCGCATCCAGAGCGGCTATTTCGGTATCCGCCACAACGACGACTGGATCGACGAGCTGCTGGCCGGCCTCGGCCTGACCGACAAGGCAGGTGCCAACATGCGGCAGCTCTCCGGCGGCATGAAGCGCCGCGTGCTGGTGGCGCAGGCGCTGGTCCACAAGCCGCCGGTCATCGTGCTGGACGAGCCCACCGCAGGCGTTGACGTGGAATTGCGCCAGACGCTCTGGCAATTCATCGCCGGCCTGAACCGCAAGGGCCACACGGTGCTGCTGACCACCCATTACCTGGAAGAAGCGGAAGCCCTGTGCGGCCGCATCGCCATGCTCAAGTCGGGCCGCATCGTGGCCCTCGACCGCACCGCCAACCTGCTGGCCGCCACCAAGGGCAGCATGCTGCGCTTCAAGACGGACGACGCCCTGCCGCCCGACCTGGCTGGCCAGGCCCGCGTCACCGGCCGCATCGCCCAGATCGCCACCCGTGACGCCAATGGCGTGGAAGCCACGCTGGCTCGTCTGCGTGAATCGGGCGTGCGCATCGAAGACCTCGAAATCGGCCGCGCCGACCTGGAAGACGTGTTCCTGAGCATCATGCAAAACGCCGGCAAGGCAGAGGTGGCCCGATGAACACCCCCGTGATCGTTGAGCGCACGCCGGGCGGCGCGCTGTCGGGCGCTGGCACGCTGTTTTACAAGGAAGTGCTGCGGTTCTGGAAGGTCAGCTTCCAGACGGTGGGCGCACCGGTGCTGACCGCTGTGCTGTACCTGCTGATCTTCGGCCATGTGCTCGAAGACCACGTCAAGGTGTATGGCCAGATCGGCTACACCGCCTTCCTGATTCCGGGTCTGGTGATGATGAGTCTGTTGCAGAACAGCTTTGCCAACACGTCGTCTAGCCTTATCCAGAGCAAGATCACCGGCAATCTGGTGTTCCTGCTGGTGTCGCCGCTGTCGCACTGGGCCTGGTTCGTGGCCTATGTGGGCGCGGCCATGGTGCGCGGCGTGGTGGTGGGCACGGGCGTGCTGCTGGTGACGGTGTGGTTCTCGCCACCCGGGCTGGCGCAGCCGCTGTGGGTGCTGGCGTTTGCGCTGCTCGGCTCGGCCCTGATGGGCAGCCTGGGCCTGATCGCCGGGCTGTGGGCCGAGAAGTTCGACCAGATGGCGGCGTTCCAGAACTTCCTGGTCATGCCGATGACGATGCTCGCCGGCGTGTTCTATTCGATCAAGACCTTGCCGCCGTTCTGGCAGGCGGCCAGCCACCTGAATCCGTTCTTCTACATGATCGATGGCTTCCGCCACGGCTTCTTTGGCGTAAGCGACGTGTCGCCCTGGACCAGCCTCGGTGTGGTGGCAGCCGCCACCGCCGTGGTGGCCGGTCTGACGCTGCGTCTGCTCAAGACCGGCTACAAGCTGCGTCACTGATTCACCCGGCTGCCCGAGAGGGTGGCCGCTTCGGCGATAATCTCCGCATCATGGCCAATCCAACCCCCGCACAACTCCACGACTACATCGCCGCCGGCCTGGTGTGCGAACACCTGGAAGTCGAGGGGGACGGCCAGCATTTCTACGCCACCATCGTGGCTGCCGAATTTGAAGGCCTCAGCCGCATCCGCCGCCACCAGCGCGTGTATGCCGCCTTGGGCGACCGCATGCGCGCTGAAATCCACGCGCTGTCGATGAAAACGCTTACCCCGGCCGAATGGGCCGCCGCGGGCCCCGGCGCGAGCCTGCCGGTACCTGCCGCCCATCGCCATTGACGCTGCCTTCCGGCCCCAGAGGTCGGGAGGGCAGGGTGGTGGCATGGCCTGGCGCCAGTGAGCAGTCCGCCCCCTCGTTCTCCCGGCGCCTCGCCTGACTGAACCACGAGACACCCTGAACATGGACAAACTCATCATCCGCGGCGGCCGCACCCTGAGCGGTGAAGTGCTGATTTCCGGCGCCAAGAATGCCGCGCTGCCCGAGCTGTGCGCCGCCTTGCTGAGCGCCGAGCCGGTCACGCTGAACAACGTGCCCCGCCTGCAGGACGTGTCGACCACTCTGAAGCTGCTGCGCCACATGGGCGCCACCGCTGAGCGCGATGCAGCGCAGGAAGACCGCGTGGTGATCAATGCCGGCCCCGTGAACACCACGGTCGCCCCGTACGAGCTGGTCAAGACCATGCGCGCCTCCATCCTGGTGCTCGGCCCCTTGCTGGCGCGCTTCGGCTCGGCCACGGTGTCGCTGCCGGGTGGTTGCGCCATCGGCTCGCGCCCGGTTGACCAGCACATCAAGGGCCTGCAGGCCATGGGTGCGGAGATCGTCGTCGAGCACGGTTACATCCAGGCGCTGGCTCCGATGAACGCTGCCGGCCAGCGCCGCCTGCGCGGTGCCCGCATCACCACCGACATGGTCACTGTCACCGGCACTGAAAACCTGCTGATGGCCGCCGTGCTGGCCGAGGGTGAAACCATCCTCGAAAACGCCGCCCAGGAACCGGAAATCCCGGACCTCGCCGAGATGCTGATCGCCATGGGCGCGAAGATCGAAGGCCACGGCACGCACCGCATCCGCGTCCAGGGCGTCGAGCGCCTGCATGCACCGGTGAATGGCCACCGCATCATCCCGGACCGCATCGAGACCGGCACCTTCCTGTGCGCCGTGGCAGCCACCGGCGGCGACGTGACCCTGCGCAGCGCGCGCGCCGATCACCTGGACGCCGTCATCGACAAGCTGACCGAGGCCGGTGTGACCATCACCAGCGGCGACGACTGGATTCGCGTGCAGGCCAGCGGCCGCCCGAAGGCCATCAGCTTCCGCACCAGCGAATACCCGGCGTTCCCGACCGACATGCAGGCCCAGTTCATGGCTGTGAACTGCGTGGCTGAAGGCACGGCGAAGATCAGCGAGACGATCTTCGAGAACCGCTTCATGCACGTCAACGAGTTGATCCGCCTCGGCGCCAAGATTGACGTGGACGGCCACACGGCGGTGGTGACCGGCGTTCAGCGCCTGTCGGGTGCGACCGTGATGGCCACCGACTTGCGTGCCTCCGCCAGCCTCGTGATCGCCGGCCTGGTAGCCGATGGCGACACCGCCGTTGACCGCATCTATCACCTGGACCGCGGTTACGACCGCATGGAAGCCAAGCTGCGCGCCATCGGTGCCGACATCGAACGGGTGCCCGCATGATCACGCTGGCACTCTCCAAAGGCCGCATCTTCGAAGAGACCCTGCCGCTGCTGGCGGCCGCCGGCATCGAGGTGACCGAAGACCCCGAAAAGAGTCGCAAGCTCATCCTGGCCACCAACCGGCCTGATGTGCGTGTGGTGCTGGTGCGCGCCACCGACGTGCCGACCTACGTGCAGTACGGCGGCGCCGACCTGGGCGTGGCCGGCAAGGACGTGCTGCTGGAACACGGCGGCGAAGGCCTGTACCAGCCGCTGGACCTGAACATCGCCAAGTGCCGCATGAGCGTGGCCGTGCGCGACGACTTCGATTACCAGGCGGCCGTGCGCCAGGGCTCGCGCATCCGCGTGGCCACCAAGTACACCACCGTGGCCCGCCAGCACTTCGCCGACAAGGGCGTGCACGTGGACCTCATCAAGCTGTATGGCTCGATGGAGCTCGCACCGCTGACCGGCCTGGCCGATGCCATCGTCGACCTGGTGTCCACCGGCAAGACGCTGGTGGCCAACCACCTGGTCGAGGTGGAGCACATCATGGAAATCTCGTCGCGCCTGGTGGTGAACCAGGCCGCCTTGAAGCTCAAGCGAGACACCCTGCGTCCGATGATCGACGCCTTTGCCAGCGCCATCCCGGCCTGAACCATTGCCTGAACCGCGACCCATGTCTGACCTGAACCTGCGCCAACTCGATACCGCCGCCGCTGATTTCGAAGCCGAATTCCAGCGCCTGCGCCATTGGGCTGCAGACACCGACGCCGCCATCGAGCAGCGCGTGGCAGACATCCTGGCCGATGTGCAGGCCCGTGGCGATGCCGCGGTGCTGGAATACACCGCGCGTTTTGATGGCCTGCAGGCGCCCAGCGTCGCGGCCCTCGAGTTGACGCGCGAAGAGCTGAAGGCCGCGTTCGAGGCCATCACCCCGGCCCAGCGCGATGCACTGCAGGCCGCAGCCCGCCGCGTGCGCAGCTACCACGAGCGCCAGCTGCAAGCCAGCGGCCAGAGCTGGAGCTACCGCGACGAAGACGGTACCTTGCTGGGCCAGAAGGTCACGCCGCTGGACCGCGTCGGCATCTACGTGCCGGGCGGCAAGGCGGCTTATCCGTCCAGCGTGCTGATGAACGCCATTCCCGCCCACGTGGCCGGGGTCGGTGAAATCATCATGGTGGTGCCCACGCCGAAGGGCGAGAAGAACGCGCTGGTGCTGGCCGCCGCCTATGTGGCGGGTGTCACGCGCGCTTTCACCATCGGTGGCTCGCAGGCCGTGGCCGCGCTGGCCTACGGCACGGCCACGGTGCCGCCGGTCGACAAGATCACCGGCCCGGGCAATGCCTACGTGGCCAGTGCCAAGCGCCGCGTGTTTGGCCAGGTCGGCATCGACATGATTGCCGGCCCGAGCGAGATTCTGGTGCTGGCCGATGGCACCACGCCGCCCGACTGGGTGGCGATGGACCTGTTCAGCCAGGCCGAGCATGACGAGCTCGCGCAGAGCATCCTGCTGTGCCCGGACGCTGCTTACCTGGCCCGGGTGCGCGCCTCGATCGAGCGCCTGCTGCCCACCATGCCGCGTGCGGCGGTCATCAAGGCTTCGCTGGAAGGCCGTGGTGCGCTGATCCTGACCCGGTCGATGGAAGAGGCCTGCGAGATCAGCAACCGCATCGCGCCCGAGCATCTGGAAGTGTCCAGCGAAGAGCCGCATCGCTGGGAGCCTGCGCTCAAGCATGCCGGCGCCATCTTCCTCGGCGCCTACACCAGCGAAAGCCTGGGCGACTACTGCGCCGGCCCGAACCATGTGCTGCCTACCTCGGGCACGGCCCGCTTCAGCTCACCGCTGGGCACCTACGATTTCCAGAAGCGCAGCAGCCTTATCGAGGTGAGTGAAGCCGGTGCGCAGACGCTGGGCGTGATCGCCGCCGAGCTGGCTTATGGCGAAGGCCTGCAGGGCCATGCCATGGCCGCCGAGATGCGCCTGAAGCGCTGAGCGGCGCGCACCTCTGCATCGCCTTGCTTCGCCCTGTTCTGCACTGCCCTGAATTTTCCGGAATTGCCCATGACTTCGCTGGCTGACCGCATGTCCCGTTTTCTCCGTGCCGATGTGCAGGGCATGCATGGCTATGCCGTGCAGCCCAGCGCCGGCATGGTCAAGGTGGACACCATGGAGAACCCGTTCCAGTTGCCGCAGCACCTGCGTGCCGAGCTGGGTGCGCGCCTGGCCGACGTGGCCCTGAATCGCTATCCGGCTGAACGCGGCGATGTGCTGCGCGCCGAACTGGCCCGCCATGCGCAGATGCCGGACGGCAACAACATCATGCTGGGCAATGGCTCGGATGAGCTGATCTCGCTGCTGACGCTGGCCGCTGACGTGCCCGGCAACGTGGTGCTGGCGCCGCTGCCGGGCTTCGTGATGTACGAGATGAGCGCCAAGCTCCAGGGCCTGAAGTTCGTCGGCGTGCCCACCACCGCCGACTTCCAGCTCGACGGCCCGGCCATGCTGGCTGCCATCCGTGAGCACCAGCCCGCGCTGGTCTGGCTGGCCTTCCCGAACAACCCCACGGCCAGCCTGTGGGATGACGACGTGATCGAAGCCATCATCGAGGCCTCGCCGGGCCTGGTGGTGATGGACGAGGCCTATCAGCCGTTCGCCTCGCGCGATTCGCTCGACCGCCTCAAGCGCCACGACCACGTGCTGCTGATGCGCACGATGAGCAAGTTCGGCCTGGCCGGCGTTCGCATCGGCTATCTGATCGGCCGCAACGCCGTGATCGCCGAGATCGACAAGTTGCGCCCGCCGTTCAACATCAGCGTGCTCAACTGCGAAGCCGCCCTGTTCGCGCTGGAGCACGCCGACGAATACGCTCACCAGGCGGAAATCATCCGCGCCGAGCGCACCCGCATCACCACCGCGCTGTCAGCGCTGCCCGGCCTGACGCCCTTCCCGAGCGAAGCCAACATGGTGCTGGTGCGTGTGCCCGACGCCGCCCGCGTGTTTGCCGGCATGAAGGCCCGCAAGGTGCTGATCAAGAACGTTTCCGGCCTGCACCCGCTGCTGGCCAACTGCCTGCGCATCACCGTGGGCACGCCGGAAGAAAACACCCAGATGCTGGCCGCCTTGACGGCCGCCCTGAACGATCTGAACCAGGAAGCCCAAGCATGAGCTCACCCCGCATCGCCGAAGTCCAGCGCAATACCAACGAGACCAAGATCCGGGTGCGCATCAACCTGGACGGCACGGGTCAATCGAAGCTGGCTACCGGCATCGGCTTCTTTGACCACATGCTCGACCAGATCGCCCGCCACGGCCTGATCGACATCGAGATCGAGGCCGACGGTGACCTGCACATCGACGGTCACCACACGGTGGAAGACGTGGGCATCACGCTCGGCCAGGCGGTGGCGCAGGCCATTGGCGACAAGAAGGGCATCACCCGTTACGGCCACAGTTATGTGCCGCTCGACGAAGCTTTGTCGCGCGTGGTGATCGACTTCTCCGGTCGGCCCGGCCTGGAGATGGACGTCAAGTTCACCAGCGGCATGATCGGCGCGCTCGACACCCAGCTGGTCTATGAGTTCTTCCAGGGCTTCGTGAACCATGCGCTGGTGAGCCTGCACATCGACAACCTGAAGGGCCACAACGCCCATCATCAGTGCGAGACGATCTTCAAGGCCTTCGGCCGTGCAGTGCGCATGGCGCTGACGCCTGATCCGCGCTCGGCCGGCGTGATTCCGTCTACCAAGGGCAGTCTCTGATGTCGGTGCGTCAACGTACCGTGGCCGTGGTCGACTACGGCATGGGCAACCTGCGCTCGGTCTCGCAGGCCGTGATGCACGTGGCTGCAGGCTCGGGCGTGGAGGTCACCGTGACCCAGCGTCCGGAGGACGTTCGTGCCGCCGAGCGCGTGGTGTTGCCAGGGCAGGGCGCGATGCGTGACTGCATGCGCGAGCTCGCCGATTCCGGCCTGAAAGAGGCCGTGCTGGAGGCTGCGGCCAGCAAGCCGCTCATGGGTGTGTGCGTCGGCATGCAGATGCTGCTCGACCACTCTGAAGAGCAGGACACGCCCGGCCTCGGCCTGATCGGTGGACGCGTGAAGCGCTTCGCGCTGGACGGCCGTCTGCAGCCGGACGGCAGCCGTTTCAAGGTGCCGCAGATGGGCTGGAACCGGGTGCGGCAGGTGGCCCATGACGGCGCCGTGCACCCGATCTGGGCCGGTGTTCCGGACGAGGCTTATTTTTATTTCGTCCACAGCTACTTTGCCCAGCCGTCCGACCCGCGCCACAGTGCCGGCCTGACGGACTACGGGGATACCTTTACCTGCGCCATCGCCCGGGATAATATTTTTGCCACGCAATTCCATCCGGAAAAGAGCGCTGAACACGGTTTGGCCCTTTACCGGAACTTCCTGCACTGGCAACCTTGAGCTTTCGCTCCGGGCGCCTGTGTCAGGCACCCGGATACCTCCTCCAACTTCCTCAATTGCGCTCCGCGAGCCATGCTGCTGATCCCTGCGATCGACCTCAAAGATGGTCAATGTGTCCGCCTCGAACAAGGCGACATGAATGTGTCCACCACCTTCGGTGAAGACCCGGCCGCCATGGCGCGCCGCTGGGTTGACGCCGGTGCGCGACGCCTGCATCTGGTGGACCTGAATGGCGCGTTCGCCGGCAAGCCGGTGAACGAAGGCGCCATCAAGGCCATCCTGCGCGAGGTCGGCAACGACATCCCCGTGCAGTTGGGTGGCGGCATCCGTGATCTGGACACCATCGAGCGCTATCTCGATGACGGCATCAGCTACGTCATCATCGGCACCGCCGCGGTGAAGAACCCTGGCTTCCTGCGCGATGCCTGCACGGCCTTTGGCGGTCACATCATCGTGGGCCTCGACGCCAAGGACGGCAAGGTGGCCACCGACGGCTGGAGCAAGCTCACCGGCCATGAAGTCATCGACCTCGCCAAGAAGTTCGAGGACTACGGCGTCGAAGGCGTGATCTACACCGACATCGGCCGCGACGGCATGCTGACCGGCATCAACATCGACGCCACCGTGAAGCTCGCCCAGGCGCTGCACATCCCGGTCATCGCATCGGGTGGCCTGTCGAATCTGGCCGACATCGAACGCCTGTGCGCCGTTGAAAGCGAAGGCGTCGAAGGCGTGATCTGCGGCCGCTCCATCTACACCGGCGCCCTCGACTTTGCAGCCGGCCAGGCTCGCGCCGACGAGTTGAACGGCGACTGAGTTGTCTGCCGGGCCTTGGTGGCCCCTGGATTGAAAAAGCCCGCCAGGCGCAAAACCTGGCGGGCTTTTTGTTGGGGCCTGCGCGGCCCGCCGTTCTCAGGCTCAGCGGCCGAACAGGCCCTTGATCGAGTTCAAGGTGTCGATGGCGCTGCGGGTGCGGTCGCCCACGGTCGGCTTGTTTTCTTCGGGCTTGGGCGTGGGCGTCGGTGTTTCAACCGGTGCGCGCTGCATGCGCTGCTGGCGTTGCTGCACAGGCGCCGCGGTGTTGGCCGCAGGTGCGCGCACGATGATTTCCACGCGGCGGTTCTTTGCACGGCCGGCTTCGTTCGTGTTGGGCGCCACCGGCTGGCTGGCGCCTTGGCCGGTGGCAGCCATGCGCTCAGCGGCCACGGCGTATTGCTGTGTCAGGGCCATCGTCACGGCCTGGGCGCGGGCCTGCGAGAGCGCCAGGTTCGCCTCGGCCTGGCCCACGTCGTCGGTGTGGCCCACCACATCAATGCGCAGATCCGGGTTGTCGGTCATCACCTTGGCCAGCTCACGCAGGGTCGCGTCAGAGCCGCTCTTCAGTTGCGCCTTGCCGGTGTCGAACTGGAAGCCATAGACGTCGACCTTGCCGCTGGCGGCCAGCGCCAGGGCCATCGGGCTTTCGCCGGAGATGGCCATCTTGCCGTCGTCCAGCGCACCCTTGTCGATGACGAACAGCCAGGCGTAGGTGTCGCTGCCGCTGCCGAAGGTGTTCACGGCCAGCGAGACGTAGGTGTTGCCGCGCTGCGCTGACAGGTACTGGACGTCATAGTGGCCGTTCAGGTACAGATCACGCGCCTTGAGCAGCTCGCGCAGGTCACCCAGGTTGTCATTGATGCAGGGGCGCTCGCACACGAACAGTTCCTGGAAGCCACTGCGGCGCAGCGAGCTTTGGTAGTTGCGCATCACCTGCAGCGCCGAGGCCGAGCCCGGGATGCGGTAGTGGATGTACGTCACCTGGCCTTCCACGGGCAATACCTTGTCGGCCTTGTACTTGCCGTGGACCAGGTACGGCTTGCTCAGCAGCAGCTGCGCTTCCTCGTATTCCTTGTAGTCGTACTTCTCGATCTTGGCGCCCGGGTAGGCCGCCACCGCCGGGTGGTCTTGTCCTTCGGCTGCGCGGGCAAACTGGGTGCACAGCGCCGCCAGGCTCAGCAGAGCGACCACGGTGCGGCGGCAATTCATCCATGACATTGGCAAGTTCTCCTTGGAATCCAGCAGAGCAATAGCAGCGGCCTTCAGGCCTGCCACTCAACGCTGCGCATGCTAGCTGCGCTGACCATCGGTCACCCCCTAATTTCGCCATCAGGTCTGACTTTTCCGTGGATGCGCCACGGTGGCGTTGCGCACCCGGTGTGGCTACTCCGACAACTGCGACAATCGGGGCATGCTCGCCAAACGCATCATTCCCTGCCTGGACGTGACCGGTGGTCGCGTCGTCAAAGGCGTCAACTTCGTTGAACTGCGCGACGCCGGTGATCCGGTTGAAATCGCTGCCCGCTACAACGACCAAGGCGCCGACGAACTCACCTTCCTCGACATCACGGCCACCAGTGACGGCCGTGACCTGATCCTGCACATCATCGAGGCCGTGGCCTCGCAGGTGTTCATTCCCTTGACCGTGGGCGGCGGCGTGCGCGCCGTCGAAGACGTGCGGCGGCTGCTGAACGCCGGTGCTGACAAGGTCAGCTTCAATTCCGCCGCGGTGTCGAATCCGCAGGTCATCCGGGATGCCTCCGACAAGTACGGCTCGCAAGCCATCGTGGTTGCGATCGATGCCAAGCGCCGGGTGGGCGACGACCTTGCAGCGAAGGGCCCGGGGTGGGACATCTACACCCACGGTGGTCGCAAGAACATGCACATCGATGCGGTGGACTGGGCGCGCCAGATGGCCGCCTACGGCGCCGGGGAAATCCTGCTGACCTGCATGGACCGCGACGGCACCAAGGCCGGCTTCGACCTGGAACTCACCCGCGCCGTGAGCGACGCGGTGTCGGTGCCGGTCATCGCCTCTGGCGGGGTGGGCACGCTGGAGCATCTGGTCGAAGGCATCCAGATCGGTGGTGCGGACGCGGTGCTCGCGGCCAGCATCTTCCATTACGGCGAATACACCGTCGGGCAGGCCAAGGCCGCACTTGCAAAGGCCGGCGTGCCGGTACGCTCATGAAAGCCATTCGGGAACGTGCGGAGGCCCTGGCCGCCGCGGCCAAGGAATCACGCGCTGCTGCGGCGGCGAAGGCTGCAGGCGGGCCACCACGCGGTGCACCCGCACAGGTGCGCATCATCGGTGGCCAATGGAAGCGCAGCATGCTGCCTGTGGCCCACAAGCCGGGTCTGCGCCCCACGCCTGACCGTGTCCGCGAAACGCTGTTCAACTGGCTGGGCAATGAGCTCGACGGCTGGCGTGTGGTGGATGCCTACGCCGGCTCCGGCGCCCTGGGTTTCGAGGCTGCATCGCGTGGCGCCGCTGCCGTGCTGCTGCTGGAGCAGGACGCGGGCCTTGTGCGATCGCTCGGTGAGTCGAAGACTCGCCTGAAGGCCGAGGCCATCCGCGTGCAGCGCACCGATGCGCTGTCGTGGTTGAAGTCGGCGCCGATGGCGAGTTTCGAGCTGGTGCTGCTGGACCCGCCGTTCGACAGCGAGCTGGCCTTGCCGTCGCTGGAGGCCGCCGCGAAGCTGGTGGTGCCAGGTGGCTTTGTTTATCTGGAAACCGCCACCGAGCTGAAGGAGCCGCCGTCTGGCTTGCAGCTGCATCGACACATGAAGGCTGGCACCGTGCATGCGCATCTGCTGCATGCCGTGACGCCAGCGCAGCCGGCCTGACCCGCGTTTTCAGCCCGAGAGACACGCCATGAGTGCAGCACGCCCCGTGACCGCCGTTTACCCCGGCACCTTCGACCCGATGACGCTGGGCCATCAAGACCTGATGCGCCGCGCCAGTCGCCTGTTCCCGCGCGTCATCCTGGCGGTGGCGGCGGGGCACCACAAGCGCACCTTGTTCGGGGTCGAAGAGCGTGTGGCCATGGCCACCGAGCTGGCTGCCGAGTTGCCCAATGTCGAGGTGATTCCGTTCTCCGGTCTGCTGCGCGACTTCGTGGTGGGCCACCAGGGCACGGTGGTTGTTCGCGGTTTGCGTGCCGTGAGTGACTTCGACTATGAATTCCAGATGGCCGGCATGAACCGCCAGCTGATGCCCGACGTGGAAACCATGTTCCTCACGCCGAGTGACCAGTACCAGTTCGTCAGCGGCACCTTCGTGCGCGAAATCGCCACCCTGGGTGGCGACGTGTCGAAGTTCGTCGCGCCCTCGGTCCTGGCGCGCTTGAAGGCCCGTGTGGCTGGCCCGAAGGAAGACTGATGGCCCTGACGATCACCGACGAGTGCATCAACTGCGACGTCTGCGAGCCCGAATGCCCCAACGAGGCGATCTCGATGGGCGAGTTCATCTACGTGATCGACCCGGCCAAGTGCACGGAATGTGTCGGTCACTTCGGTGAGCCGCAGTGCGTGCAGGTCTGCCCGGTGGAGTGCATTCCGGTAGACCCGGCGCACACCGAAACCCGAGATCAGCTCGAACACAAGTACCGCACGCTGATGATCGCGAGCGGCAAGACGCCGTCGCTCTGACGGCTTCGCCGGCAGCGTCAGCGCTTGGGCTGGGGTCTGGGCATCATGGCCTCGGTGCTCGGCGGTGTCGGCGGCGGCACATACAGCAGGCCTTCCACGTCGCAGCGCAGCTTGGTCTTGTTCGGCTTGCAAGGCTGCGGGCCAGCCGGCATGGGCGCCATGGCCGCCGGGGCTGCGGCTGGTGCCTTCGCAGGGCCGATGCGCGCTGGTGCAGCCTGAGGCGACAGCCTGCGCTCACGTTCCCGCGCTTCCCGCTCCTTCACCAACGCACCGGCCAGCTTGGCATCAGCCTGCTGGGCTGACCGGGCGGCCTGCACCTGCTCGGCATCGCGCGGGTCGGCGGCCTCGATGGTGCGTCCGCTCTCGCCGGGCGCGCAGGGGGTGTTCTGGTAGGTCTGCCCACATCGCCACACCGTTGACGAACCAGCCGCAACGGCCGTCCCGGTGTTGCAGATGAATGTCACTACGCCGAGGCACAACAACATCCGTCTGCAGAGGGTCATGGTCGAGGGTCTCCGGGGGGCACGGCAGCTGCCGATGGTGTGGCACCTTCCGCGGCGGGCGGGCGGGGCGGCTTGGGCCGAGGTGGCTTGGCGTGGATTTTCAGCAGCGCCTGATCCATGCCACCATCCAGCATCAGGGGGAGTGTCTTGAGCGAATCTTCGATGTTGCGCTCGATCGCGTCGCGCTCGTCGGCGGGCGGCTTGCGCAGCACATAGGCCGCCACTTCCGACTTGACGCCAGGGTGCCCGATGCCCAGGCGCAGGCGCCAGAACTCACCCGTGCCCAGTTGCGCCTGGATGTCCTTCAGCCCGTTGTGGCCGCCATTGCCGCCGCCCTTCTTCAGCTTCATCTGGCCGGCTGGCAAGTCCAGCTCGTCGTGCACGACCAGGATCTCTTCCGGCGCGATCTTGAAGAAGCGGGCCAGCGGGGCAACTGCCTTGCCCGACAGGTTCATGTAGGTCATCGGCTGTTGCAGCCAGATCGGCTGTGAGCCGCGGTTCACGCGTGCCACCAGGCCGTGATAAGCGCGGTCCACCTGCAGGTTGGCACCCAGCTGGCGTGCGGCGCCGTCAACCCACCAGAAGCCGGCGTTGTGGCGCGTGGCCTCGTACTCGGGGCCCGGGTTGCCCAGGCCGACAATCAATCGAATCATGGCCGCATTATCCCGCCGGCACGGCGCTGAGCGCAGCCCGTGCGCCGGCGATCACGGCGGCGCCGATCTGGTCCATCAGGCCGGTTCGTGCTGGCCCGGTGGTGGGCGTGCTGGCCGCTGTGTTGGAGGCTGTGTTGGTGCCGCTGTCATCCCCGCTCAAGCGCCACTGGTGCCAGTGCAGCGCCACATCGATGGTCACGTCCGGCAGCAGGGGCAGCAGGGCGCCGCTGGCCACATGCGGGCGTGCCAGCAACTCAGGCAGCACCGCCACGCCCCAGCCCATCTCTGCGGCCCGTGCGCCGGCCTCGCTGCTGGGCACATAGCGCTCTTTCAGGCGCGGCTCACGCACACCGAAGGCGCGCGAGACCCACTGGGCCTGCATATCGTCCTTGCGGTTGAAGACGATGAAGGGCAGTTGCGAGAAGTTGCTGCGGGTCAGGCCCTGGGGCATGGCGCGCTCGATGAAGGACGGCGCAGCCACTGCGATGTAGCGCATCAGGCCGAGGGGTTGGCACAGGCAGCCGCGCAAGGCTTGGGAGACCGAGCTGACGCAGCCCAGCACATCGCCCTGGCGCAACCAGTCGTGCGTGAAATCCTGGTCGTCGACGATCAGCTCCAGCCCGTAACCCTCGCGCTGGCCAGCCTGCACCAGCGGATCGAGCGCGGGCAGCACCCAGGTGGCGAGGCTGTCGGCATTGACGGCGATCGGCAGGCGCTCGTCGCGTGCCAGCGTGCTGCCCAGCTCGCGTGCGGCATCGGCCCGCAAGGCTTGAATCTGTCTCGCGTAGCGCAGCAGCACCTTGCCCGGCTCGGTCAGTCGCAGCGGCCGTGCCCGCACCACCAAAGGGTGGCCCACCTGTGATTCGAGCGAGCGCAGGCGCTGCGAGACAGCCGACTGCGTGATGTTCAGCAGTTGCGCGGCCCGGTCGAAGCTGCCGGCTTCGGCGAGGGCGGCCAGGCAATCAAGGCCGGCGGTATCAAGGGCGTGCAAGGGCGTCTCCGGTAATCAGCCTGGCTAATGTATCCGGGCATTGCAGCGGAAACGCTTCTGCTGCGCCTGGCGTTCAGGCAATAAAAAACCCCGCCAGGGCGGGGTTTTCAGCGTGAGCTTGAAGAGAAGATTACTTCTTCTTCTTGCCCTTCTTGTCGTCAGCAGCCGGAGCGGCGACAACGACGATTTCTTCTTCGACCTTCGGCTCGGCCACAGACACCACGACCGGGTTCTGGGTGCCGTGCTTGACGATCTTGATGCCTTCCGGCAGCACGAGGTCAGAAGCGTGCAGGCTCTTGCCACGCACCAGGCCGCTCAGGTCGACGGCGATGAATTCCGGCAGCTGAACAGCCAGGCATTCGATCTGGATTTCGGTGGCAACGTGGCTGACCACGCACTTGTCGGTCTTGACGGCGACCGAGTTTTCTTCGCCGGTGAAGTGCAGAGGCACCTTCTTGCGCAGGCGGGTGGTTTCGTCCACGCGCTGGAAGTCGGCGTGCAGCACTTGCTGCTTCCAGGGGTGAACCTGGAATGCGCGCAGCAGAACCTTCTCGACCTTGCCGTTCAGCGTCATGCTGAGGATCGACGAGTGGAACGCTTCCTTCTTCAGGGCGAAGTACAGGGCGTTGTGATCCAGCTCGATCTTGACCGGTTCACCGGCGCCAAAAACGATACCAGGCACCTTGCCCGAAATGCGCAGGCGGCGGCTCGCTCCGGTCCCCTGCAGTGCGCGCTCATAAGCGACAAATTCCATGACACTCTCCAGTGAGTCGGGGCGTCCGCGACCAGAATCGCCCCGTTTGCAAAAGCGCGCCAACCTGGATGGCTGGCACGCCGTAGAACGGGCCGCAAGAAGCGGCCCGGATAAAAATCAGAAGTTGTTGTTCTGTTCCGAGAACAACGAGGTCACCGATTCACCGTCCGAGATGCGGCGGATGGTTTCGGCGAACAGGAAGGCCACCGACAGCTGGCGGATCTTGCCGCAGGCCTTGCCGGCGTCGCTCAGCGGAATGGTGTTGGTGATGACCACTTCGTCGAGGTGCGAGGCCTTGATGCGCTCGATCGCCGGGCCCGAGAACACGGCGTGGGTGCAGTAGGCGTACACGCTCTTGGCGCCACGCTCCTTCAGCACTTCAGCAGCCTTCACCAGCGTGCCAGCCGTGTCGATCATGTCGTCCATGATCACGCAGTTGCGGCCGTCGATTTCACCGATGACGTGCATCACTTCCGAGACGTTGGCCTTCGGGCGACGCTTGTCGATGATGGCCAGATCGCAGCCGAGCTGCTTGGCCAGCGCACGGGCACGCACCACACCGCCCACGTCCGGGCTCACGACCACGAGGTCGGAGTAGTTGCGGGCCTTCACGTCGGTGAGCAGCACCGGCGAGGCATAGATGTTGTCGACCGGGATGTCGAAGAAGCCCTGGATCTGGTCAGCGTGCAGGTCCATCGTGAGCACGCGTTCGACGCCCACGGTTTCCAGCAGGTTGGCCACGACCTTCGCCGAGATCGGCACGCGGGTGGAACGCGGGCGGCGGTCCTGGCGGGCGTAACCGAAGTAGGGGATCACGGCGGTGATGCGGCGAGCGCTGGAGCGCTTCAGTGCATCGACCATGATCAGCAGTTCCATCAGGTTCTCGTTCGTCGGGGCGCAGGTGGACTGCACGACGAAGACGTCGCGAGCGCGAACGTTCTGCTGGATTTCGACGGTGACTTCACCGTCAGAGAAGCGGCCGACTGAGGCCTTGCCGAGCTCGGCACCCAGATGGGTGGCGATTTCCTGTGCAAGGACCGGGTTGGCATTGCCAGTGAAGAGGACGGTGTTGAACAGCACGTCAGTGACTCCGGAGGATGCAGGCTTCACAGGAGAAGAGCAGCGAGGCTCAGAAACGGCAACCGCGTCCTGAGACGCGGTGCGGGTACAACCGTGAACTTGCCACGGCTTTCAAAGAATTTGGCAGGGGAGGAAGGACTCGAACCCTCGCATGTCGGAATCAAAATCCGATGCCTTGACCAACTTGGCGACTCCCCTACACAGGTCACAGCTTTCGCTGCAACCGCAACACATTTCAGCTGGCCCAACCGACGAGCGGATGATGGTCCAGAGTGCGGCACATCTTGCTGGCCCAACCTGCTGGCAAATTGCCTTCAGGGAGAGCTGCAACAGGTTGGTCTCCTGTGCCTGCATCTGCGAACACTGCGCTACCTGATCCTGTCATCCGGCCATTGCCAAATGCCTGAACCAGCCAATGTCTTGCTTGTTGCACCTCGGCGCTGAGCGCTTCGGCAGCCGCTTGCAAGTCATTGCCACCTTCGCTGCATTGCTTGTTTAGAAGCTTTTGCAACTCAAGTGCCGTGTCAGCAACTGAGTCCATGACTATAGCATCGGATTTTCGAGTTGTCATTAATGGGCTCGAAAAAATTTCCTTGGTCGCAATCGCCACGGGGGGTTTGACCACGGCCAGCCACTGGCGCGGCCAGCTCACCGGCGTGAGGATTTCGCCGATGCCCTGGACATAGGCATTGCGCCCGCCAACGAAGAAGGGCACGTCGGCGCCAAGCTTTTCGCCGATGGCCAGCAAGCGGCTGCGCGGCCAGTTCAGGCCCCACAGCCGGTTGAGGCCGAGCAGCACGGTGGCTGCGTCCGAGCTGCCGCCGCCCATGCCCGCGCCCCAGGGCACCTGCTTGTCGATGCTGATGTCGACGCCGAGCGTGGTGCCGCTGGCAGCTTGAAGCGCACGCGCTGCGCGCAGGCACAAGTCGTCGGCTGGCAGCGCCGGCCCCAGATCATGCCGGTGCAACTGGCCATCGGTGCGCAATTCAAGATGCAGGGTGTCGGCCCAGTCGATCAGCACGAACAGCGATTCGAGCAGGTGATAGCCGTCGGCTCGCTTGCCCACCACATGCAGGAACAGGTTGAGTTTGGCCGGTGCCGGCAGGTCGGTCAGCGAAGTCAGGCTCATGGCAAAGGAGGCGGGAATGTGAATCAGCGGTCGAGCCGAACGCGCAACAGCACAGCCGGCAAATCAGCCGTCGTGGCGAGGCGCCGGGCTTCCAGCAAGCCATCTGCGCTCAGGCGGCTCGCGTCCACGGTCCAACCCAGTTGCGCGAAGTGCTGGCGATTGTCGCTGGCAGCAGCAGTGGGCTCGGTCGGCGCGCCGGCCCACGGGCTTCCGTTCAGCCAGTCGAACAGGGCGGCGAGCGGAATCTCCTCGCCGAGGGCTGCCCGGGTCAGGCTGGGCAGATCGTCAAACGCTTGTTCACCATCAGCGGTGATGAGACGCACGCTGCCTGGTTGCCACTGCGCTTCGGCCAAGCGTGTACCCAGTGGCGTGTTGATGCGCAGGCGACCTTGCTCAACCCCGCCTGACAACTCGAAGCTGGCGCTCAAGGTTTGCGCGGCCTGCCCCGGGCGGGCATCGACCTTGATCAGCAGCCGCCCGGTGCGCTCAGCGACTTCAGCGGTGAGGCTGGACGGTGTCGGGGTGGGGCGAGTGGCGCAGCCTTGCAAGCCGCCCAAAACCAGGGTGGCCAGCGCCAAGGTGCACGCCGCAGCCAGCAAGTCGCTGCGGCCAGGTCGCTCTGCAGGCCTGCCCAGCCTCACGGGGCGGCCTTCAGCCGCTTCATGGTTTCAAGCAGCACCTCGTTGGTGGCCTCGCGGCGCTGGCCTTCGCGGAAGATCTTCATGGCTTCTTCGCGCTGGTCCAGGCTCCAAAGCACTTCGCCCAGGTGGGCCGCCACCTCGGCATGCGGGCGTGACAGCCAGGATTGGCGCAGCAACTTCAGTGCTTCCGTCTTGTTGCCCAGCCGGAACTCAACCCAGCCCAGGCTGTCGACGATGAAGGGATCGTTCGGTGCCAGTGCGGTGGCCTTGCGCAGCAGCAGGCGTGCTTCATCCAGCCGGGTGTTGCGTTCGGTGAGCGAATAGCCCAGCGCGTTGAAGGCATGCGCATCGTCCGGCTTGAGCGTCATCACCCGGCGCAACAGGGCTTCCATGTCGTCGAACTTGGCGAGGCGCTCGGCCACCATGGCCAGCTCGTAGATCAGCACGGTGTCTTCTGGCGCTTCCCGCATGCCCTGCAGCAGCAGGTCATGGGCACCTTGCCAGTCGCGGTTGTCGCGCAGCAGCTGGGCTTCTGCCAGCAGGCGGGCGCGGGCGTCCGGCTTGTCCTGGGCTGGCGCGTCACGCAGCAGCGCGCGGGCCGCGGTGAGCTGGCCGTTCCGGGCCATCAGGCTGGCACGGCGTGCCAGCACTGACAGGTCCATGCGTTCGCTGTCGATGCGCTCCAGCCACTCTGCCGCCTGCCGGGTGTGACCGAGCTGCTCATGGGCCTGCGACAGCAACTGCCAGGCGAGGTCGGTTGCGCGCTGGCTGCGGATACCGCTTTCGTCGTCGTCGGTGGTGTCGCCTTCCGGGGCCTGAGCCTGCAAGGCCAGGAAGCGCTCCAGGGCGGTGATCGCCTCGGCCGGCTCCCGCAGGTCAACCAGATAGGCGCCCAAAGTGAGCCAAGGCGGAATCAGCTCGGGCTGGCTGGCTACCGCCAGGCGAACCTGATTGGCGGCATCGCCAATGCGTTGCTGCTTTTCCAGCATCCGGGCGTAAGCCAGGCGGAGCTGGGCGGGGGCATTGGCGCGTGCCAGATAGCCCTGCACCACGGCTTCCGCGCCGGTGTCGCCGGGCGCCAGTTCCAGGGCCAGGGCGATCGGCCCGGCGGCGTCGTCATCGTCAGCATGGGCGCGGCGGGCCAGCGCCATGGCCACATCCGGCTTGTCGGCCATGAGTGCCATGCGGCCCAGCGTGGTGCGTGCTGCAGTGCGGGTGGCCGGCGCATTCAGCCAGGGCGAAAACGCCTGCTCCACCGCCGTGTATGTGGCCGCCTTGTTGTTCAGGTTGCCCAGAAAGCGGGGCAGGCCGGAAATCACGCCGCTGCGCTCGGCGGCCGGCACCAGGCGGATCAAGGTGCCCAGTGGCTCAGCCAGCTCAGCGGGCTTGTCCAGGGCCACCAGCAACTGCACATGGGTGCGGGCGGCATCCAGCGATTCCGGAACGCCCTGGCGCCAGGCTTGCACCGCTTGCAGTGCCTTGTCGCCTGAGCGGCCTTGCACGGCAAGCTCGATGGCGCGCTGGTACAGCGTCGGGTCACGGAGGCGGCGGGCCGCATCCAGCAGCACTTCGAAGGCCACGCCCTGGCGGCCGTTCTGCGCTTCCATTTCGCCCACCAGCAGCTGGTAGAACATTGGCGCGTCGAGTGACGAGTTGTCGGGCGGTGCGGCTTCGACGGGCTCGGCGGCAGGGGCTGCGGGCGTTTCGGCCGCAGGCGTGGTCTGGGCCTGGGCAGGCAACCATGCGGCCTGCACGGCCAAGGCCAGGGTGGCGAGGCGGAAGATGCGCCATGCCGACCCGGTGACGGGGAAGAGCGGGGCCTGGCGTTCTGGACCTTGGGTCGTCATCGTGTCTCCTGGATCCGATCGATTCTAGTGGGCGGTGTTGTGTGCTGGTCGCCCATCGATAATCCGGCCATGCCTGAATTACCAGAGGTTGAAGTAACCCGCCGCAGCCTGGTGGGCCTGGCCGGCGCCAAGGTGCTGGCGCTGCGCATGGGCAAGCCGCTGCGCTGGCCCCTGGGCCTGAGCCCCGATGAGTTGACCGGCTGCACGGCTGGAGAGTTCCAGCGGCGAGGTAAATACTTGTGGCTGCCGCTGAGCTTGCCCGATGGCCGCGACCCCGGCGGCCTGCTCTGGCACCTGGGCATGTCGGGCTCCCTGAAGTTCACGCCCGAGCCCGGCCCGGCCGGCAAGCATGACCACGCCGACCTGGTGACCGACCGCGGCACCCTGCGCCTGACCGACCCGCGCCGCTTCGGTGCCGTGGTCTGGTCGCCTGGCTTGGGGGCATTGCCGGCGTCGAAGATGCTGGCCAAGCTCGGGGCCGAGCCCTTTGATCTGAGCTACACGCCGACCGACTTCCACCAGGCCCTGCAGAAGCGCAATACGCCCGTCAAGCAGGCCTTGCTGGCGGGTGACATGGTGGTGGGCGCCGGGAACATCTACGCCAGCGACGCCCTGTTCGAAGCTGGCATCGACCCCCGCACGCCCTGCCGCCGCATCGCCTATGGCCGCGCCGAAAAGCTGCTGAGCGCCGTACGCAAGGTGCTGGCCGAGGCGATCGAGGCGGGCGGATCCACCCTTAGAGATTTCACCGACGCGCACGGCAGCGTCGGTCAATACCAGGGCCAGGCGCGGGTGTACGGGCGCGAGGGGCAGGCCTGTTCGCGCTGCGGCGCCAGCATCAAACGCATCGTGCAGGGCCAGCGGGCCACTTATTACTGCGCAGGGTGCCAGCACCGGTGAGGCGGAAGGGGCGTCGCCGGCCTGCCACAATTCAGGGTTCGTCCGGGCGAACAGTTTCAATCGCTGTCAATTTGTTCCGCCGAATGACGCTAGCATGACTCGTATCGTGATGTTGACTGCCGCCACCCCTGACCAGCGCCTGCAAATGCAGACCACCTTGGTTCCCGGTCTCGATGCGCTCGCCGACTGGCGGCTGGCGCTGGAGCGTGAACTGGGGGCGCTTGAAGAGTTTCTCTCCGAGAGCGACTTGCTGGCTACGCACGCCGCGACCGCGTCCAAGTCCCTGCGCCAACGCTTGTCGACCGACAAGCTGGTCGTGGCCTTCGTGGCGGAGTTTTCGCGCGGCAAGAGCGAGCTGATCAACGCGATCTTCTTTGCCGATGCCGGGCGGCGCATCCTGCCAGCCACCGCTGGCCGCACCACGATGTGCCCGGTGGAGCTGTCGTGGGACGCCAATGAGCTGCCCTCGCTTGATCTGCTGCCGATCACTACCCGCAGCGACGCGCTGACCCTGACCGACTGGCGCGAGCGCCGTGAGGACTGGCGCCGCATCCAGCTCACGCCGGATGACCCCGAGGCGCTGGCCCAGGCGCTCCAGGAAGTGACCCAGATCCGCAAGGTCAGCCGCGAGCAGGCCCGCGCCCTGGGGCTGTGGTCTGACTCTCACCCGACTCACAACCCGCCGACCACCGAAGACGGTCTGGTGGAGATCCCGGCCTGGCGCCACGCCGTCATCAACTACCCGCACCCCTTGCTGCAGCGCGGCCTGGTGGTGGTCGACACGCCCGGCCTGAACGCCATCGGCACCGAGCCTGAGCTGACCCTGGGCCTGCTGCCCAGCGCCCATGCGGCCCTGTTCGTGCTGGGTGCTGATACCGGCGTGACCCGCTCTGACCTCGACATCTGGTCGGACCACCTTGGTGGCCAGGGCCTGGCGTGTTTCGTGGTGCTCAACAAGATGGACACCCTGGCCGACCCGCTCGCCACGCCGGCTGAGCGCGAGGCCACGATCGAGCGCCAGCGGGTGGCCACGGCCAGCACGCTGGGCATCCAGCGTGAGCGCGTGTTCCCGGTGTCTGCCCGCATGGCCTTGACGGCGCGGATGTCCGGCGATGCCGAATTGCTCGAGGCCAGCCGCCTGCCGCTGCTGGAATCTGCACTGAATGCCGACTTGCTGCCGCAACGCCAGCGCGTGCTGTCGCGCGCGGTCATCACCGGTGTGCAGTCGATGCTGGAACATTCCACCCGCCGCCTGCGTGACCAGCGCCGCCACAACGCCGAGCAGATGCTGGAGCTGCGTGGTTTGCGTGGCAAGAGCTCTGGCCGTGTGTCGCAGATGCTGGACCGCGTCCGCGAAGACACCGAAGAATTCGAGCGCTGCAATGCTCGCCTGATGGCCATGCGTGCCGTGCATGCCAAGTTGCAGCGCGGCGCCATGCGCGCACTCGACGCTGACCGCATCCGCGAAGGCGTGGCCGAACTCCAGAAAACCATCGGTTCCAGCTGGTTCAACCTGCGCGCACGCGCCGCTTTCGCAGAGCTCTGCACCGGCCTGCAGGCGCAGATCGACACGGCTTCGCGCCAGTGCCATGAAGCCTACGAAATGCTGCAGGCGCTGTTCAACCAGCTGAATGCCGATTTCGGTTTTTCGCTGGGACTGAACGAGCCGCCGGTGCTGCAGACCTACCGTGACGAGCTGGCGCTGATCGAGCGCAGCTACAGCCGCTACTTCGGCGTCACCCAGGTGATGAAGATGAACTCGCCGGGCTTTGCCGAGCAGTTCCAGCGCATGCTGGTGTCGAAGCTGCGGGTGGTGTTCGAAAGCGCCAGTGTCGAGGTGGAGGCCTGGAACCAGGCGGCCACGGCGCAGGTGGACGGCCAGTTCCGCGAGCGCCGTCGCAGCTTCAAGCGCCGCCGTGAATCGCTGGAGCGCATTCAATCGGCCACCGGTGAGCTGGAGCGTCGGCTGACCGAGGTCGAGCAGCAGGACGCGCGCCTGCTGGAGCTGGTGGACCGGGCCTACGAGCTGGCATCGGCGCTGCGCACACGCGCTGAGCGTGGCCCGGTGACCGAGCTGGACGAGCGCGGCCCCCCGACCGAAGGCATGCCCCTGGTGAGCACCGACGGTTGGCAATCAGGCACTGCGCGTGAAGGTTGAACTGCCGGGCATCGCGGCCCCGCTGATTGATTGGCAGAAGCGCCACGGCCGCCACGCGCTGCCCTGGCAGCAAACCCGTGATCCATACCGGGTGTGGCTGTCGGAAATCATGCTGCAGCAGACCCAGGTGGCCACGGTGCTGGGCTACTACGACCGCTTTCTGGCGCGCTTTCCGGATGTGGCCAGCCTGGCCGCAGCGCCGCTGGACGATGTGCTGGCGCTGTGGGCGGGCCTGGGCTATTACAGCCGCGCCCGCAATCTGCACCGCTGCGCGCAGGCTGTGATGAGCGACTTCGGTGGTGCGTTTCCGCCCAGTGCGGCTCAACTGGTGAGCCTGCCCGGCATCGGGCGCTCGACCGCGGCGGCCATCGCGGCGTTCTGCTTTGGTGAGCGTACCGCCATCCTCGACGGCAATGTCAAACGTGTGCTGACCCGCGTGCTGGCCTTCGAGGACGACCTGGCCAGCACCACCCATGAGCGGCGCCTGTGGGCGATTGCAGAGCAGCTGTTGCCGCAAGACCAGGGCATCGAAGCCTACACGCAGGGCTTGATGGATCTGGGCGCCACGCTGTGCTCGATGCGCCAGCCGCTGTGCAACAGCTGCCCGCTGAGCGACCTGTGTGAAGCGCACCGGCAAGACCGCACCGAGCAGTTCCCGGTGAAGACGCGCAAGGTGAAGCGCAGCCGCAGGGCCAATGCGCTGCTCTGGCTGCAGCAAGGCGACGCCGTCTGGCTGGTGCAGCGCCCCGACACCGGCGTGTGGGCCGGTTTGTGGTCGATGCCGGAGTTCGAGGATCTGGAGGCCGCAGAGGCCTGGCTGGGTGACTGGCCGGGTGAGCGCCAGCCGCTGCCCGTGGTGCGCCATGTGCTCACGCACTTCGACTGGGAGCTGAGCCCGCTGCGGCACACACTGCCGGAGCGCACCGGCCCCAAGCGCCTGGAGCGCCTTCAGCGCACCTGGCCCACAGGCAAGTGGGTGACGCTGGCAGATCTGCCAGCCCATGGCCTTCCGGCACCGGTCGCCAAGCTGCTGCGCTGAGGCAGGCTTGGCCGCTCAGTGGTGTTTCAGCGGCCGTCCAGCTCGCGGTGACGAATCAGCGTTGCCACCGTGCCCGCGAAACGCGCCGCCAGCGTTTCAACCAGATAAGCCGAGCGATGTTGCCCGCCCGTGCAGCCAATGGCCACGGTCAGGTAGCTGCGGTGGTCGTCTTCATAGGCCGGCAGCCAGCGCCGTACAAACGCCTCGATCTGGCCGGCCATTTCCTCGACCTCGGGCTGCGCGCGCAGGTAGTCGGCCACGGGCGCATCCCGGCCGGTGAGCGGACGCAGCTCGCGCAGGTAGAACGGGTTCGGCAGCACGCGCACGTCGTACACCAGGTCGGCGTCCAGCGGCACGCCGTGCTTGAAGGCGAAGGACTCGAACACCAGCGTCAGGCGGCTGCCCGTGGCACCCACCAGGTCGCGGATCCACGACCGCAATTGCACTGGACGCAGCTGCGACGTGTCGAGCTCGGTCGAGCGTTCACGCAGGTCGGCCAGCAGGCTGCGCTCCAGTTCGATGGCGTCCACCAGCGCGCGGTGCGGGTCGGCGATGTCGCCGGGCTTGCTCAAGGGGTGTGGGCGTCGGGTTTCCGAGAAGCGTCGCACCAAGGCCGTGGTCGTGGCATTCAGGAAGATGCTGCGCACCAGCACGCCGTCAGCCTTGAGCTGGTCGAGCACCGGCAGCAGGTGCGGCAGTGAGCCAGCGGTGCGCACGTCCACCGCGATCGCCATGCGGCGTACGCCGTGCATGGTTTCCACGCGGATGAAGTCGCGCAGCAGCTCGGGCGGCAGGTTGTCGACGCAGAAGTAGCCGGCGTCTTCCAGCGCATGCAGCGCCACCGACTTGCCTGAACCGGAAATGCCGGTGACCAGCACCACCTCGCGGGTGTCTGGTGCCTGGGTGCCCTCGGGCGGCAACTCGCTCGTGTCAGTGCTGCTCATCGCGTGCGTCCGGTGGATTGCTTCCTGGTGCGCGGCGGGGTGGCGTCCACCTCTGCCAGCGCATGGTTGATCAGTTCCTGGGCGTGGGCCAGGCTGGTGCCGCTGCTGCGCTCGCCGCCCAGCATGCGGGCCACTTCGGCCACCCGGGCCTCGCCGGCCACCGGCGCGATCTGGCTCAGTGTCTGGCCGCCCTGGGTGGCCTTGGCAACCACGTAATGTCGATCGGCGCAGGCGGCCACCTGCGCCAGGTGGGTCACGGCCAGCACCTGGGCGCTGCGGCCCAGCGCCTTCATCTGGCGGCCCACGGCATCGGCCACGGTGCCGCCCACGCCGCTGTCGATTTCGTCAAAGATCAGCGTGGCAGGCGCCGGCTCATCGTCGCGTTGCGGGCCACGTGCCTGGGCGGTGCTCACGGCGATGGCCAGGGCCAGCCGCGACAGCTCACCGCCCGAGGCCACCTTGGCCAGGGGGCGCGGCGTGCTGCCCGCGTGGCCGGCCACCAGAAACTCAGCGCTCTCCAGGCCAAAGGCCTGCGGCTGCTCTTGCGCCACCAGGGTCACGTCAAAGCGGCCGCCGGCCATGCCCAGTTGCTGCATGGCGTCGGTCACGCGCTGCGCCAGCGGTTGTGCGGCCTTGCGGCGTGCGGCGCTCACGGCTTGTGCCAGGCTGCGCCACTGGGCCAGGGCCGCCGCCACCTTGCGTTCCAGACCGTCCAGATCGGCGGCTTCATCCAGCGCGCGCAGCGCGGCCTGCCATTCCTCCAGCAGTGTCGGCAAGTCTTCCGGTGAGCGCCGGAAGCGGCGGGCCAGGCCCATCCAGGTCGACATGCGGCCGTCGAGTTCGCCCAGCCGTTCGGGGTCCAGTTCGGTGCGGCTGACATAGGCCTGCAGGCTGTGCGCGGCGTCTTCAAGCTGGGCCTGGGCGCCGTGCAGGGCGGTGATGATGTCGGCCAGCCGGGTGTCGTAGGTGGCCACGTCATCCAGCGCGTTCAGGGCGCGGCTGACGCTGCGCATCGCGCTGCTGTCGTCATCGGCCACCTGGGCAGCGGCCTGGGCGGTGGCGTCCATCAACGCCTGGCGGTGCGACAGCCGTTCATGTTCTGCGTTCAGCTCCGGCCACTCGTCGCGTTTCGGGGCGAGCTTCTGCAACTCGCCCAGTTGCCACTGCAGGCGTTCACGTTCGCTGTCGAGCTCGGTCTGCCGTGCGCGGGCCTGCGCGAGTTGCTCAACGGCCTGCTGCCATGCGGCGTAGGCGGTGGCCATCGGCGTGGCGTCGATGCCGGCTTGCTCGTCGAGCAGCGCGCGCACCGAGGCGGGGCGGGTCAGGCCTTGCCAGGCGTGCTGGCCGTGGATGTCCACCAGGTGGTCGGCCACCTCGCGCAGCTGGCTGGCGGTGGCCGGGCTGCCGTTGATGTAGCCCCGGCTCTTGCCCTGGTTGTCCACCACGCGGCGCAGCAGCAGCTCGTCGCTGTCGTCAAAGCCGGCGGCCTCCAGCCAGCGTTTGAGTGAGCCGGGCCGGTCGAAGATGGCGGTGATCTCTGCCCGGGCCGCGCCCTCGCGCACCACATGGCTGTCTGCCCGTGCACCGAGCGCCAGCTGCAAGGCGTCGATCAGGATGGATTTGCCGGCGCCGGTTTCGCCGGTCAAGACGCAGAAGCCGGCGTCGATGTCGACGTCCAGCATGCTGACGATCACGAAGTCACGCAGGGTCAGGTGCTTGAGCATGTGGCCCTCAAAGGTCTGGCGTCAGACGACGCCTTCGTACCAACGAAGTTTGCGGCGCAGCGTGGCGTAGTAGCTCCAGCCGCGGGGATGGATGAACCGCACGCGCTGGGCCGAGCGGCGCAGGCGAACCTGGTCGCCATGCAGCAGGCTGGCCAGCCCGTGGGTGTCGAAATTGGCGCTGCTGTCCTTGCCGTTGACGATGGTGATCTGCACCTCTTGCGAGTCAGGCAGGACGATCGGCCGGTTGGACAAGGTGTGCGAGGCGATGGGCACCAGCACCCAGCCGCCGATCGACGGGTGCAGGATCGGCCCGCCGGCCGAGAGCGCATAGGCCGTGGAGCCGGTGGGCGATGCCACGATCAGGCCGTCGGCGCGCATGTTGGCGACGAACTCGCCGCCCACATCCACACGCAGCTCCACCATGCTGGAGGTGGCACCACGGCCCACCACCACGTCATTCAGGGCCAGGCCTTCGAAGATGGGTTGGCCATCGCGCCACACGCCGCCTTCGATCATGGAGCGCTGCTCTTCCTCGTAGTCGCCCTGCACGATGGGGCCGAGGGCTTCGGCCCAGTCGGCGGCACGCACGTCGGTGATGAAGCCCAGCCGGCCCTGATTGATGCCGACCAGCGGCACGTTGTAGCGGGCCAGCTCGCGGGCGATGCCGAGCATCGTGCCGTCACCACCTACCACCACCGCCAGGTCGCAGCGCTCGCCAATTTCAGCGGGCGTGAGCGCACCAAAGTCAGACCAGCCGGTGTTCAGGGCGGTGTCCCGGTCGACCGAGACTTCCAGGCCCTGGCGCGACAGGAACTGCGCGATGCTTTCAAGCTGCGGCCGAATGCCCTGTGCCTGGTATTTGCCGATCAGCGCGGCATGGCGGAAACGGGGCTGCGGGGAAGTGGTCATCGTGCCGGGAATTACACCACACGCCCCCGTGCTGCCCGCGTGGTCAGCCCGCATGTCCGTACAATGAAAAGCATGCTCGACGAGCGATCCCGATCCCTGTTGAAGACCTTGGTTGAACGCTATATCGCGGACGGCCAGCCCGTGGGTTCCCGAACCCTTTCCAAGGCCTCGGGGCTGGAGCTGTCGCCAGCCACCATCCGCAACGTGATGTCCGACCTCGAGGACCTCGGGTTGATCGTCAGCCCGCACACCTCGGCCGGGCGCGTGCCCACGGCCCGTGGCTACCGGCTGTTCGTTGACACCATGCTCACCGCCCGTCCGTTCGACGCGGCCAGCCTGGTCAGCGACGAAGCCGTGGCGCGGGGCCAGCTGCAGCCCGACCAGCCGCAGCGCGTGATTGCGCAGGCGGCGCAGCTGCTCTCGAACATGTCGAGCTTCGTTGGTGTCATCACCGCGCCGAAGAAGGCGGGCGTGTTCCACCACATTGAATTCCTGCGGCTGGGCGACAAGCGGGTGCTGGTGATTCTGGTGGCGCCGGATGGCGATGTGCAGAACCGCGTCATATTCACCGCCACCGACGTCACCCAGAGCGAGCTGGTGGAGGCCTCCAACTTCCTGAACGCGAACTACGCCGGCCTGAGCATCGACGAGGTGCGGGGCCGGCTGAAGAATGAAGTTGACGTGCTGCGCGTGGAAATCGCCAGCCTGATGCAGGCAGCGGTGCAGGCCGGCACGGATGCGCTGGCCGAGAACCAGGACCAGGTCATCGTCAGCGGTGAGCGCAACCTGCTCGGCGTGCAGGATTTTGGCAACGACATGGGATCACTGCGCAAGCTGTTTGATCTGTTCGAGCAGAAGACCCAGCTGATGCGCCTGCTGGACACCTCCAGCCGCGCCGAGGGCGTGCGCATCTTCATCGGTGGCGAAAGCCGCGTGGTGCCTTATGAAGAGCTGTCGGTGGTGTCGGCGCCCTACGAGGTGGACGGCCGCATCGTGGGGACGCTGGGCGTGATCGGCCCGACCCGCATGGCCTACGACCGCATGATCCAGATCGTCGACATCACGTCACGGCTGGTGGGCAACGCCCTGTCACAGCGCTGATCTTCGCGGCCACTTCGGCCAACATCTCATCGCGCAGCAGCGCGGGGCTGCGCCAAGGGAACGTTGGCAGATACAACACCGGGTGCAGCAGGCCGAACAAGCGGCACATCAGCCATTCGCCCAAGGCGCGGCGGGCATCACGCCCCAGGCTGTCGGCCGAGCCTGCGGCGGGCAGGCAGGCGTCCAGCAGGCTGCCCAGGTGTTCCAGCACGATCTTGCCCGGCGACGCTTCCAGATAGGGCGCCAGCCCCAGGCTTTCGCGGCTGCCTTCGTGGCCGGTCGTGAAGACCAGCAGGTAATGGTCGCGGTTGTTGAGCCAGTAGTCCACGAACCCGCCCAGCCAGGCGGTGAGCACCGCCACGGGCTCGGTGGCATTGGCGCTGGCGGCATTGGCACTGGCGGCAGCTTCCACCAGCAGGTCGTCCCAGATATGGCGCAGCAGGTGGTACTTGCTGGGGAAGTAGCGATACAGGGTCATCGGCGGCACGCCGGCCTCATTGGCCAGGCGGCGCATCGACAGAGCGTCATAACCTTCCGCCGCAAAGATGGCGTTGGCCAGCTTCAGGATGGTCTGGCGAAACTCCGCCTGATCGGCCAGAGAGCGGCGGCGGGTGCGTTTGATGGGCTCGGGGTGGGTGGCTGACATCGAAGGAGACGCTGCGCAGGTGTGGCTCATTGTGAACACGGCCCGCGCACAACAGGCGGCGTGCACGGGTAAGCACGTGGCCCGGCGTCGCGGCCGTGCCACACCTCGCACTTTTGTAGGATGGCAATTGAATAGTTTCTAGCGTGTGTGTACGCTTGTGACCAATCGGCAGGTAGTCGTAACTGATTCGGCGGGGACTTCTCGACACAGAGAGGCCCCGGGTGTTGATGCTGGCCGAGATCCGGCAGCGCTGCGCAGAATCGCAGGAGTCGTCGTTGAGTTTTTTGAAAAGCAGCACCGCCCCGGTGCTCGCCATGGATACCGCGCTACCTTTGATGCGCAATGCGCTTGAGCACGCCATGGCCTTGATCGACACCGTCGGGCCGTCCGAGGGTGACCCGTTTCATGTGGTCCAGCAACTGGAGCTGGTGGCTGATCTGCTCAGGCAGCAAGGCAGCGCGTCGATGCGCGAGGGGGCTGACCTGCTGAGCCATGCCCTGGTTGTGCCGCGGCATCAGCAAACCGAGTTGTGGCGCTACGGCCTGCTGATGACGCTGCAGCGCCTGGCGGGGCAATTGCCGGCCGACGACGTCAGCACGGACAACGTGAGGCCCGCGGTTCGCCATCCCTCTTCGACCACCGATGCAGCCCACACAGCCGCCTTCGGCATTGAGCGTGGCCTGACGCGTGCCTTCATGGCCGGCTCCGAAGGCATGCTGCTGGCCAGCCCGGACGGGCGCATTCACCACGCCAACCACACGGCAGAGCAGTTGCTGGGCTGGGCGCCGGGCGCCTTGAATGGCGTGTCACTGTGGAGCCTGATGACGGCCGACGTGCAGGTTCGGTGGCAGCCGGCGGGTGTTGATGCTCTAGCGGCAGGCGCATCGCACCCGCTGGTCGCCCGCAACGCGGTGATGCCGCTGAAGCGCGCCGATGGCTCCGTGCTGATGGCCTACGGCCTGGTGCAGCACCTGCCACCCCACGGGCAGGAGCCGGGCATGGTGTTCGCGAGTTTTCATGACCACACCGAGGCCATCGCCCAGCTGGAAGACCTGCGCCGTGCCGCGCTGCGGGCCGAGGCGGCGCAGCGGGCCGGGCAGGGCGCCTTGTCGCAGGTCAGCCATGAGCTGCGCACCCCGCTGCACGCGGTGCTGGCCTTCGCCAGCCTCGTCGAGAACCAGGTGACCGATGCCCGCCAGCGTGAGCACATGGCGCAGATTCTTCGGGCCGGCCGCCACATGCTGGCGCTGGCCAACGACCTGCTCGATGTGGCCCGCCTTGAAAGCGGCCACCTGCCCATCAAGCTGCAGCCCGTGAATGTGGCGCAGCAGGTGAGCCAGTGTTTCCAGATGCTGGGTCCGGCTGCCGAAGGGCACCCGCTGCTCATGTATGTGCCTGACACCGTCAGCGTGGTGGCCGATGGCACCCGGCTGAAGCAGGTTCTGCTCAACCTGCTGTCGAACGCGCTGCGCCACAACCGCGCGCCCGGCCATGTCGAGGTGCATGCCTGGCAAACCGGCGGGCGCTGCCGCATTGCCGTGAGCGACGCCGGCACCGGCTTGCCCGAAGGTGCCCAGGACAGACTCTTCCAGCCCTTCGCCCGCCTGCACAACAGCCACGACCAAGGCACCGGCCTGGGCCTGCACATCAGCCGTGAGCTGGTGCAGCGCATGGGCGGCGAGATCGGCGTCAACTCCGTCCCCGGCGAAGGTTGCTGTTTCTGGGTCGACCTGCCCATGCCCACCCCCCTGCATGCCTGATAATGCGCGGCTGTTCACGGAGGGCCGTTAGCTCAGTTGGTTAGAGCAGAGGACTCATAATCCTTTGGTCGTTGGTTCAAGTCCAACACGGCCTACCAAGTGAATAGAAGGGTTGCGGGGTGCCCACTGCGCGGCCACCCGCCGCCTCTCCTCCGCGAGGCTCATCACGGAGTCAGCCTGACCGATGCACCCGTGCTGGCGGTTCCCCCAAGTGCCCTCGGCACCCGGCCACTTCGTGCCAACTACCCCACCGTTTTCATCTCCGCCCAGCGTGACATGAGCCACACGGTGCCCAGTCCGGCCCTCAAAGCCAGCCAGCCCCGCTGTATTAGACTGCCGGGTTTTCCGTCTGGAGCCTGCCTTCGCCATGGCGCAAGACGCATCCCTCGCAAGCCTGAATGGTTCGGCCCTGGTGGGCCTGCTCAAGCAGCTTTCATTATTTGACGCCTCGGTGGCCGCCCCTTCCTTTGCCGACGGCATGAGCCGGTGGCTGGGCTGGACGGAAGCGGGCGCCTTGTTCGCCGCGCTTCATGGCGGGCTGGAGCCTGCGCCGGCCGGCACCAAGGTGCTGGATGCGGCGAAAGCGGCGCAGGCGGTGTCGCGCCTGCAGGCGGTGTTCGAGCAGTCGATCCGGGACGAGCCCTTGCTGCGCGGGGGGCAGAAGCCTGCCGGCCTGCGCGCCTTGCCGGCCTCGGCCGCCGTGCTGCGTCTGGATGACAGCGACGTGGCGCCGTATCGGCAGCGATATGCGGCCATCCAGCAGAACATGGACATGGCGCTGGACGGGCTGCGCAGCCAGCTGCGTGCCTCATTGGCGCACCGGGGCGGCGTGTCTGCCCGGCTGGCCGCGCTGGACGCGGTGATGGCGCAGGTGGCCGGCGCGCATGAGCGCCAGTTGCTGTCGATGATGCCGCTGCTGGTGGAGCGGCACTTCGACCGGCTGCGCAGTGCCGCAGCACGCAGTGAGGCTGCTGTTGAAGAAGCCCGATGGGGCGTGGTTTTTCGCCAGGACATGCAGCGCTTGCTGCACGCCGAACTGGCATTGCGGCTGATGCCGCTGCAGGGCCTGCTGGAGGCGCTGCAACACCCAGAACAACACACAGATGAACGACGCAAAGAAGAACAATCCTCCGGTGTCTGACACGCCATCCGCCCGCGCGCCCGTGGATGCCCGTCGCACCACGCGCTGGGCCTTGCTGGTGGCCTATGCCCTGGGCGCGCTGGTGGCCCTGTGGGTGTCGGCCGGCTACGTCAGGCAGCCGTTTGCGCTGGGCATGACGCTGCTGATCGTGGTGTTCTACAGCGTCGGCGCGCTGGAGCTGCGCCGCGCTTGGCAAGACACCGCCCGGCTCGACGGCGCCCTCGCGCTGGCGGCTGCACCAGTGCAAGACCTGGCCGCCTGGCTGGCAGCTGTGCCGGTCTCGCTGCGCCACGCCGTGCGCCTCCGGGTGGAAGGTGAACGCGTGGGCTTGCCCGGTCCGTCGATGACGCCGTTTCTGGTCGGCCTGCTGGTGCTGCTGGGCATGCTGGGCACCTTCCTGGGTATGGTGGCCACGCTGGGTGGCACGGGCGCTGCGCTTGAAGCCACGACCGATCTGAAGGCCATGCGTGACGCGCTGGCCGCGCCCGTCAAGGGCCTGGGTCTGGCCTTTGGTACCTCGGTGGTGGGTGTGGCCACCTCGGCCATGCTGGGTTTGATGTCGGCGCTGGTGCGGCGTGACCGCCAGCGCGCACAGGCCGCGCTGGACGCGGCGATTGCCACCACGCTGCGCCCGTTCGGCCGCGCCCATCAGCGTGAAGCGATGCTGGCGCTGATGCAGCAGCAGGCCGCGCAGATGCCTGAGCTGCTGGCCCAGATGCCCGCGCTGCTCAACCAGATGCAGACCGAGCTGCAGGGCATGACCCGGTCGTGGCTGGGTGAGATGCAGTCGCTGATGACGACGGTGCAATCGCAGGCCCGCCAATCGGCCGAGCAACTCGCGGCCGAGCAGGCCCGCTTCCATGCCCAGGCCGCTGACAGCTACCAGGCGCTGGCCGCATCGGTTGGCACGTCGCTGCAGGCCAGCCTGGGCGAAAGCGCCCGGCAGGTCAGCGCCACGCTGCAGCCGGTGGCTGAAGCCACGATGGCCGGCATCACCCGCGAAACCGCCGCGCTGCATGAGCGCATCGTCGAGCAGGTGGGCCGCCAGATCGAGGGCATTTCCACGCGCTTTGATGAACGCGCCGCAGCGCTGGTGGAACGGGTGGCCAGCAGCCACCTGGCGCTGCAGGCCGACCTGGTCGGCGCCGCCGACATCGTAGCCCGCGAAAGCGCCACGCTGCATGAGCGTGTGGCGGGCAGTGTGGGTGAGCAGCTGTCGGCGGTGGCCACTCGGCTGGATGCGGCGGTGGCCGGTGTATCCACCACCTGGCAAGGCGCGCTGGCCCAGCAAGAGCGCAACAGCGAACAGCTGCTGCAGCAGGTGCAACGTGTGCAGGCCGATGCCGGCGCGCATTTCGATCGCCAGTCGGGCGCCTTGCTGGGTGCCTTGGCGCAATCACACGAGCAACTGCAAACCGAGCTGGCCGCGCGCGACACCCAGCGCCTGGCCACCTGGCAGCAATCGCTGGAAACCATGGCCAGCTCGCTGCAACGCGAGTGGCAGCAAGCCGGTGCGGCCAGCCTGAGCCAGCAACAGCAGATCTGCCAGACGCTGGAAGCCACGGCACGCAGCATCACGGCCGAGGCACAAGCCCATGCGCGAGGCACCATCAGCGAGGTGTCGCGCCTGGTGACGCTGGCCGCTGAAGCCCCGCGCGCCGCCGCCGAAGTGGTGGCCGAGCTGCGCGAGAAATTGTCAGACAGCATGGTGCGTGACCAGGCCATGCTGGAAGAGCGCAACCGCTTGATGGGCACCTTGTCGACCCTGCTTGACGCCGTGCAGCGCGCCTCCACCGAGCAACGCCAGGCGATCGATGCGCTGGTGCAGTCGACGACGGACGGCCTGGCGCTGGCCACCACCCGTTTCGCCAGCCAGGTCGATGCCGAGGCCACGCGCCTCGACAACGTGGCCGCGCAGCTGGCCGGCAGCGCCGTGGAAGTGGCCAGCCTTGGCGAGGCCTTTGGCGCGGCGGTGCAGGTGTTCCAGCAAGGCAGCCAGCAGCTGGTGGGCCACCTGGAACGTGTGGACACGGCCCTGGGCCAGTCGATGACTCGCAGCGATGAGCAACTGGCGTACTACGTGGCGCAGGCCCGTGAGGTGATCGACCTCAGCATCATGTCGCAGAAGCAGGTGGTGGAAGACCTGCAGCGCATGGCCAGCCAGCAGCGCGCGGCAGGTACCGTGGCCACCAACGCAGGCCCGGCAGCATGAGCATCGATGAGCTGGACGCCGGCGCCGACAACGGCGAGGCGGGCGTGCCCGTCTGGGCCGTGTTTGGGGATTTGATGGCGGGCTTGCTGGGCGCCTTCGTGCTGATCCTGGCGTGCTCGCTCGGCGTGCAGTTGCAGCTCAGCATCGAGCTGGATGCCGAAGTGAGCAAGCGCCAGGCGGAAGAGCAACGCCGCACTGCGCTGGAGAAGGCCCTGGCCATTCCGCTGGCCGATGGTCGCGTCACGCTGCGCGATGGCCGTATCGGCATCAGCAACAGCGTGCTGTTCGCGGCCGGCTCTGACCAGCTGCAAGGCGAGGGCGTGCAATTGCTCAAGAGCCTGGCTGCACCGCTGACCGCCTACCTCGGTGCGCGCGACGAAATTCTGATGGTTAGCGGCTTCACCGATGACCGCCTGGTGCGCGACGGCAGCAAGCAGATGGCCGACAACTGGGAGCTCTCCGCCCGCCGCGCCTTGACCGTGACCCGTGCGCTGATCGACGCCGGCCTGCCGTCGTCGTCGGTGTTCGCGGCGGCCTTCGGCTCCGAGCAACCGGTGGCGTCTAACGCCGATGCCAAGGGCCGGGCCATGAACCGCCGGGTCGAGATCACTCCGACCCCGAAGCCCATCGTGCCCAAGGGGCAGCAGCCGGCATGAACATGCTGGCGTCATCAGCGCAACCGACGGTGCCCGTGGCGCCTGCGGTGCCGCTCGTGCCCGCGCTCACCATCGCGGTTGATCGCATCAGCGCGCTGGAAGCGGCCGGTGCTGCCACGGCAGACCCGGTGCGCTGGCGCCTCATCACCGCCATGGCGCGTCGCGCCCACACGCAACCTGATGCGGTGCAGCGCTTGCTCGCACAACGGCTGCATGTGCTGCTGAACGAACTGCCTGACCCTGCTTTGCAAGGCGTGGCCAGCAGCACGGTCGCAGCCAAGCCGCTGCGCCCAAGCAGCCCGCAAGGTCCATTGGCTGGGCTGCTGGCCACATTGGCCGGTGGCACTCCCGTAGAAGAAGTCGCGCATCACGCGGCATTGCCCGCCGCCCATCCCGGCGCCTCAGCGCCAGCGCAGGCATCGCGCGCCGCCTACCCGGCCGCCAACCTGCCCGAACTGAAAACCGTGCAGCTCTTTCGCAGCACCTGGTCGCGCCTGGGGGTCGAGCAGCGCTTGTCGCAGGCCTTGGCCAAGGTGCCTGAGAACGCCGGCCCGCTCAACACCCAGCGCCTGCTCAACCAGGCCCTGACGCTGATGAACCAGACCGCACCCGGCTACCTGGAGCACCTGCTCAACCAGGTGGACGCGCTGCTCTGGCTGGAGCAGGCCAGTGGCATGGCGCCGCCGGAACGCAAGGCCGGCAACCGGCGCGGCTGAACGCAGCCCGGCCAGAGCCCCTTGAAAGGCTTTGGAAAATAAAACCGGCGCTGCCCGGGCGAGGGGCGTACACTGCGCCCACAGACATGCACAAGACCGTTTCCTCAAGGTCTTGCTCTACTTCCACCTTCTGCCGGCGTGCAACGCACGCCCCAGCTGGTCGGCCCAGGTGATTGCTTCCCCCGGTTTGAACTTTCTTGAGTGTCTCTGTCCAGACAGGTGCGTGTGCGCCGGTCTGGTGGCTTTTCTTTTTCACTCAACAAGGATTCATCCATGAGTACGCAATTCGGCATCGTGAAGTGGTTCGACGACGGCAAGGGCTTTGGTTTCATCGCTCCTGAAGACGGTTCCAAGGACCTGTTCGCCCACCACAGCGAAATCAAGAACGGCGGCGGTTTCCGCAGCCTGCAGGAAAACCAGCGCGTTGAATTCGAGGTCAAGCAAGGCCCGAAGGGCGCGCAAGCTGCCAACATCCGCCCGGTGTAAGCACCCAGCTTGGCCTACGGGCCGGCTCGCGGAAACCGCCACTTCGTGTGGCGGTTTTTTTTTGCCTGTGGCGCAAGTTTCCCTGACTTAAGGCACGGCCTGCGAGGCCGATATCCCGTGAACCTGACAAAGGTTGCTGCGCCCTGCGCGGCGCCTGCAGCACGGAAGATCGCCATGAGCCACGCCCTTGACCGCCGCCGCCGCACCTTCCTCCACCGGGCCACAGCCACAGTGGCGAGCCTGCCCTGGGCCGCCCAGGCTTGGGCCACGGGTGCGCCCGTGCGCATCGGCATGACCGCCGAGCTCAAGATGGCCAGCAGCACCAGCGACGACGCCATCCGGCTCGGGGTGGAGCTGGCCATTGAAGACATCAACGCCGCCGGCGGCGTGCTCGGTGGCCGGCCCTTGCAGCTGGAGCTGCGCGACGACCGCAGCGTGCCCAGCCGGGGCCTGGAAAACTTCCGCGAGCTGGCCGCCATGCCCGACCTGATCGCCGTGCTCGGCAGCCGTTTCAGCCCGGTGCTGGTGGAAATGGGCAACCAGGCAGCTGCCTTGCAATGCCCGGTGTTCAGCCCCTGGGCTGCCGCGAACACGGTGCTCGATGCCAAACGGCAGCCGGACTGGGCCTTCCGCGTGTCGCTGAACGACACCTGGGCGATGAGTGCGCTGCTGCAGGCCGCGCAGGCCGACGGCCACCAGCGCATGGGCTTGCTGGCCCCCAACTCCGGCTGGGGCCGCAGTTGCCTGGCGGCCACGGAGGCGCGCATGGGCCAGTTGAAGGGCACCCAGCTCCAGCTGTTGCCGGTGCGCTGGTACAACTGGGGCGGCGAGACCTCGATGGTCGAGCATGTGGCTGCGCTCAAGCAGGCCGGCATGCAAGCCCTGCTGCTGGTGGCGAACGAGCCGGAAGGCGTCGTGCTGTGCAAGGAGCTGCTGGCGCTGCCCGCCAATGTGCGCCCGCCCATCTACAGCCACTGGGGCATTGCCGGCGGTGACTTCCCGAAGCTGGTGGGCGAAGGCCTGCGCGACATCGACCTGCGCGTGGTGCAAACCACCGCGCTGAACATCCAGCGTACCCCGCGTGGGCAAAGCGTGCTGGCACGCGCCGCACAGCGCATGGGTCTGACTGACCCGCTGCGCATGCCCTCGCTGGTCGGTCTGGGCCACGGGTATGACTGCGTGCTCATCCTTCAGCGGGCGCTGGAGCGTGCACGCAGCACCCGGCGCGAGGTCATCCGCGACGCCCTCGAAAACCTCGATCCGATTGACGGCGTGGTGCGGCGCTACGCCCCCGCCTTCACCCGTGAGCGCCACGAAGCGCTGGCCGAGAGCGACGTGCTGCTCGCCCGCTGGGGAGCCGATGGCCGCCTCGGTGCCCTGAAATCCAGGGGCTGATGCAGGCATGAACACCAGGTCGCGGCAGCCCACGCCTGACAGCCTCGCCCATCGGCTGGCTGCGGGGGCACAACGCCTGGTCACGACCGGCGCGTTGCTGATCGGCAGCCTGTCGCTGGTGATGATCGTCTGGCTGCTGCTGCAGCGCTCTGACGCCCAGCTCAGCCGGGTCAGCAGTGAGCTGCAGGCGCAGATGTCGAGCGAGCTGAGCGGACAGCTCAATGGCCTGCATGAGCTGTCCGGCCGCACGCTGGTGCGCAATGCGCTGGTTGACCCCACCGGCCGCACCGCCTACATCATGCCAACGCTCGCCGAGCATCGCCGCGCCCACCCGGGCTTGCGCGCACTCTGGTTGACCGACCACATGGGGCAGGCCCTGGCCGACAACCACATCGTCGACGACGACCAGATGCAGGACCAGACGGCACTGGCGCTGGGGCGGCGCTGCGTGGATGAATCGAAGTACCAGGTTGAACTGGTGCGGCGTGGCGAGCGCTGGCGCCTGCTGGTGGCCTACCCGGTGATCTTCGGCAGCACGGGCACGGTGGAAGGCGCTCTGGTGGGTGAACTCGACCTGAGTGCCTTGCTGGCCCCCGGCCTGGGCAAGTTGCCGGAAGGCTATCGGGGCGTGGTTCAAAGTGGCGATGCCCAGCTGGCGGCGTCTGACACGGCAAGCCGGCGGGAGTTGTCGCTGGCGGCGCCGCTGCAGCTGACCGGCCCGGGCGTGGAAGGCTTCCCCGTGATCACCCTGGCGGTGCACGAAAGCGCGCTGCGCGCGATGGCGCCGGCGTTCTGGATTGGTGGCGCTTACCTCGTGCTCGGTGCGCTGCTGCTGCGCTTCGTGCGGCGCGGCATGGCCACGCTGTCGAGTGAGGCCGTGCAGCCGCTGCAAGCATTGCGAGACGCCGCGGCCACCGTTACCCGGGATGGCCTGGAGGCCGTGCCCCAGTTGCTGCAGGCCGATTTCCAGGGCGGCGGCATCGAGGTGCAGAGCCTGGCGCAGAGCTTCAGCGCCATGCTCCAGCGCCTGCTCAGCGCACAGACCTCGCTGGAGCAGCAGGTGACCGCCCGCACCAACGAGCTGGCGCAGGCCAAGCAGCGCCTGGACAGCACGTTGGCCAGCTTGTCGGACGGCGTGTATGCCCTGAGCATCGACCGCGACCAGCTGCTGTTTGCCAGCCCGCCAGTGGCGCGCCTGCTGGGCCTGGACGCGGACCGCGTGCCCATGGTGCGCGCCACGATGGCTCGGCTGCTCAGCACGGTCGGCCTGGCCGAGCTGGAACAGGCCTTCGAAGCGGCCTGGGTGAACGGCACCGCGGTGGCCAGCTTTTCGCTGCCGGGCGATGCCCAAGGCCCGCGCTGGATCGAGAACCGGATGACCGTGGTGCGCGACGCCGCAGACCAGCCCATCCGCATCGACGGCATCCTTTCCGACATCACCAGCACCGTGCGTGCCCGCCAGGCCCGCGAACAGGCCGTGGCCGGCATGAAGCTGCGTGACCGCGCGCTGGTGGCCACCGGCAACGGCGTGCTCATCATGGCCTTGCAGCCGGGTGGCGCCAAGGCCGTGTACGCCAACCCGGCGCTGGCCCACATCACCGGCGCACCGATCGATGAGCTGCTGCGATCCGATGCCATCACCCTGCAGAACCAGGTGGTGGGCGGTGACATGTCCGAGGCCATGCGCGAGTGCGTGCTCGGCCTGCGCGATGTACGCATGACCACGCGCGTGCGCCGCAAGGACGGCGAGCTGATGTGGTGCGAGGTCACCATCAGTCCGATGATGGACGCGCCCGAAGACACCCTGCCGGGCGCGCGGCGCTGGGTTCACCATGTGGTGCTGGTGATCGACGATGTGACCGAACGCCGCCGCCAGAAGGAGCTGCACCGCCGCGTCATCGAGTCGATCAACGAAGTGATCTTCCAGACCGATGCACTGGGCGTGTGGACCTACCTGAACCCGGCCTGGGAGCGCATCACCGGCCGACCTGCGTCGCAGATGCTCGGCACCGCCTTCCTCGACGCGCTCTGGCCCGCTGACCGTGCGCGCGGCCAGGCCCTGGTCGAGCCACTGCTGCGTGGCGAGAAGGATGAAGTTCGCCAGCAGCTGCGCTACCTCACCGCCGACGGCGGCGTGTGCTGGATGCAGGTGCAGGTGCAGCGCCTGCGTGATGACGACGGGCAGCCCGTGGGCTTCAGCGGCACCTTGACCGACATCACCGAGCAGCGCGAAACCGAGGCGGACCTGCGGCTGCGCAACCGCGCGGTGGACGCCAGCAGCAACGGCATCGTGCTGACCGACATCCGCAAGCCGGGCGCCCCGATGGTCTTCATCAATGAAGGCTTTACCCGGCTCACCGGCTACAGCCCGGAAGAAGCGCTGGGCCGCTCTTGTGGTTTCCTGCAGGGCGGCAATACCCAGCAGCCGGGCATCAACGACATCCGCCAGGCGATTGCCCTGGGCGAGCCTTGCCGCGTGGTGCTGACCAACTACCGCAAGGACGGCGCGCGCTTCGACAACGACATCTCGATCGCGCCGGTGCACGACGAAACCACCGGCGAGATCACCCACTACATCGGCGTGCTGAGCGACGTGACGGCGCGGCTGAAGGCCGAGGTGCTGCTGCGCGACCAGTTCGCCCGCCTCGACACCATCTTTGCGCTCAGCCCTGACGGCTTCGTGTCCTTCGATGGTGAGGGGCGCGTGGTCTCTGCCAACCCGGCGTTCGAGCGCCTGACCGGCATCGCCACCAGCGAGGTGATGGGCCTGGCCAGCGACGAGTTCGATGCACAGCTGCTGAATGTGATCGAGCAGCGTGACCCGCCCGGCATGGCGCACTGGCTGTCTGACGTGGAAGACGCTGGCGGCGCCGTGCATGCCGAGGTGCTGGTGCTGCGTGGCCTGCCGCAGAAGGTGGTGGTGTGCAGCCGGCGCGACTGTGATGCACCCAATGTGCGCCAGGTGCTGCACCTGCGCGACATCAGCCGCGAAACCGAAGTGGACCGCATGAAGAGCGAGTTCCTTTCAACCGCCGCGCACGAGCTGCGCACGCCGATGGCCAGCATCCGCGGCTTCTCTGACCTGCTTTTGATGCGCAAGTTTGATGAAGCCCGCACCCGCGACGTGCTGCAGACCATCAACCGTCAGTCGATCTGGCTGACCGACATGATCAACGAGCTGCTGGACCTGGCCCGCATCGAAGCCCGCAAGGGCAAGGACTTCCATCTGGAAGTGACCGAGGTGCGTGAGGTCATCGACGCCGGCGTGAATGCGCTGATGGTGCCGGGCGACACCCGCGAGATCGACCTGGTGCTGCCGCCGCAGATTCCGCCCGTGCGGGTGGACCGGGCCAAGTTCCAGCATGCGCTGACCAACGTGCTCTCGAACGCCTACAAGTACTCGCCCGAGGGCGGCCGCATCACCTTGACCGTGATGCGCCGCGAACACGAAGGGCAGGATCAGGTGGGCGTGAGCGTGCGCGACCGCGGCATCGGCATGTCACCCAGCCACGCGCGGCGCGCCTTCGAGCGCTTCTTCCGCGCGGACACCTCGGGCGCCATTCCCGGCACCGGACTGGGCCTGGCGCTGGTGAAGGAAATCATCGAGCTGCATGGCGGCCAGGTTCAGCTCGACAGCGTGCTGGGCGAGGGCACCACCGTCACGCTGTGGCTGCCGGTGTGTCAGGCTGAGCAGGCGCTGGAACCAGCCCGCGCCACCAGCGGCTGAGCTGGGCGGCTACCCACTCGGGGTCGTCCAGCGGCAGGTCATGCCCGGCAGTCGGGTGCTGGCACATCGGTGTGCCCCAGGCTTGCGCCACGGCGGCTGAGCAGGCCGGATGCACCAGCGCGTCACCCGCACCGTTCAACACCAGCACGGGCATGGCTGGCGCCGTTTGGGGTGCCTTGAAGCGCGCTGCAGCCCACAACTGTCGCATGAGGTTGGCCGGCTGCACCGGGTACTGTGTCTGCAGGCTCACCCAATGAGCCATGGTACGGGCAGCCAAGGCCGGGTTGCGCGCAGCCAGCTGGCTGGTCAGCCGCAGTACGGTGGCTTCACGCTGCTCCACATCGCCCAAACCCACCACGGCCTGCAGCCAGGCGCCCAGCACCGCGCGGGCCGCAGTGGGCCGCAAGCGCATCCAGGGCGGGCTCAAGCCGCGCAGGCTGGTATTGATGAGCGCCGCGCTCTGAACTTCAGCGGGAAACCGGTGCGCCCAGTCGAGAGCCACCATCGCCCCGAGCGACATGGCCACCAGGCGCACCGGGGGGCCTTGTGCCAAGGTTGGGGCCAGTTGCTGGCGCAGCGCGTCGGTCATCGCGCCCACGCGGGTGGGGCTGGTGTCATTCCACAGCATGCCGTTGCCGGGCAGGTCGGGCAGCAGCAAGGCGCCGGGCGCCAGGCTGTGTGCCAGCTGGTCGGCGAAGCCGCCTTGGCCTTGTCCCCAGTGGCCGCTGCCACGCGCCAGGCCGCGCAGAAGAACGCAGGGGGCTTGGCTTGAAGGTGGAGCGACGGGGGTGTTCATGGCCGGGCGCTGCGTGGAATGCGGTACCAGCGGGCCAGCGCCTGCTCATGATGCCGGGCGCGCGTGGCGGCACCTTGCGGCACCCACTGCGCGTGGCTGAGCGCGGCGCGCAGGATGAAGTCGAGCAGCGTGTGCTGGCGGCGCAGTACGCGCTGCTGGCGGTGCTGGATCAGCGGGTTGAAGATGCCGTCGCGGCTGAACATCTGGCGCGGGTTCTTCTTCACCCACAACCATGAGCCCATCTCCAGTGTCAGCGGCAGAAAGATGCGGTCGGGCTGCTGGCGCGAGGCCAGGTACAGGTGGTCCCACAGGTCGCCGTGCGTCAGGTACTGGCGGCTCTGTGGCTCCATCACGTAGGGGTGCTGGGGCAGGCTGCGGTCGAACACCTCGGCCAGCGCATGCAGCTCGGGCAGGTGCTCGATCGGCCGCGCGGTGTGGGCGAACGGGAACCACACCCGGTCGTTCAGGCCGAAGCCGGAGTGGCAATCGACGGTGATGGTGAAGGGCCGCGGCAGCAGCTCGGTTTCGACCAGCCGGCACAGCGCTTCGCTTTCCGGCTGCATCGGCGCCTTCAGCGGGCCGCGGTACCAGGGCAGGTGTGCTGACAGGCGGTGTCCGCCCACCAGCCAGGGCACGCCGGCGCCGGCTTCCACCGGGGCATTGCGCATCAGGTCAACACCGGCCGGGTTCGAGCGGCTGCCCACCAGCAGGCCGCCCGGGTTCACCATCGGCATCACTACCAGCCGCAGGCCTTGCAGCAGGTCTTGCAGCGTGCGGTCCCAGCGCAGGCGCTGCACCAGGCTGTCGATGAAGGACATCACCACATCGCTGCCGATGCGCTCCAGGCCGTGCACGCCGCCGAACAGGCCGACCGCCGGGCAGGCCGGGTCGGGGTTGCCCAGCAGCAGGGCGTGCAGCGGCAGCAGGCGCTGCCCGCTGCGCACCTGCCCCAGCACCCGGTGTTCGATCCACGGCTGGCCGTCTTCCACCAGGCGCAGCAGCGCCCGGTGGTTGGGCAGGTCATGGGCGTCCAGCAGGACGGTGGCTGCGGCGGGCTGGGCCAAGGCGGGTGGACGGCATGGTTGGAAACAGCCAGCCTACCCGCATCTTGTGTCGACGGCGTGTCAGATTTGCACCCGGGTGCCCAGTTCCACCACCGCGTTGTCGGGCAGGCGGAAGTAGGCCACCACGCTGCCGGCGTTGTGGCTCATCACCGAGAACAGCCGCTCACGCCAGGCCGCCATGCCCGAGCCCGGTGTGGCCACCACGCTTTCGCGGCTCAGGAAGTAGCTGGTCTCGAACAGCGGCACGCGCAGGCCCTGGGCTTCACACCCGGCCAGTGCCTCCGGCACGTCCGGCGTTTCCATGAAGCCGAAGTGCAGCGTGATGCGCCAGAAGCCGGGCGCCAGCGACTGCACCTCGGCGCGGCGCTCCGGCGGCACCGTGGGCGTATTGGCAAACCGCACCGTGAGGATGATGTTGCGGTCATGCAGCACCTGGTTGTGCTTCAGGTTGTGCAGCAGCGCCTGGGGCACGGTGTGGGGGTCGGCCACGGCGTACACGGCGGTGCGGTCGGCCCGGTTCATCTGCGTGGTCGAGAGCTGCTCCAGAAATTCAGGCAGGTCCAGCCCGTCTTCACGGATGCTGGCCAGCACCAGCTGCCGGCCTTTGGCCCAGGTGCTCATCAGCAGGAACAGCGCGCAGCCCATGGCCAGCGGGAACCAGCCACCGTCGAAGAATTTCACGGCGCAGCCGGCCACCAGGGCGAGGTCAATGGCCACGAAGAACAGCGTGGCGCCCCAGGCCACCACCGGGTTCATCTTCCAGGCGTGGCGCACCACGAAGAAGGTCAGCACCGTGGTGATCAGCATGGTCACTGTCACGGCAATGCCGTAGGCCGATGCCAGGGCCGACGACGAGCCGAAGCCCACCACCGCCGCCACCACGCCCACCAGCAAGAGCAGGTTTACCATCGGCACATAGATCTGGCCCGAAGCCGTGGCCGAGGTGTGCAGCACCCGCATGCGCGGCAAGAAGCCCAGCTGGATCGCCTGGCGCGTCATCGAGTAGGCGCCCGAGATCACGGCCTGCGAGGCGATGATGGCGGCCAGCGCTGCCAGCACCACCGCGGGAAGCAAGGCGGCCTCCGGGAACATGCGGAAGAAGGGGTTGTCGATGGCTTCGGGGCTGCGCATCAGCAGGGCGCCCTGGCCCAGGTAGTTCAGGGCGAGCGCCGGCATCACCAGGCCCATCCAGGCCAGCTGGATCGGGCGACGGCCGAAGTGGCCCATGTCGGCATACAGCGCCTCGGCGCCCGTCAGGGCCAGCACGATGGCGCCGAGCGCCAGCAGCACATGGCTGCCCTGGGTGTGCAGGAAGCGCACGGCCTCCAGCGGGTTCAGCGCAGCCAGGATGGCGGGCTCTTCAACGATGTGCGAGACGCCGGTCACGGCCAGCGTCAGGAACCACAGCACGATGATCGGGCCGAAGGCGCGGCCCACCATGGCCGTGCCGAAGCGCTGCACCGCGAACAGGGCCACCAGCACCACCACGCTGATGGGCACGACCCAGCTTTGCAGCGACGGCGCCAGCAACTGCAGGCCCTCCACCGCACCCAGCACCGACACGGCCGGCGTGATGATGCTGTCGCCATAAAACAGCGTGGCGCCAAACACACCCAGCAGCAGCAGGCCGCGGCGCAGGGCAGGGCGGTTGCCGACGGCCTGGGCCGCCAGCGCGGTGAGTGCCAGGCCGCCCCCTTCGCCGTGGTTGTGGGCGCGCAGGATGAGCAGCACGTACTTCAGCGTGACCACCAGCATCAAGGCCCAGAAGATGGCCGACACCGCACCGATCAGCCCGGCGCTGTTCAGCGCCACGCCGGTGTGCGGCGCGAACACTTCCTTCATCGTGTAGAGCGGGCTGGTGCCAATATCGCCGTACACCACGCCGATGGCGGCCAGTGTCAGCGCGGCGAGGCCGCCTTGCGGGGTGTGGTCATGGGGAACGGCCGTGGCGCTATGCAGCGGTGTGGACGGAGCCGTGGCGGCGAGGTGTGACATGCGTGCCTGCTGGCAGTGACGATGCCCGGAGCTTCCCGCAGCGGGTATCAGGAACGCATAAGTGAGGCGTCAGTCTGGCGCCACCAGCAGGTAGCCCACACCCGGCTCGGTCAGCAGGCGGCGGGGTTCGGTGGGGTCGGCCTCCAGCTTGGCGCGCAGCTGGCCCATGTAGAGCCGCAGGTACTGCGTCTGTTCGGTGCAGTCGGGCCCCCACACATCGGCCAGCAGCTGCCGGTGCGTCACCACCTGGCCGGCGCTGCGCACCAGCCGGGCCAGCAGCTTGAACTCGGTGGGTGTGAGGTGCAGCGGCGCGCCGTGCAGCAGCACGCGGTGGCTGGGCAGGTCCACCGCCAGGCCGTCTTGCGCGTAGTGCGTGACGGCCGGTTGCAGCTGCCGTCCGCGGTGGCGCCAGGCCACGCGCATGCGCGCCAGCAATTCGCCGACGCTGAAGGGCTTGACGAGGTAGTCGTCGGCGCCGGCGTCGAGCAGGCCGATCTTCTGGCCGTCGTCCTGCCGCGCTGAAATCACGATGATCGGCAGGCCTACCTGCTTGCGCAACGACACCAGCAGCGATTGCCCGTCGCCGTCGGGCAGGCCCAGGTCGAGCACCACCATGTCGGGCAGCGCGGCGTGTTGAAGCAGCGCGCGCGCCTCAGACAAGCTGGCGGCGGTGCGCACCTCATGGCCTTCCACCTGCAGCGCGTGTTTCAGCATCGCGCCCAGCGCGGGGTCGTCTTCCACCAGCAGCACGTGCAGGCTCATGCGGGTCCCTCGGTGTCGGCGTGTGCTTCTGCGCTGGGCGGGGCTGGCGTGTCGGGCACCGGCAACCAGGCCTCGAAGCTGCTGCCACCGTGGGCGCGGGCGCGCAGTTTGAGCGTGCCGCCGTGGGCGGTGGCAATGGCGCGGCACACCGCCAGGCCCACGCCGGCGCCACGGCCTTGCGCGGCTTCGCCCCGCTGGAACACGGTGAAGATCTGGTCGCGTTGCGCGGGCGGCACGCCGGGGCCGCGGTCGCGCACGGCCAGCACCAGCTCGTTGGCTTGCCGGCGCACCAGCAACTCCACCGGCGCTTCCGAAGGGCTGTAGGCCAGCGCGTTGTCGATCAGGTTGTCGAGCAACTGCGCCAGCAGCACGGCGTCGCAGCGCAGCAGCGGCAGGCCGGGCTCCAGCCGGGCGCGCACGCGGCGTTGCGGGTCGCGCTGGCGCACGCGGTTGAGTGCGGCACCCACCATGTCCTCCGCGCTTTCCCAGTCCAGCCGCAGCTGCACGCCGGGGTGGTCTAGCCGGGCCAGTTGCAGGGTGTTGTCGGTCAGTCGGGCGAGTTGCCGGGTCTGGTCATGCACGGTGGTGGCCAGGGTCAGGCGCTGGCCGGGCGAGAGCCGATCGGCCTGCTCGATCAGCGACGACGCAGCGCTCAGGATGGTGGCCAGCGGCGTGCGGTAATCATGCGAGATGGCGGCCAGCAGCGCGTTGCGCACGCTCTGCGACTGGGCCTGTTCACGGGCCTGCTGTTCCGCCTGGGTGGCCTGGGCATGGGCCAGGTGCGCGCCCAGTTGGTCGCACAGGCTTTGCAGGTGTACCCGCAGTGCTTCCTGCTCGGCCGGCGGCAGCAAGGTCAGCGTCGGGTGGCTGATGCGGCTGGCGCCGTGGCTGTTCTGGCGTGCGCGCCACGGCAGGTACCAGGCGGGCTGGGCGTCGTGCCAGCCGGTACCCGGCCCCATGGCGCGCGATTGGCGCAGGCACAGCCACAGGCCTTCGCGGCTGTCGGCTTCCTGGTGGTGCAGGTGGGTGGTGTCCAGGCCGCTGTCGTCGTTGCTGCGCGGCAGGGTGCCCAGCAGGCGGATGCTGCTGATGCGCGCCTCAATCCCGAGCGTTCCGCGGATGCGGTCATGCAGGGCTTCGGTCAGGCTGGCCAGGTCGGCTTGCGGGCTGTCACGCAGGGCGGTGGCCCAGTCGCGCGCCTGCTCGGCATGGTCGGCCAGACGCTGGGCCTGCAGCGCGCGGCGGCGCAGGCTGGCCAGCAAGGTGGCAATCACCAGGTTCACGCCCAGCATGGCGCCGAGCAGCACACCGTGCTGGGGCAGCTGCACCCCGAAAGAGCCACGCGGCGGCACCAGCGCCCAGTTGAAGGCCACCATGGCCGCCGTACTCGCCAGCATCGACGCCCACAGCGGCAGGCACAGCGCGCTGAGCGCCGAGCACAGCACCACCAGCATGGCGAGGTTGGCGATGTCCACATGGCCGTCCAGCGCGGCCAGGGCCACGGCGGTCAGGGCCCAGAGCGCAGCGGCCAGCAAGGCCGGCAGGCCCCGCCATGGGCCCGGGCCTGCAACATGGCTCAGTGTGGTGCTTGAAGACATGCGGCCACGATACCAAGGTCGGCATCAGGATCGCATCAGCAACACACTCAGAAGTCTTCGGTGTCGACTTCGGTCTGGTTGATGCTGTTGTATCGCGCACCGGCCGCGGCGTTGGACGGCATCAGCGCGTCGAGCTTCGCCATCTGGGCGGCCGACAGATTCACCGCCAAGGCGCCCAGGTTCTCGGAGAGATGCTCTGCGCTGGTCGTGCCCGGGATCGGGATGATGTGCGGCGCGCGGTGCAGCAGCCAGGCCAGCGAGAGCTGGGCGAGGCTGCAGCCGGCCTCGGCCGCCACTTCGCGCAGGCCGTTCAGCAGCGCCAGGTTGGTGGCGTGGTTGCCCGGCGTGAAGCGCGGCATGGCGCGGCGGATGTCTTTCGCGTCGAGGCCGTCGACGCTGCCGAGCGTGCCCGGCAGAAAGCCGCGCGCCAGCGGGCTGAAAGCCACGAAGGCCACGCCCAGGTCGCGGCAGGCATCGAGCACCGCAATTTCCGGGTTGCGCGTCCACAGCGAATACTCGGTCTGCAGCGCCGTGATCTGGAACTCGGCATTCGCGCGGCGCAGCGTGGCCGCCGACACCTCGCTCAAACCCACGCTGCGGATCTTGCCGGCGTGCACCAGATCACCCAGCGCACCCACCGATTCCTCGATCGGCACCTGCTTGTCCCAGCGGTGCAGGTAGTACAGGTCGATGACGTCGGTCTGCAGGCGCCGCAGGCTGTCTTCGCAGGTGGCGCGCAGGGTGGCCGGGCGGCCGTCGATGACGCGCCGAATGCCGTCACTGAACTGCACGCCCTGCATGCCGCACTTGCTGGCCAGCACGAACTTCTGCCGGTGCTTGGCCAGCACCTGGCCCACCAGCGTCTCGTTCGCACCGAAGCCGTAGAGCGCGGCGGTGTCGAACAACGTGACGCCCTCATCCAGCGCTTGCAGCAGCAGCCGCTCGGCCTGCTCGAAGGCCGGTGGCTGGCCGTAGGCGTGGCTGAGGTTCATGCAGCCCAGCCCGATGGGGCTGACCTGGAACGGGCCGAGGGTGCGGGTGCTGCTCATGGGTGTTGCTTCCGGGGGCTGCTGGCTCAGGCGGCGAGCTGCTGCTCAAGGCTGTGCAGCACCTGATAGCACGGCAGCACCTGGGCCAGGCTGCTGTTGGGCTCGCGGCCTTCGCGGATGGCGGCGAAGAACTCGCGGTCCTGCAGCTCGATGCCGTTCATCGACACGGCCACGTTCGACACGTCGATCTTCTCTTCCTTGCCGGTGAACAGATCGTCGTAGCGGGCGATGTAGGTCGCGGTGTCGCCGATGTAGCGGAAGAAGGTGCCCAGCGGGCCGTCGTTGTTGAACGACAGGCTCAGCGTGCAGATCGCGCCGTTGGCGGCCTTGAGCTGGATGCTCATGTCCATCGCGATGCCCAGCGTCGGGTGGATCGGGCCTTCGATGGCGTTGGCCTTCACCACCGGGCTGCCGCACTGGTAGGCGAACAGGTCGACCGTGTGCGCGGCGTGGTGCCACAGCAGGTGGTCGGTCCAGCTGCGCGGCTGGCCCAGCGCATTCATGTTGGTGCGGCGGAAGAAGTAGGTCTGCACATCCATCTGCTGGATGTTGAATTCGCCGGCCTTGATCTTGTTGTGCACCAGCTGGTGGCTGGGGTTGAAGCGGCGCGTGTGGCCGCACATGGCCACCAGGCCGCTTGCAGCCGCCACCTTCACGGCTTCTTCACCGTCAGCCAGTACGTCGCACAGCGGAATTTCCACCTGCACATGCTTGCCAGCCTTCAGGCAGGCCAGGGTCTGGCTGGCGTGCATCTGCGTGGGCGTGCACAGGATGACCGCGTCAACTTCCGGCAGGGCCAGGGCATCGGCCAGGTCGGTCGTCACGTGGCCGATGCCGTACTTGGCGGCCACTTCGCGGGTCTTTTCCAGATCGCGGCTGATCAGCGAGACCACTTCCACGCCGTCGATGTTCTTGATGCCGTCCAGGTGCTTGATGCCGAAGGCACCCGCGCCGGCCAGGGCCACGCGGATCGGGCCTTGGTGGGCTTGTTGCTTGCTCATGTCAGTTGTTCTCCAGAATCAGGTGGCCCACGGCGGTGTTGCTGGCGGGCACATGGTAGAAGCGGTGACGCACGGTGGGCTTCGGCCCGCCGTTCACGTCGGCCATCGCGCCACGCGCAATCAGCCACATCACCAGCTCGATGCCTTCAGAGCCGGCTTCGCGCACATAGTCGATGTGCGGAGTGGCGGCGGCAGCGGCCGGGTCGTCGATCAGCTTGTCGAGCCAGGCGTTGTCCCAGTCACGGTTGATCAGGCCGGCCCGCGGGCCTTGCAGCTGGTGCGTCATGCCGCCCGTGCCCCAGATCTGAACGTTCAGGTCGGCATCGAATGATTCGACCGCCTTGCGGATGGCCTGGCCGATCTGGAAGCAGCGCTTGCCGCTGGGCACCGGGTACTGCACCACGTTCACGGCGAAGGGGATGACCGGGCAGGGCCAGGCTTCGGGCTGGCCGCACATCAAGGACAGCGGCACGGTCAGGCCATGGTCCACGTCCATCTTGTTGACGATGGTCAAGTCGAAGTCGTCCTGGATGACGGACTGCGTGATGTGCGCGGCCAGCTCGGGGTGGCCTTGCACCACGGGCACCGGGCGCGGGCCCCAGCCTTCGTCGGCGGGCTTGAACTCGGCGGCGCAGCCGATGGCGAAGGTCGGGATCAGCTCCAGGCTGAAGGCCGTGGCGTGGTCGTTGTAGACCAGGAAGATCACGTCGGGCTTGTTGTCCTTCATCCACTGCTTGCTGGGCTCGTAGCCGGCGAACAGTGGTTGCCAGTAGGGCTCGTGGGCCTTGCCGAGGTCAATGGCCGCGCCGATGGCCGGCACGTGCGAGGTATAGACGGATGCGGTGATGCGCGCCATGTCAGTGGTCTTTCAGCTTGCGGGCCTGGCCTTGCGGCTGGTTCTGGGGTTGGGCGTCGCCGTTTTCGCCGAGGTAGCGGTTGCCCTCGATCGAGCGGCCGCCGGCCAGCATCATGGCCATGTACTCTTCCTGGGTCATGCCGGTCATCGTGGCGGCCATGTACTGGAAGCTCTTGCCGTCGGTGGCGCCGATCTTGGCGAGGAAATAGATGTTTCCGCCGGCCGCGATGCAGCGGTTCAGGTCCCGCGTGAGCACGCCTTGCTTCTGCTCTTCGGTCATCGGCCACTCGTCGAGGTAGGCCCGCTCGTCGGCCTTGAAGCGCTCGCGGTTCTCCGCCTTCATCAGGCTCATGCAGAACTGGTTCAGGTGGTAGCCCTTGCGGCTCTGCTCGGCATCAAAGATCGTGGTGCCGGGGATGTCGAGGTACGGTTTGTCGAGGGCCATGGTCAGCCTTTCTGTTCTTCTGGCCAGTACAGGCGCAGTGGGTTGCTCACCAGCAGCTGTTGCTGCCGCTCTGCCGTGGTGGCGATGTGCGGAATGAAGTCGACCAGCAGGCCGTCATCGGGCATGTGGTCCTTCAGGTTCGGGTGCGGCCAGTCGGTGCCCCACAGCACGCGGTCGGGGAATTCTTCCACCACGCGGCGGGCGAACGGGCTCACGTCGGTGTAGGCGTTCTGCTCACCGTTCAGGGCCTTCGGGCCCGTGACGGACAGACGCTCCGGGCAGCTGACCTTGCTCCACACATTCGGGTGCTGTCGCATGAACTTCAGGAACAGCTCGAACTCCGGACCGTCGACCGGCTTGCTGGTGTCGGGACGGCCCATGTGGTCGACCACCACCGTGGTGGGCAGCGCGGTGAAGAAGTCCCACAGCTCGGGCAGGTCCACCGCTTCAAAGTAGATGACCACGTGCCAGCCCCACTTGGCGATACGGCTGGCGATTTCCAGCAGCTCGTCCTTGGGCGTGAAATCAACCAGGCGCTTGACGAAGTTGAAGCGCACGCCACGTACGCCGGCGTCGTGCATGGCCTGCAACTCGGTGTCGCTGATGCTGCGGCGCACGGTGGCCACACCACGGGCGCGGCCGTTGCTGTTCGCCAGCGCATCGAGCAGGGCGCGGTTGTCGGCGCCGTGGCAGGTGGCCTGCACCACCACATTGCGGTCGAAGCCAAGGTGATCACGCAGCGCGAACAGCTGCTCGCGTGAGGCGTCACACGGCGTGTACTTGCGCTCAGGTGCATACGGGAACGCCGCCCCGGGGCCGAAGACATGGCAATGCGCATCAACGGCGCCAGCGGGCACCTGGAAGCGCGGCTTGCTCGGGCCGGTGTACCAGTCCAGCCAGCCGGCAGTCTTGGTGAAATCGCCGCTGACGGGCTTGTTGTTGTCTTGGCTCATGGGGAGGCGTCCTGGATGCAGTGGGGGGTCAGTCGAGCGAGGCCTTGGCGCGCTTGATGACGTCGGCGTACTTCACGGATTCGGAAGCGATGTAGGCGGTGAACTGCGCACGGGTGGCCGGGAAGGCTTCGTAGCCGAAGGTGGCGTAACGGTCCTTCATGTCCGGCTCAGCCAACGCGGCGTCGATGTCCTTCTGGATCTTCTCGGCCACGTCCTTGGGCAGGCCCTTGGGTGCGGCGATGGTGGTCCAGCCGGTCATCTCGTAGCCGGCCGGGCCGCCCGATTCGGCGACGGTGGGCACATCCGGGAAGGCCGGGTGGCGCTTCGGTGCGGTCACGGCGATGAACTTGATCTTGCCCGAGCGTTGCAGCGGGCCGGCGGTGGCCAGGCTGCCGAGGGCGAAGTCGAGCTCACCGTTGGCCACGGCGGCGTACAGCATCGACGTTTCCTTGTAGGCGATGTGCAGCATCTCGGTGTTGGTCATCGACTCCAGCAGCGCCGAGCCCAGGTGCACCGGGTTGCCGATCGACCACGAGCCGTAGTTCAGCTTGCCGGGGTGCGCCTTGGCGTCGGTGAGGATGTCGCCGACCGTCTTGTACTTGCTGCCCGAGCCCACGCCGACGAAGAAGTAGGTGCGGAAGAGCGGCGCGATCGGATCGAAATCCTTGACCGGGTCGTAGGGCAACTTCTTGAACAGATGTGGGTAGGCGACCAGGTGGACGTTGTCGAGCTGGATCAGGTCGTAGCCATTGGTGTCGCCACGCTTGAAGGCGTCGATGGCGATGAAGCCGTTGCCGCCCGGCTTGTTCTCGACGATGACCGGCTTGCCCCACTTCTTCTGCAGCTTTTCAGCCAGCACGCGCACCACGGCTTCGGGGCCTGCACCGGCCGGGAAGGGGGTGATGATGCGCACGGGCTTGTCGGGCCAGGTCGCGGCGGTTTGCGCCGAGGCGGTGCCGGTCAGCACGGTGAGGGCGGCCAGCGCAGCGGCGGCCAGGGTCTTGAGAGCGTTCATGGAGTCTCCTGGAAGAAACGGGGAAGGGCCCCTGTTGGCGGGCCGCTCGGGCAGCCTGGTCGGCTGTCGGCGTCCTCTTGTTCTGGTTGAAGAATCTGGTGTGTGCTTCGCGCGGCGTGCGCTGATCAGTCGATGTACTTCAGGCCGGCCTTTTCGAGCGGCTCGCGCATCTTGTACATGTCGAGGCCCAGCACGCCGGCCGCCAGCTTGGCGCGCTTCTCGCCTTCAAAGCTCTCGCGGTGTTCGGCTGCATCGGCCACTTGCTGGGCGATGGCGGCGGGCACCACCACCACGCCGTCAACATCGGCAATCACCACGTCGCCGGGGTTGACCACCGCGCCGGCGCACACCACGGGCACGTTCACCGAGCCCAGCGTGGCCTTGATCGTGCCCTTGGCGTTGATGGCCTTGGAGAACACCGGGAAGCCCATGCGCTCCAGCTCCTCCACGTCGCGCACGCCGCCGTCGATGATCAGGCCCTTGGCGCCGCGCGCCTGGAAGCTGGTGGCCAGCAGGTCGCCGAAGAAGCCGTCTTCGTTGTCGGTGGTGCAGGCGGCCACGGCCACGTCACCGGGCTGCAGCTGCTCGGCGGCCACGTGCATCATCCAGTTGTCGCCGGGTTGCAGCAGCACGGTCACGGCGGTGCCGCAGATCTTGGCGCCGCTGTAGACCGGGCGCATGTAGGGCTTCATCAGGCCGACGCGGCCCATGGCCTCGTGGATGGTGGCCACGCCGAAGCGCGAGAGCTTTTCAACGGCGGCGGCATCGGCGCGGGTGATGTTGCGCTTGACGATGCCGAGCTGGTTCATGGGCAGGTTCATGGTGGTGCTGTGCGGTGAATGGTTGACGACGTGGCGGTGGTCAGGCGCTCGGGCGCTCAGAGGCCCTTGGCCTTGAGGGCGGCGTCCAGACGCGGAAAGACGCGGCGGGCATTGCCTTCGAACACCTGGAAGCGCTCTTCGTCGGTCAGGTTGGCGGTGGCCGCCACGTAGCGGCGGGTGTCGTCGTAGTAGTGACCGGTCTCGGGGTCGATGCCGCGCACGGCGCCGATCATTTCCGACGCGAACAGGATGTTCTTCACCGGGATCACCTTGGTCAGCAGGTCAATGCCCGGCTGGTGGTACACGCAGGTGTCGAAGAAGATGTTGTTCAGCAGGTGGTCCTGCAGCAGCGGCTTCTTGAGCTCTTGCGCCAGGCCACGGAAGCGGCCCCAGTGGTAAGGCACTGCGCCGCCACCGTGCGGGATCAGGAACTTCAGCGTCGGGAAGTCCTTGAACAGATCCGAGGTCAGGCACTGCATGAAGGCCGTGGTGTCGGCGTTCAGGTAGTGGGCGCCGGTGGTGTGGAAGCAGCTGTTGCAGCTGGTGCTCACGTGGATCATCGCCGGGATGTCGTACTCGACCATCTTCTCGTAGATGGGGTACCAGTGGCGGTCGCTCAGCGGCGGGCTGGTCCAGTGGCCGCCCGACGGATCCGGGTTCAGGTTGATGCCGACATTGCCGTATTGCTCGACGCACTTCACCAGCTCGGGGATGCAGGTGGCCGGGTCCACGCCGGGCGACTGCGGCAGCATCGCGGCCGGAATGAAGTGGTCGGGGAACAGCTCGCTGACGCGGAAGCACAGCTCGTTGCAGATGGCGGCCCAGGTGGCGGAGGTGTTGAAGTCGCCGATGTGGTGGGCCATGAAACTGGCGCGCGGGCTGAAGATGGTCAGGTCGCTGCCGCGTTCCTTCATCAGCCTGAGCTGGTTGTTCTCGATGGTCTCGCGCAGTTCGTCGTCACTGATCTTCAGCGAAGACGCGCTCGGCGCCTTCGACGGGTCTTTCAGGCTGGCGATCTGCAGGTCGCGCCAGGCGCCCAGGGCGGCCGGGGCGGTGGTGTAGTGGCCGTGCACGTCGATGATCATGGGTGTCTCCTCAAGGGCTTGTCTGTGTGGGTTGGCGCGGCGCGCGCCTGAATGGGCTCAGGCCGGCGTCATGCCTTGCCGTTGTTTGGCGGGCGCGCTGGCGTCTGAATGCAGGTAGGCGAGCAGGGCGGCGGCAGCGTCTGGCTGGCTGGCCTGCACGCCGATGGCTGCACTGAAGGTGGTGGTGATCTGGATGTCGTCAGGCAAGGGGCCGACGATGGTGATGCCTTCGACGTGGATCAGCTCGCTGAGCTGCTGAAAGCCCAGTGCCACCTCGCCCCTGGCCACCAGCGAGCCGACCGGCACGCCCGGCGGCGGGGTGATCAGCCGCGGTTTGATCTCAGTCGCAATGCCCCAGCGCTCGAACAGCGCAGCCAGGGCCACGCCGCTGGGGCCGGTGGAATAACTCAGGCTGGGCGCGGCCAGCACGGCGGCGCGCACGGCGGCTTCGTTCGACAGATCCGGCAATTGCGCGCCGGCCGGCACGGCCATGGCCACGCCGGAGTGCACCAGGTCGGTCTTGCTGCCCGCCACCAGGTGGCCGGCGGCGATCAGCTTGTCGATGGCGTCGGAGGCGAGCACCACCACGTCGAAGGCTTCACCGGCCTGCACGCGCTTGGCGGCGTCCACACCGCCCACCGATTCGATGGCAACGGCCTGACCCGTGGCCGCGGTGTGCGCGGCGGTCAGCTCTGCCAGCAGGGGCCGGGTGGCCATCGAGGAGATGCCGCGGATCGCAGGAGTGGTCATGAATGGCTCGTGGGTGGAACGAGCGCATTCTGGAGGGCAGCTCCCATGCCTGCTAGGGCATGAATCAACTAGCAGCTATAACAAGGTGGCATGGCTGACGGGGCTCCCGCCCCGCCCCGCCGTGGCCATGCCGGATGTTCAGCGCTCGGCCAAGGCCTTTTCGATGGCGCTGACCATGGTCTTGCTGCCGGGTTCGGTCATGCTGCCGAAGGCGGTGGCCTTGTTGCCGCTGCGGTCGATCAGGTACTTGTGGAAGTTCCAGCTCGGGGTGTCGCCGGTCATCGTGGCCAGCTGCTTGAACATCGGGTTAGCCGCCGAGCCCTTGACGCTGGACTTGCTCAGCATCGGGAACTTCACGCCGTAGGTGTTGAAGCAGAACTCGGCAATGTCCTTGTCCTTGCCGGGCTCCTGGCCGCCAAAGTCGTTCGACGGAAAGCCCAGCACCACCAGACCCTGGCTGCTGTACTTGGCATACAGCGCCTCCAGCCCTTCGTACTGCTTGGTGAAGCCGCAGTAGCTGGCCGTGTTCACCACCAGCACCACCTTGCCGGCGTACTGGCACATGTTCTGGGGCGCTTCGTCCTGCAGGCGCTTGAAGCTGTGCTGCAGCACGGCCGGGCAGCTGCCAGCGGCGGCGGGGGTGGCGGGCTTGGGCGGGGCGGCCGGCGTGGCTTGGGCCAGGGCGGCGCTGGAAAGCACCCACGCCAACAGCGGAGTGAGCACGGTGGCTTGAATCATGCGGTTCATACTGTGGCGTCCTGAAATTGAACTGAGGAGTTCATCTTAGCCCGGAAGCCTTATCCGGGTTGCGAGTGGGCTGCGGCGCCCTGGGGCAGGGCGCGCACCAGCTCTTCCAGCAGGCGCCGGGCCTGGCGCATCAAGGGTGTGGGGCGTTTGTGGGCGGCCACGGCCACGCACAGCACGCTGATCAGGCTGGGCTCCACCAGGGTGCGTACCGCCAGCTCGTCTGCCCGGCCCGAAGCCCGCACCGCGCTGGCCGTGAGCACGCCGCGGCCATAGCCCGCGCACACCAGGTCAATGATGGCGGCGATGCTGGAAACTTCCCAGGCGATGTCGAGCTGCAAGCCGGCCAGCGTGGCCTGGGCGTCCAGCAGGCGCCGGATGACGTGCTGGCGCTCCGGCAGCACCAGCGGGTATTGCTTCAGCTCACGCACCGGCACGGGCGTGCGCGGCCCGTTGGCTTGCCGCTCCACCAGGCACAGCCGCTCGTCGAGCAGCGGCGCGATGTCCAGTGCGGGCTGGGCGTCCGGGTTGTAGAGCAGGCCGATGTCGACCCGCCCGGAGGCGATCCATTCGGCGATGTGGGCCGACATGCCTTCCACGATCGCCAGCCGCGCCTTGGGCAGCTGGCGCTGGAAGGCGTCGATCAGCGGCAAGGTCAGCTGCCGGCCCATGCTGGGCGGCAGACCGATGGTGATCTGGCCGACCGGCTCGTCGCGGCTGGTGCCCATGTCTTCACGGGCCTGCGCCACCTGCTGCAGGATGCCCACGCTGTGCTCGAACAAGCGCCGGCCCGCTTCGGTCAAGGTCACCCCGCGGCCGTTGCGGCTGAGCAGGGTTTCATGCAGGTCTGTCTCCAGCGCGCGCACCTGGCGGCTCAACGCCGGCTGGGCAATGTCGAGCGCTTCAGCCGCCTTGCTGAAGCTGCCGAGCTCGGCCACGCTGACAAAGTATTCCAGCTGCTTGAGGTTCATGGTGGCGGCATCATAGGTCGCTCACCAGGGCAGCTCGGCGCCGTCCCACGACCAGAACCGGCCGGTGGCTTCGGGCGTGAACCCGTCGATCACCGCCAGCAGGTTGGCGGCGCATTCTTCTGGCGTGTGCAGCTTCAGGCCTTGCTTGCCGAAGGGCTGCGACAGGCCGGTATCGACCGTGCCCGGGTGCAGCGCCACACACACCGCCTGCGGTGCGCGGCGCTGCAATTCAACGGATGCGGTGCGCACCAGCTGGTTGAGCGCCGCCTTGGCTGCGCGGTAGCTGTACCAGCCGCCCAGCCGGTTGTCGCCGATGCTGCCGACCTTGGCGCTCAGCGTGGCGAAGCAGGCGGCGCCCTGGCGCGGCATCAGCGGCAGGAAGTGCTTCATCAACAGGGCCGGGCCGATGGCGTTGATGGCAAAGGCATGCGCCATGTGGGCCGGGTCAATCTGCCGCATGGTCTTTTCAGGCTCGAAGCCCTGGCCGTGCAGAAACCCGGTGGCGTCGATCACCAGGCGCAGCGGCAGGCCGGTGCCCGCGACCTGGGCTGCGCACTGCGCGATGCTGGCTTCGTCGAGCAGGTTGAGCGCTGGCTCAGTGTGGCGGCCAAAACCCAGCACCTGGCTGAACTGATCGGGGCGGGCCTGCAGTGCAGCCATCAAGGCGGCGCCGATGCCGCCCTGCGCGCCGATCACCACGGCGCAGCCGCCGCCTCGTTGATTGCCGTCGTGTGTCATCGCACCAGTGTCGCACCGCGGCATTGACATGAATTGCGAGGGGTTGACCGCTTTGTTCCGGGCTTCGGCCTGACAGCGTCACCCCAAAAATCGGCGGGATGTGTCATGTTCAGTTCGAACTGCGATACGCCAAGAACCATGGAGCGTTACGTCCGATGCGCGCACTCAAACTCAATGCATGGCTGGCCCTGGCCTGTGGCGGCCTCGTGGCCGTTTCCAGTGCGCTGGCGCAGACGTCGGCGGTCGATGATCGTCACGGCAAGCTGCTGTTGACGGGTGGCGTGGCGTCGGTCGACGGCGCAGCCGGCGGCGGCCTCACCCCGTGGGCCTTGACCGGCACCTACGCCGGCCCGGGTGAATGGGGCGCCAGCGGCCATTACAGCCGCCTGGCCACGGGCGACTACACCTTGCAGGCCGCCGGTGTGGCCGCCAGCTGGAGCGACCGCGTCGAGCTCTCGCTCGCCCGTCAGGACTTTGATACCGGCGCCACCGGCACGGCGCTGGGCTTGCCCGGCCTGCACCTCAAGCTCGATGTGCTGGGCGTGAAGGTGCGTGTGGCGGGTGAGGCCGTGCTCGACAGCGACAACCTGATGCCCCAGGTGGCCGTGGGTGTGCAGCACAAGCAACTGCACGCCGGTGGCCTGGCGCTGACCCTGGATGCGCTCGGCGCCGACCGCAGCGACACCGAGGTGTACGTCAGCGCCACCAAGCTGCTGCTCGGGCAGGGCCTGCTGCTGAACGCCACGCTGCGAGCGACCCGCGCCAACCAGAACGGCCTGCTCGGCTTTGGCGGCACCGGCCACCGGTCTTACTCGCTGCAACCCGAGATTTCAGTGGCCTGGCTGCTGCAGAAGAACGTGGCCGTGGGCCTGGAATACCGCTTCAACCCGGACAACCTGAACCCGTCCTTGCTGGGTGGTGGCCTGAAGGCCGACGACTGGAAGGATGTCTTCGTGGCCTGGGCACCGAGCAAGCAGATGTCGTTCACGGCGGCCTGGGTCGACCTGGGGCGCGTCGTGGCTGCCGTGACCCCCCGCCGTCAGCGCGGCCTGTACCTCTCGGCACAGCTCACCCCCTGATCCATCTGCCGTTGCTCATTGCGGCCCGGTTTTGCGGAGTCACCCCATGAATCTGTCTGTTGTTGCCCTGAACTTCCGACCAAGTCGTTCGACGCTGGCATCTGGCCTGCGCCGGGGCCTGCCCGTCCGTGTGTTGAGCTGGCTGCTGTGCGCCGGCCTGCTGGCGCTGATGGCCTGGCCCTCGGCGCGTGCCCAGGAGGTCAAACTGCCTGATCTGACCGACACCTATGTGCCGGCCCGTCCGGCCAACGACAGCCTGTACCGGGCACTGGGCGGTGAGCAGGGGCTGAACACTCTCGTGGACAGATTCATGAAGGGCTTGCTGGCGGACCAGCGCATGAACCCCTTTTTCGCCAAGATTGACCACGCGGAGACGCGCAAGCAGCTCGCCTTGCAGTTCTGCCAGGTCAGCGGCGGGCCGTGTGAGCGCAAGGCCAACAACCGGAAGATTCACAGCTCGATGGACATCAGCCGTACCGACTTCAACGTGCTGGTGCAGGTGCTGCAGCAGGCGATGGACGATCAGGCGATTCCGTTTGCCGTGCAGAACCGCCTGCTGGCCCAGCTGGCGCCGATGCACCGCGACATCATCAACGTGGAATAAGCGCCCCCCTAGAAACCGCGCCAGCAGGGCAGCTTGCAGTGCGTGGCGATGCGCCCTAGCATGGCCACCCACTCTGCAAGGACACAGCCATGGCCGGTGCTTCCCACTTTGTCTGGTACGAACTGATGACCACCGACGCGCCTGCAGCGCGGGCGTTCTACAGCGCCGTGGTGGGCTGGACGCCGGTGGATGCCGGCATGCCCGGCGTGGACTACACCTTGCTGCAAGCCGCAGACACCGCGGTGGCAGGCCTGTTTGCCTTGCCGGCCGAGGCATGTGCAGCAGGCGCCCGCCCGGGTTGGGTGGGTTACGTGGCCGTGGCCGATGTGGACGCCGCCGCGGAGCGCCTGGCGGCGGGCGGCGGGCAGGTGATGCGCGCACCCGAAGACATTCCTGGCGTTGGCCGTTTTGCCGTGGTGGCCGACGCGCAAGGCGCGGCGTTTGATCTCTTCTGCCCGCTGGTTGACGAAGCGCCGGCTGACAGCACCGCTCCCGGCCATGTCGGCTGGCATGAGCTCAGCACCGATGACCATGCCGCAGCCATGCAGTGGTATGCGACGCAGTTTGGCTGGCAGGCGCTGGACCTGCTGGACATGGGTTCGGCCGGCTCGTACCAGATGTTCGCCACGGGCACGGGCGAAGCGGTCGGCGGCATGATGACGCGTCTGCCGGAAACCCCGGGCGGGCCGGCCTGGCTGTATTACTTCAACGTGGCCGACGTGGATGCCGCGATGTGCACCATCGGTGCCCAGGGCGGGCAGGTGCAGTTCGGCCCGGAGCAGGTGCCGGGCGGCCTCTGGATCGTGCAGGGCCTGGACCCGCAAGGCGGGGTCTTCGCGCTGGTCGGGCCGCGTGCTGCGGCCTGAACCCAGCGCGGAAGATCAGCGCGGCGAGTAGATCGGCGCCGGGGCTTGCGGCGCTGCCGGTGCGCCGCCGTACGGTGCGCGGGTCACGCGCACCTTGTTGCCGGTGGTGACGATGATGACGGCGTCGCCCGGGTTCAGCACTTCGCTGCCCTTGGCCTGGACGATGGCGCGGCGGTCGCCGTTCTTCAGCTGCACCAGCACTTCAATGGCTTCTTCGCGGGTGGCGTTGCGCTCGATGGCGTTGCCGATGACGGCACCGGCCACGGCACCCAGCACGCCCACCGCCACCGATTCACGGTGACCACCCACCGACGCGCCGGCCACGGCGCCCACGACGCCACCGGTCACGCCGCCGATGCCGCTCTGGCTGCCGTCCACCGTGACGGGGCGAACCGTCAGCACGGTGCCGTCCTGAACGGTGGACATGCGCTGCGCATCACCGCGCTGGACTACGTCCGGGCTGGTCGTGGAGCAGGCTGCCAGGCTGGCGATGATGGCGAGAGAGAGTGCGAGACGCTTCATGGGGTTATCCGTTCTGTATAGATCTGGTCAACGGGCTGTCAGGCAGTCCGGTTGACGTACCAGTTCATTTTGGATGCGTTGCTGCCCGACAAGTTCAGCCGGGTGCGCAAAGATGCGTGAACGTGGGGGTCAGTCGTGCAGGCGGCTGGAGCGCGGCACGCTGGCGAGCAGGAATTCCATCTGGTCGACCAGGATGCGCCGCCCGCGCAGGATCATGTCCTCGTGCAGGCTGGGCACGTAGGGCAGGTACATCAGCGTCATGCGCGCTTCTTCGGGCAGGCGGCTGCCCTTGTGGCCGTTGCAGCCGCGGCAGGCCGTGATGCAGTTCATCCAGCTGTCGGCGCCCCCGCGTGACACCGGAATGATGTGCTCCCGGGTCAGGTCATCGCTGGCGAATCGGTGGCCGCAGTAGGCGCACACATGCCGGTCGCGCGAGAAGAGCTTGGGGTTGGTGATGGCCGGCGTGGTGCGCCAGGCCCGGCTGGGCATGCTGCCCCGCACCGCGATGATCGAGTGCACCTCGATGCGTGAAACCAGGCCGGTGGACCGCTGGATGCCGCCCCGCAGGGTGGCGCAGGTGTCGCCCAGTGTCCAGGCAATGGCGTCGCTGGCGTAAAGGGTGGCGGCTTCCTTGACCGTCATCCACGCCTGGGGGCGACCTGAAATGTCCAGCTGCAGCACATCCATGTTGCGGCGACTCCTTCAGCTCGGAGCATAGCGCGCTTGAGTGACAGTCCGGCGAACTCCTTGGGCCGGCTGCACCACCAGAATTCAAGGGAAAACCCTCGGTAAATCAAGTGTGCACCGCACCATTAGGACAGCAACCCTAGAAATAGTCGGGGTGATCTGCCGCATACCGCGCTGAATTCTGCAAAATAGCACGACCGTTCGTTTCATAACGAACCCCAGTTGACCGAAAACACGTCGTGCCGACCAAACCAGCCACCCGCCGTCCCAGCGCCCGCACCCTGCAGAAGGGGCAGCAGACCCGCGCCGCCATCATCGAGGCTGCGCTCGGGTTGGCCTCGCACATGGGCCTGGAGGGCTTGTCCATCGGCACGCTCGCCGAAGTCACCGACATGAGCAAGTCGGGCGTGTTCGCCCACTTCGGCTCCCGCGAGGAGCTGCAGATCTCGGTGATCCGCGAGTATCACAACAAGTTCGAGGAAGAGGTGTTCTTCCCGGCCATTCGTCAGCCCCGCGGCCTGCCGCGCCTGCAGGCGATGTTCGAGAACTGGGTGAAGCGCGTGTCGGTGGAAATCGACTCCGGCTGCATCTACATCAGCGGCGCCGTTGAATTTGATGACCGCCCCGGCCCCGTGCGCGATGCGCTGGCCGGCATGGTCAAGGCCTGGCACGCCGCCATGGAGCGCGCCATCCGCCTGGGTATTGATGTGGGTCACTTGCGTGATGACACCGACCCGGCCCAAATGTTGTTCGAGGTGCATGGCCTGATCCTGGCGCTGCACCACGACGCCCGATTCCTGCGCAACCCCGGGGCCGTTGAACGCGCCCGTGCCGGTTTTGCGCGCACCGTGTCGTATTACGCTGCCCCCAAGGTGGTGGCGTTTCCCTCGCCAGCGCACGTGCGCTGAACTTGTCTTTCGTTCCCGTTTCCTCTTCTCAGGAGTCCACCATGGCCAAGTACACCCCGCCGCTGCGCGACATGCAATTCGTGCTGCACGAGCTGTTCGATGTGACCAGCACCTTCAAGGAGATCCCGGCCTACGCCGAGATGGATGCCGACACCATCAATGCGGTGCTGGAAGAGGGCGGCAAGTTCGCCTCCGAAGTGCTGTTCCCGATCAACAGCAGCGGCGACAAGCAAGGCTGCACGCTGGACAAGGTCACCCACGAGGTGAAGGCGCCGGACGGCTTCAAGGAAGCCTATGCCCAGTACGTCGAAGGCGGCTGGCCTGCGCTGAGCTGCGACCCGGCCTACGGCGGCCAGGGCCTGCCGCACACGCTGAACCAGTGCTTCTATGAAATGCTGAACAGCGCCAACCAGGCCTGGACGATGTACCCGGGCCTGTCGCACGGCGCCTATGAAGCCCTGCATGCGCACGGCACCGACGAGCAGAAGGCCACCTACCTGCCCAAGCTGACCAGCGGCGAGTGGACCGGCACGATGTGCCTGACCGAGCCGCATTGCGGCACCGACCTGGGCCTGCTGCGCACCAAGGCTGAACCGCAAGCCGACGGCACCTACAAGATCACCGGTCAGAAGATCTTCATCTCGGCTGGCGAACACGACCTGGCCGCCAACATCGTCCACCTGGTGCTGGCTCGTCTGCCGGACGCACCGGCCGGCTCCAAGGGCATCTCGCTGTTCATCGTGCCGAAGTTCCTGGTGAACGCCGACGGCTCGCTGGGTGCCCGCAACGGCATCCATTGCGGCGCGCTGGAACACAAGATGGGCATCCACGGCAACGCCACCGCCCAGATGGTGCTGGAAGACGCCGTTGGCACCCTGGTGGGCCAGCCGAACAAGGGCCTGGCGGCCATGTTCGTGATGATGAACGCCGCCCGTCTGGGCGTCGGCAACCAGTCGCTCGGCCTGACCGAAGTGGCCTACCAGAACGCCGTGGCCTACGCCAAGGACCGCATCCAGATGCGTGCCCTGTCTGGCCCGAAGGCCCTGGACAAGCCGGCTGATCCGATCATCGTGCACCCGGACGTGCGCAAGATGCTGCTGACCGCCCGCGCATTCGCTGAAGGTGGCCGTGCACTCGCCATCTACACCGTGATCGGCCTGGACAAGGAACTGAACCACCCCGACGAGGAAGTGCGTGCCGAAGCCGCTGACGAAGTCGCCCTGCTGACCCCGATCATCAAGGCCTTCATCACCGACAACGGCTGGCTTGCCACGTCGCACTGCATGCAGGTGTTCGGCGGCCACGGCTACATCCACGAGTGGGGCATGGAGCAGTATGTGCGTGACGCGCGCATCAACATGATCTATGAAGGCACCAACACCATCCAGTCGCTGGACCTGCTGGGCCGCAAGGTGCTGGGCGACAACGGCAAGAAGCTGAAGAAGTTCGGCAAGAAGGTCGCCGAGTTCGTGGAAGAAGAAGGCGTCCGCGAAGACATGCAGGAATTCATCAACCCGCTGGCGGACCTGGGCGAGAAGGTCACCAAGCTGACGATGGAAATCGGCATGAAGGCCATGGGCAACCCCGACGAAGTCGGCGCTGCTGCCGTCGATTACCTGCGCGTGGTCGGCCACCTGACCTTCGCCTACCTGTTCGCCCGCCAGGCCAAGATTGCCCTGGACAAGCAGAACAGTGGTGATCCGTTCTACACCGCCAAGCTGCACACCATCCGCTTCTACTTCGCCAAGCTGCTGCCTGAAACCGCAACGCTGATCCGCAATGCACGCTCGGGCCTGCAGCCGCTGATGGCGATGGACGAAGCACTGTTCTGACACATTCGCGTTTCAGACTCTCGTCACCCAACGGGGCTCGGCTGGCACAGACCAGCCACCCCGCACCCAGTTCGGCCTTTTTTCAGTACGGAGACACCATGAAAACTGCCTTGATTGCCCTCAGCCTCGTTGCCGCCTGCGGCACCGCCCTGGCCCAGTCCACCCCGGCTGGCCTGTGGAAGACCATCGACGACGAGACCAAGCAGGAGAAGTCGCTGGTCCGCATCACCGAAGCCGGTGGCGTTTACAGCGGCAAGATCGAGAAGCTGTCGGATCCGACGAAGGCCAACGCGGTGTGCGAGAAGTGCACCGATGAGCGCAAGGACAAGCCGGTGGTCGGCATGGTCATCCTGCGCAACATCCGTGAAGACAAGGACGACAAGGGTGTCTTCGAGGGTGGCGACATCCTCGACCCCAACAACGGCAAGGTCTACAAGGCCAAGCTGAAGCCGATCGATGGCGGCAAGAAGTTGGAAATGCGTGGCTACATCGGTGCTCCGATGTTCGGCCGCACCCAGACATGGATTCGTGTCGAGTAAGACACACAAGGAGAAGCAATGAGTCGATTCCAGGTTCGCAAGGTCGCCGTTCTGGGCGCCGGCGTGATGGGGGCGCAGATCGCCGCCCATCTGGTCAACGTCAATGTGCCGGTCGTGCTGTTTGACCTGCCGGCCAAGGAAGGCCCTAAGAGCGGCATCGCGCTGAAGGCGATTGACAACCTCAAGAAGCTCAAGCCGGCCCCCCTGGGCACGCCGGACCTGGCTTCGCGCATCCAGCCGGCCAACTACGAGGAACACCTCGAGTTGCTGAAGGGCTGCGACCTGATCATCGAAGCCATCGCCGAGCGCATGGACTGGAAGCTCGATCTCTACAACAAGATCGCGCCCTTCATTGCTCCTCACGCCATCGTGGCGTCCAACACCTCGGGTCTGAGCATCACCAAGCTCAGCGAGGCGCTGCCTGAAGAAATCAAGCCGCGCTTCTGCGGCATCCACTTCTTCAACCCGCCGCGCTACATGTACCTGGTGGAGCTGATCCCCACCCCGACGACCGAAGCGGCATACCTCGACCAGCTCGAAGGCTTTGTCACCAGCACGGTCGGCAAGGGCGTCGTGCGCGCCAAGGACACCCCGAACTTCATCGCCAACCGCGTCGGCATCGCCGGCATGCTGGCCACCATCCATGAAGCCGAGAAGTTCGGCCTGTCGTACGACGTGGTCGACGACCTGACCGGCAAGAAGTTCGGCCGCGCAAGCTCAGGCACCTTCCGCACCGCCGACGTGGTGGGCCTGGACACGATGGCCCACGTCATCAAGACGCTGCAGGACAACCTGGCCACCGACCCGTTCTTCCCCAGCTACGCCACGCCGAAGGTGCTGGCCGCGCTGATCGAGAAGGGCGCGCTGGGCCAGAAGACCGGCGCGGGCTTCTACAAGAAGGAAGGCAAGAACATCCTTCGCCTGGACCCGGCCACCGCCAGCTATGTGGCCGGTGGCGGCAAGGCTGACGCACTGGTTGACCGCATCCTGAAGAAGCCGGCGGCTGAGCGCATCAAGCTGCTGCGCGAATCCACCAACCCGCAAGCCCAGTTCCTGTGGGCCATCCTGCGCGACGCGTTCCATTACGTGGCCGTGCACCTGGCTGACATCGCCGACTCCGCCCGCGAAATCGACTTCGCGATGCGCTGGGGCTTCGGCAGCAAGCAGGGTCCGTTCGAGCTGTGGCAGGAAGCTGGCTGGCAGCAAGTCGCCACCTGGATCAAGGAAGACATCGACGCCGGCAAGGCCCTGTGCAATGCACCGCTGCCGGCCTGGGTGTTTGACGGACGTGACGGCGTGCACACGCCGGAAGGTTCGTGGTCGGCTGCGCAGGGCAAGTACCTGCCGCGCTCCAGCCTGCCGGTCTACCAGCGTCAGCACTTCCCCGAGAGCGTGCTGGGCAGTGGCGCCGTGAACCCGCTGACCAGCGGCACCGAGCTGTTCAAGAACGACGAAGTGCGCGTCTGGACGCTGGACGGCGAAGTCGTGATCGCCTCGATCACCGCCAAGCTGCACCTGATCAGCCCGACCGTCACCGAAGGTCTGCTGAAGGCCGTCGAGCTGGCCGAAGCCGGCTACAAGGGCCTGGTGGTGTGGTCGCCGGATGACGTGTTCTCCGCAGGCGCCAACCTCGAAGCCCTGATGCCTGTCTTCATGAAGTCGGGTGCCAAGGGCATCGCGCCGGAAGAGAAGAAGCTGCAGGACATGATGCTGCGCGTGCGCTACGCCACCGTGCCGACGATCGCCGCCATGCGCGGCATCGCACTCGGCGGTGGTTGCGAGCTGGCCGTGCATTGCAGCCAGCGCGTCGCCGCGATGGAAACCTACGTCGGCCTGGTCGAAGTGGGTGTCGGCCTGGTGCCGGGCGGTGGTGGTCTGACCTACATCGCACGCCGTGCGGCCGAGAAGGGTGCTGCCACCCCGACGGTCGACCTGCTGAACTTCGCCAAGGACGGTTTCCAGGCTGCGGCCATGGCCACCGTGGGCACCAGCGCGCTGGAATCGCGCAAGCTGGGCTACCTGCTCGACAGCGACGTGATCGTGCCGAACAAGGACGAGCTGCTGTTCGTCGCCATCAACCAGGCCAAGGCGATGTTCAACGCCGGCTACCGCGCACCAGCCAAGACGCTGTTCCCGGTGGCAGGTCGCAGCGCACTGGCCACCATCAAGGCCAGCCTGGTGGGCATGCGTGACGGCGGCTTCATCAGCGCCCACGACTTCCACATCGCCAGCCTGATCGCTGACGTGGTGTGCGGTGGTGACGTGGATGCCGGCACGCTGGTTTCCGAGGAGTACCTGATGGCGCTGGAGCGCAAGCACTTCTGCGGCCTGCTGGAGCACCCGAAGACGCAGGAACGCATCATGGGCATGCTGCAAACCGGCAAGCCGGTGCGGAACTGACCCCATCCTCTGCGGCTGCGTCCGCCTGGTAAATGCAAGGTCCACGCCCTGAATGAGGGCGGTGGACAAGGAGATTCAGATGAGCAAGCAAGTGCAAGAGGCCTACATCGTTGCGGCCAGTCGTACCCCGATCGGCAAGTCCGGTCGCGGCTTCTTCCGCAACACCCGTTCCGACGACCTGCTGGTCCGCGCCATTCAAAGCGCCCTGGCCCAGGTGCCGACGCTGGATCCGGGCGCCATTGAAGACGCCGTGATCGGCTGCTCGTTCCCCGAAGGTGAGCAGGGCATGAACATGGCCCGCATCGCGGTGGCCCTGGCTGGCCTGCCGCACACCGTCGGTGGCGTCACCGTCAACCGTTTCTGCGCCTCCGGCCTGACGGCCATCCAGATGGCCGCCGACCGCATCCGCATCGGCGAAGCCGACGTGATGATCGCCGGTGGTGCCGAATCGATGAGCCTGGTGCCGATGGGCGGCAACAAGCCGTCGTTCAACCCGGAAGTGTTCAGCAGCAACGAGAACATCGGCATTGCCTATGGCATGGGCCTGACGGCCGAGCGCGTGGCTGAGCAGTGGAAGGTCAGCCGCGAAGACCAGGACGCCTTCGCGCTGGCTTCGCACCAGAAGGCCATCAAGGCGCAGCAGGCTGGCGAGTTCGCCAACGAAATCTGCCCGGTCGACGTGGTTGAGCGTTTCCCGAACCTGGAAACGGGTGAAGTGTCGACGCGCATCCGCACCGTCTCGCTGGACGAAGGCGCACGCCCTGACACCTCGCTCGAAGGCCTGGCCAAGCTGCGTCCCGTGTTCGCCGCCAAGGGCAGCGTCACGGCTGGCAACAGCTCGCAGACCAGCGACGGCGCCGGCGCGCTGATCCTGGCTTCGGAAAAGGCCGTGAAGCAGTTCGGTCTGACCCCGCTGGCCAAGTTCCGCAGCTTCGCTGCTCGCGGCGTGCGCCCGGAAATCATGGGCATCGGCCCGATCGAAGCCATTCCGGCCGCGCTGAAGTACGCTGGCCTGAAGCATGAAGACATGGGCTGGATCGAGCTGAACGAAGCATTCGCCGCACAGGCACTCGCCGTGATCCGCACCCTGGGCCTGAACCCCGACGTGCTGAACCCGATGGGTGGCGCGATTGCCCTGGGCCACCCGCTGGGTGCCACCGGTGCCATCCGCGCAGCCACCGTGGTGCACGCCCTGCGCCGCCACCAGCTGAAGTACGGCATGGTGACGATGTGCATCGGCACCGGCCAAGGCGCCGCCGGCATCTTCGAGGCCGTCTGACCACTGACTCGTTGTCATTGAAAATGGCCGATCCACACCGCTGATCCGGTGCCGGGTCGACACCCTGAGCCGACCGTGGTGATCCCGTGGTCGGCTCTTCCTGTATCTGGCCCCCAGCATTCCTCACCCGGAGACATCCATGAGCATCAAGACCGCCACCCTGAACGGCGTGGCCACCATCGAAATCGCGCGCCCTGAAAAGAAGAACGCGCTGACCCAGGTGATGTACCAGGCGATGGCCGACGCCATCGTGGCTGCCGACGCCGACCCGGCCGTGCGCGCGGTGCTGATCACCGGCCAGCCGGGCATCTTCACCTCGGGCAATGACCTGGAAGACTTCATGCAGCGCCCGCCGCAGGGCATGGATTCGCCGGTGTTCCGCTTCATGGCCGCGCTGGAAGCCTGCGAGAAGCCGGTGGTGGCCGCCGTGACCGGCGCCGCCGTGGGCATTGGCACGACGCTGCTGCTGCATTGCGACCTGGTTTATGTGTCGGACGAAGCCCGCCTGGCCATGCCGTTTGTCAGCCTGGGCCTGGTGCCCGAGTACGCGTCGAGCCTGCTGGTGCCGCAGCGCATGGGCCACCTGAAGGCCGCCGAGAAGCTGCTGCTGGGTGACCCGTTCACCGGTGAGCAGGCGGTGGAAGCCGGCCTGGCCAACGCCGTGCTGCCGGGCACCGAAGTGCTGAACCACGCCCGCCGCATGGCCGAGCGCTTCAACGGCCTGCCGCCCAGCGCCGTGCGTGAAAGCAAGAAGCTGATGAAGGCGGGCCAGCGTGAGCTGGTGCGAGCCACCATCGCCACCGAAGGCGAGATCTTCGGCCAGCGCCTGCGCAGCCCCGAAGCCATGGAAGCCTTCCAGGCCTTCTTCCAGAAGCGCAAGCCCGACTTCTCGAAGTTCTCCTGATGCTCGGGGCGCTGGCCAAGCTGGCGCTGGCGCCCGTGCTGCTGGTGCAGGGCCGGCAGGTGCGGCGTGATGCGCTGCGCCTGCCTGAAGCCGCCGGGCCGCGCGCTGGCGTGGCTGGTGAGGGCACCCCCGTGTTGCGCCTGCTGGTGGTGGGCGATTCTTCCGGCGCGGGTGTGGGCGTGGCCACGCAGACAGAAGCGCTGGCTGAGCCGCTGGCACGTGCGTGTGCCGCGCGCCTTGGCGCGGCCGTGAGCTGGCAATTGCTGGCCACCAGCGGCCACACGGCTGCCGATGCGCTGGCGGCCTTCAACGGCGCTGCGAGCAGTGGCGAGCTGGCGCCAGCCGATGTGCTGGTGCTGGCGCTGGGCGTGAACGACGCGGTGGGCCAGACCCGCCCCCGCACCTGGCTGCGCACCTTGGATGAGCTGCATGCCCAAGCCGTGGCCCGCTGCGGTGTGGGCCTGACGCTGCACAGCGGCCTGCCGCCGGTGGGCCGATTCCCCTTGCTGCCCACCCCGCTGCGCCAGGTGCTGGGCCGCGATGCGCGCGCGCTGGATGCCGCGTTGCGGGCGCATGTGGCGGGCTCAGCGCATCGACACCATGTGCCGTTGCCGGAGCTGCCGATGCTTCCTGTGTCTGGCCACCATGCCGGCCCCATAACAGGCTCAGCCGATGAGGCCGAGCCCGGCTGGATTGCCGCAGACGGTTTCCACCCCGGCCTGCTGGGCTACCGGGCCTGGGTGGCTGCGTTGGATGCGCAGCTCGCGGCCTTGATGCCGCCCGGTCAGCCTCAGCCCTGAGCCCCCGTGCCGCACTGCATGCAGTAGCGGAAGAACACGTTCTTGCGCGTGTTGCAGTGGCCGCAGTGGTCAAACAGCTTCAGGCCGCAATGCACGCAGAAGTCGGGCTTGACCTCGCCGGTGCTCATCAGCGCGCGTTCGCAGCCGGGGCACACGTTGGCGGCCATCTTCTTCAGCGCTTCCTCGGTCGTCAGTGACTGGCGGCGCTGGGTTTCGGTCTGCTGCTCTACTTCGGCGCGCTTGGCCAGGTAGCGGCGCATCGCCTTCACCGTCCAGTGCCCGCCCAGGCCGGTGAGTACGATGCCGACCGCATAGCGCACATAGCCGCCGTAGCTGGGCAGGTAGGGCACCAGCTCGAAGAAGAACGCGAAGGCGGCGAACAGCACGAAGCCGCGCATCAGCGGCCAATGGTCGCTGCGGCGGTGCCTGGCAATCAGCCAGCCGGCGATCACCAGCAATGGCAGCGTGAGCGCCAGGCGGAAGCCGAACACGCGCAGCTCCTGGTGGAACTGCGCCTGCTGGTAGGCGGCCTGCGCGCCATCCAGCAGGTCTTGCTGACGGCGCTCATGAGCGCTGTGGGCCTGCTGGGTGTCCAGCATCTGCTGGTTCAACTGCTCCACGCGGGCATTGGCTTTCCGCTCGGCGGCCAGCAGGGCGTCCAGCCCGCGGGTGCGTTGCAGCACCTCCGGGTCTTGCGCCGGATTGCCGGTGGCGTTGCGGCTGGCCAGCCAGTTGCGGTGGGCCTCGGCGGCGCTGCGGTGGTCCTGGCCGGCGGTGGCCAGTGCCAGGCGGGCCTGCTCGATCTGCTCACGCAGCTCGCGTTCGCGCTCCGTCAGGTCGATGAGCTGCTGGCGCTCGGCAGCCACTGCGCCTTCGGGTGCGAACTGCTCCACCGTCAGCCGGTCTTCCACCTTGGGCAAATCACCGATGAGCTTGCCGCCCAGGCCGATCAGGAAGCCGGCGAACAGGAACGAGACGATCCACATCACCAGCGCGAAGACGCGCTCGGGCACCCGCAAGCTCTTGAACATGATCAGCCTTGGGTGGGGGTGGCAGCGGCAGGGGTGGCCGGGTTCTTCGGAATCGGACGCGGCTTGCCGTCGCGGTCGATGGCTACATAGGTAAGGCTGGCCTCGGTCACCTTCACCACATGCAGGTCGGCCGGGTTGCGCTCGGCATACACCTCCACCTTCACGGTGACGGACGTGTTGCCCACGCGGGTGACGGTGGCATAGAAGCTCAGCAGGTCACCCACCGAGACGGGCTGCTTGAAGATGAACTCGTTGACGGCCACGGTGGTGATGCGGCCGCGGGCCACGCGCGCCGGCAGCACGGCACCGGCCAGGTCGACCTGGGCCATGATCCAGCCGCCGAAGATGTCGCCATTGCCGTTGGCATCGGCCGGCATCGGCATGACGCGCATCACGAGCTCTTTGTCGGTCGGCAGGCTGCGGCGCAGCGTGTCGGGCACACTGGCGGCATTGGCTGAGAGGGAATCGCTCATGGTGGGTTGCCCTGGAGAGGCCCGGAAAATTGGATTGATCGGATTGTTCCACGATGCGACGTTTTTCACCGCCCACGGATGAGGCGGCTGCGGCCGCCGCAGGTACGCCGCCCGCGCGCTCTGACTGGGGCACCTTGCAGCGCCTGTTGCCGTACCTGTGGGTGTATCGCTGGCGGGTCGCGGCGGCGCTGGTGTTTCTGGTGGCGGCCAAGGCGGCCAACCTGGGCGTGCCGCTGCTGCTGCGCCAGCTGGTAGACCACTTCGCCCCCGGCCCGGTGGATGCCCGCGCGCTGGTGGTGGTGCCGGCCGGCTTGCTGCTGGCCTATGCGGCGCTGCGCCTGTCGACCTCGGTGTTCACCGAGCTGCGTGAACTGGTCTTTGCCAAGGCCACCCACGGCGCCGCACGCCAGATTGCACTCGAGACCTTCCGCCACCTGCATGCCTTGAGCCTGCGCTTCCACCTCGAGCGCCAGACCGGTGGCATGACGCGCGACATCGAGCGCGGCACCCGTGCGCTGCAATCGCTGATCTCGTATTCGCTCTACACCATCCTGCCCACGGTGGTGGAGTTGACGCTGGCCATGGTGCTGCTGGGCACCCAGTTCGACATGGGCTTCGTGTTCATCACGCTGGCGGCACTGGTGGCCTACGTGGTGTTCACCATCACCGTCACCGAGTGGCGCACGCAGTTCCGGCGCCGCATGAACGAGCTCGACAGCAAGGCCCACAGCCGTGCGGTGGACGCGCTGCTGAACTACGAGACGGTGAAGTACTTCAACAATGAAGAGTTCGAGGCCCAGCGCTACGACGTGGGCCTGGACGCCTACCGCCAGGCGCAGATCCAGTCGCAAACCTCGCTGTCGCTGCTCAACACCGGGCAGCAGCTGATCATTGCCTTGTCGCTGCTGGCCATGTTGTGGCGCGCCACCACCGGCGTGGTGGAAGGGCGCTTGAGTCTGGGTGATCTGGTGCTGATCAACGCCTTGCTGATCCAGCTCTACATTCCGATGAACTTCCTCGGCGTGCTGTACCGCGAGGTCAAGCAGAGCCTGACCGACCTCGACAAGATGTTCAGCCTGCTGGAGCGTGAGCGCGAAGTGGCCGACCCACCCGGCGCGCCGGCCCTGAAGGTGTCTGAAGGCGTGGTGCGCTTTGAAGGCGTGGGTTTTGCGTACGACCCCGCGCGGCCCATCTTGCGTGACCTCAGCTTCGAGATTCCGGCCGGCAAGACGGTGGCGGTGGTGGGTGCCAGCGGCGCCGGCAAGAGCACGCTGGCGCGACTGCTGTACCGCTTCTATGACGTGCAGCAAGGCCGCATCACGATTGATGGTCAGGACATCCGCGTGGTGCAGCAAGACACCCTTCGCCGTGCCATCGGCATCGTGCCGCAAGACACGGTGCTCTTCAACGACACCGTGGCCTACAACATCGGCTATGGCCGCACCGGCGCTGACCAGGCCAGCATCGAAGGCGCGGCCCGCGCGGCGCACATCCACGACTTCATCCAGGCCCAGCCCAAGGGTTACGACACCATGGTGGGCGAGCGCGGCCTGAAGCTCTCGGGCGGCGAGAAGCAGCGCGTGGCGATTGCCCGCACGCTGCTGAAAGACCCGCCCGTGCTGATCTTCGACGAAGCCACCTCGGCGCTTGATTCAGCCAATGAGCGGGCGATTCAGGCCGAGCTGGCCAGTGCCTCGGCGGGCAAGACCACGCTGGTGATCGCACACCGCCTGTCGACCGTGGTGGACGCCCACGAGATCCTGGTGATGGAGGCGGGCCGCATCATCGAGCGCGGCGCCCATGCCGCGCTGCTGGCGCAGGACGGGCGTTATGCCCACATGTGGCGCCTGCAAAATGCAGGTGAGCGGGGTGGCGCCAACAGCGGCCCCGAGGAGAACTGAACCGATGGACACCAAGTGGCTTGAAGACTTCGTCAGCCTGGCCGAAACCCGCAGCTTTTCGCGCTCGGCCCAGCTGCGCCACGTTACGCAGCCGGCGTTTTCACGCCGCATCCAGGCCCTCGAAGCCTGGGCCGGCATCGACCTCGTCGACCGCAGCGCCTACCCCACGCGCCTCACGCCCGCCGGTGAAACCTTCCACGCCCAGGCGCTGGAAATCATTGGTTCATTGCAGGCCACGCGCAACATGATGCGCAGCCACCAGGCCAGCGGCCAGGACATGGTGGAGTTTGCGGTGCCGCACACCATGGCCTTCACCTTCTTCCCGCATTGGCTGATGGACCTGCGCCAGCGCTTTGGCGACGTGAAGAGCCGCTTGTCAGCACTGAACGTGCACGACGCCGTGATGCGCCTGACCGAAGGCAGTTGCGACCTGCTGATCAGCTACCACCATGCCACCCAGCCGCTGCAGCTCAGCTCTGACCGCTACGAGATGCTGAGCCTGGGCCAGGAAACCCTGGCGCCTTACGCCAAGGCCGGCACCGACGGCCAACCGCTGTTCCGCCTGCCCGGCAAGCCCGGCGCGCCGGTGCCGTTCCTCAGCTATGCCCCCGGCGCCTACATGGCCCGGCTGGTGGAGCAGATCATCAAGCACGCGCCCACCACGCTGCACCTTGATCCCATCTACGAAACCGACATGGCCGAGGGCCTGAAGGCGATGGCGCTGGAGGGCCACGGCCTGGCCTTCCTGCCGGCCAGCTCGGTGCGCAAGGAACTGCGTGCGCGCCGCCTGGTGGCCGCCGGCCCGAGTGACTATGAGCTGACGATGGAAGTGCGCATGTACCGCGAGCGCCCCGAGCTGGCACGCCATGCCAAGCCCGCTGCGCATGAGCTGTGGGCCTGGCTGCAGAGCGGCGAAGCCCCGGGCTGAGCACAGCCCCTTCGGGTTTTGGGAGAATCGGGGCATGAGCACGCCCAACTCCCCGATCACCTCGCTGACCCTGACCCGCCCGGACGACTGGCACCTGCATGTGCGCGACGGCGCCGCCCTGGCCGCCGTGGTGCCGCACACCGCCCGCCAGTTCGGCCGCGCGATCATCATGCCCAACCTGCGCCCCCCGGTGACCACCGCCGAGCAGGCGCTGGCCTACCGCAGCCGCATCCAGGCGGCCGTGCCCGCAGGCGTGAACTTCGAGCCCCTGATGGTGCTGTACCTGACGGACAACACCCCGCCCGAAGAAATTGTCCGCGCCAAGGCCGCCGGCGTGGTCGCCCTGAAGCTGTACCCGGCCGGTGCCACCACCAACAGCGACGCCGGCGTGACCGACATCCGCAAGTGCTACCCCACGCTCGAAGCCATGCAGCGCGAAGGCCTGCTGCTGCTGGTGCACGGTGAAGTGACGGACCAGGCGATCGACGTGTTTGACCGCGAAGCCACCTTCATCGACCAGGTGATGGTGCCGCTGCGCCGCGACTTCCCGGAGCTGAAGGTGGTGTTTGAACACATCACCACCAAGGAAGCCGCCGAGTACGTGGCCGAGGCCGGCAGCCACACGGCCGCCACCATCACCGCGCACCACCTGCTCTACAACCGCAACGCCATCTTCCAGGGTGGCCTGCGCCCGCATTACTACTGCCTGCCCGTGCTGAAGCGCGAGGTGCACCGCCTGGCCCTGGTGGCTGCGGCCACGTCGGGCTCGGACCGCTTCTTCCTCGGCACCGACAGCGCCCCGCACCCGGCACACCTGAAGGAGCACGCCGCGGCCTGCGCGGGTTGCTACACCGCGCTGAGCGCCATCGAGCTGTATGCCCAGGCGTTTGAAGACGCGGGCGCGCTGGCCCAGCTGGAAGGTTTTGCCAGCCACCACGGCCCGGCCTTCTACGGCCTGCCGCGCAACGCCGGCAGCATCACCCTGAAGCGCGAGCCCTGGACCCTGCCCGACAGCCTGCCCTTCGGCGAAGCCAGCCTGAAGCCCCTGTGCGCCGGTGAAACGCTGAACTGGCGCCTGGTGGACTGAGCCTGCGCAGGGCAGGCGGGGCGCGTGAGGTTCAGGTCGGAGGCGCGCTCCGCCAGTACACGACATCGGTGGGGCTGGTCGGCCGCGTGGCGGCCACCTCGGCCGGCGCCGGGCTGAAGCCCAGCCGCTGCGCCACCTTCAGTGAACGCACGTTGCCGGCATCCGCCACGATGAAGAACAGGGCGGGCTGGTAATCAGCCGCCACCAGCTCCAGCATGCGCGCCACGGCTGCCGTGGCAATGCCCTGGCCCTGGTGCGCGGGCGAAAACACATAGGCCACGTTGGTGGTTTTGTCTTCCTCCACCGTGGCCTGCACATAGCCGGCGATGGCGCCTGAGGCGGTGCGCACCACCCAGTTCAACCAGTGCTCCTTGCCGTCTGGTGACTGCCGCGACTCGCTGCGGGCCAGCTTGTCTGCAAGCGCCTGCACCGAAGTCGGCGGGTCTTCGTCGAGGAACTCGTACAGCCGCGGGTCACGCAGCACCTCGAACAGCTCGGCCGCATGCGCAATGCGGCGGACTTCGAGGGTGAAGGTAGCGGGGGCCATGGCGTTCGAGGCGTCGATTTATTGCCGGCAAAGTGTAATTTGCAGGCGCCTGCCACGACCAATGCAGCATGAAACCCCATCTGCTTCTGGCTGCGCTGCTGTTCATCGCCATCGCCCCGGCCTCCATCGCTCACGCCGCTGAGCCGGTGGCTGCACCCACCTTCGCAGGCACCACACTCGAAGGCCAGCGCTACGACCTCGGCGCGCGACGCGGCCGCGTGGTGATGGCGGTGCTGTGGCGCAGCGATTGCCCGGTTTGCATCGACAAACTGCCGGAGCTGCGCGCCAATGCGCAAGGTTGGAAGACCGCACCGTTTGATCTGGTGCTCATCAACCTCGACACCAGCAAGTCAGACGCACAGACCTATCAGCGCCTGCGCCGGCAAGTGGCGCCCGGCGAGCAGTCCGTCTACAGCTTCTGGCAGGGCGAGGTGCAACTGCCGGCCGCCTGGCGCACGGCCGACCGCTTGCCCCACACGCTCATCATCGACCGCGAAGGCAAGGTGGCCGCCACCTTCCAGGGCCGCATTCCGCCAGCGGCGTGGAACCAGGTGGCGGATTTGTTGCCTTGATGGGCGGCAGGGGGGCCGTCAACAAAAAAGGGCCGGTGCTTGCACTGGCCCTTTTCCTCATCGCCCCTGAAGGCGATCAGCCCTCAAACGCTCAAACCGTCTCCGACGGCAGGAAGCCTTCGATCGACAGGTAGCGCTCGCCAGTGTCGTAGTTGAAACCCAGCACCCGTGCGCCGGCAGGCAGCTCCGGCAGCTTCTGGGCGATGGCGGCCAGGGTGGCGCCGCTGGAGATACCCACCAGCAGGCCTTCTTCGGCGGCGCTGCGGCGGGCGTATTCCTTGGCGGCTTCGGCTTCCACCTGGATCACGCCGTCCAGCAGTTCGGTCAGCAGGTTCTTCGGCACGAAGCCGGCGCCGATGCCCTGGATCGGGTGGGGCGAGGGCGCGCCACCGGAGATCACCGGCGATGCGCTCGGCTCCACGGCAAACACCTTCAGGTTCGGCCAGCGGGCCTTCAGCACCTGGGCCACGCCAGACAGGTGGCCGCCGGTGCCCACGCCGGTGATGATGGCGTCGAGGCCTTCGGGGAAGTCAGCGGCGATCTCTTCGGCGGTGGTGCGCACGTGCACGGCGATGTTGGCCGGGTTCTCGAACTGCTGCGGCATCCAGCTGCCCGGGGTTTCAGCGATCAGCTCCTGCGCCTTGGCAATCGCGCCCTTCATGCCTTGGGCGCGCGGGGTCAGCACGAAGCTGGCGCCGTAGGCCAGCATCAGGCGGCGGCGTTCCACGCTCATCGAGTCGGGCATCACCAGCACCAGCTTGTAGCCCTTCACCGCGGCCACCATGGCCAGGCCGACGCCGGTATTGCCCGAGGTCGGCTCGATGATGGTGCCGCCCGGCTTCAGGTGGCCGTCGGCTTCGGCGGCTTCGATCATGGCCAGCGCGATGCGGTCCTTGATCGAGCCACCGGGGTTGCTGCGCTCGGACTTGACCCAGACTTGCGCCTGGCTGCCGAACAGGCGGTTGATGCGGATGTGCGGCGTGTTGCCGATGGTGGCCAGAACGTTGGTGGCTTTCATGCAGGCGTCTCCTACGAAAAACAGGGTGCGCACACAGGCGCGAGTGGCGGCGATGTTGCCCCAAAGCCCGGCGCTTGTCGCCCAGAAGCTTCCTGCTTTTGGTTATGAGGCCGGCCCGACGGCGCCGCTCGCCCAAGCCGTGGGACAATGCACCTGTGAAGTCGGCCAGACCGCCGCTGGTGCAAGCATCGAAAGGTGGCACTGGAGGAAGGTCCGGACTGCATAGAGCAGCGTAGCGGGTAATGCCCGTCCACCGCGAGGTGCGAATCAGAGCCACAGAGACGAGCCGGTTAAGTCCGGAGTGAAACGCGGCAATCTTTACGCGCAGCAACACCAAATAGGCCAGCATTGAAGCGGCTCGCTGAGCTGGCGGGTAGGTGGCATCGAGCAGGGGTGGCAACATCCCAGCCCAGAGGAATGGCGGTCACGGCCCTGGCAGCGCAAGTTGCCCGGGTCGCACAGAATCCGGCCTATCGGCTGACTTCACACTTTTCACTTTTCCCCACACGCATGAACCCCGACGCATCGACCATCTGGCGAGGCCCCCGCTGGCTGTTGGCGGCCTTGCTGGCCTGCCTCGGCATGCTGGGTCCGTTCTCGATCGACACCTACCTGCCGGCGTTTTCGGGCATTGCCCAGGCGCTGCAAGCCACGCCGGTGGAGATGCAGCAGACCCTGTCGGCCTACCTGCTCGGCTTTGCCGTGATGAACCTGTTCCACGGCGCACTGGCCGACAGCTTCGGCCGCAAGCCGGTGGTGCTGGCTGGTGTGGCGCTGTTCACGCTGGCCTCGGTGGGCTGCGCCCTCAGCCAGTCAATCGGCGCGCTGGTGTTCTTCCGCGCCGTGCAGGGCATGTCGGCCGGGGCTGGCGTGGTGGTGTCACGCGCCATCATCCGCGACATGTTCCCGCCCGAGCAGGCGCAGAAGGTGATGTCGCAGGTCACGATCTATTTCGGCGTGGCCCCGGCCATCGCGCCGATGATCGGCGGCTTCCTGTTCGTGCATGCCGACTGGCACTCGATCTTCTGGTTCCTGGCCACCGTCGGCACCGTGCTGTGGCTGACGATGTGGCGCATGCTGCCTGAGTCCTTGCACCCCTCGCAGGTGCAGCCCTTCAACGCCCGCCACCTGCTGGCCGGCTACTGGCAGATGACCTCGAGCCCGCGCTTTCTGGCGCTGGCATTTGCATCGGGCATTCCGTTCAACGGGGTGTTTCTCTACGTGCTGTCGGCGCCGGTGTTTCTGGGTGAGCACATGCACCTGGGCCCCACGCAGTTCTTCTGGTTCTTCATGCTCACCATCGGCGGCATCATGGGCGGTGCGTGGTGGTCGGGCCGGCTGGCGGGCCAGCTGCCACCGCAGCGACAGATCCGTCGCGGCTTCCGGGTGATGGTGACGGTGGCGCTGCTGAACGTGGCGCTGAACCTGCTGCTGCCGCCCAACCCGTTCTGGGCCTTGCCGCTGATCGCCTTCTTCGCCTTCGGCTGGGCCTTGATGGTGCCGGTGGTGACGCTGATGGTGCTGGATGAGGCCCCCGACCGGCGGGGCATGGCCTCGTCATTGCAGGCCTGCATCGGCAGTGTGGCCAATGCCTTCGTGGCGGGCGTCATTGCGCCGCTGGTGATGCACTCCACCGTGGCGCTGGCACTGGCGTCGCTGTGCATGCTGAGCATCGGCTTGCTGTCCTGGCGCTGGGTCAAGCCGCAGATGGTCACCAGTTCCTGAGTCGTGATCCAGGCTGATCTGGCCTGATCCGGCAGCGGGCCACCAGCGGGCAACTCTCAAGCGCCGCAGCGGGCGGCCGATATCCATGGCGAACCCCCAAGACATCGCTGTGGAGCCCTCATGACCCGCTCGTCCCCGTTTGCCCTCTGGCCCGTGCTGGCCGCCTTGAGCCTGGCGCTGCCCCTGGCGGTGCAGCCTGCGCATGCCAGCGGTGACGGCCATGGCGCACCGGAGCGCAAGCCGGCCGAGAAGGCAGCACCCAAGGAAGCCCCTGCCGCACCTGCCGCCAGTGGTGACTCGATGGAAGTGCTGCGCCAGAAGCTGGCTGAACGGCTCGGCGCCACCAAATCGCCTGAGAACAAGAGCGGCGCCGTGATGCGCGTGCCCAACAAGGCCGAAGGCGGTGGTGGTGGTGGCGGAAGTGGCGGTGGTTCGGGTCACGGCGGTGCCCCCAAGGCGGCTGCTGCTGCCAAGCCCGCCGCCGTGCCTGAGCCCGGCCACGACCACGCTGCCCACTGGGCCTACGGCGGTGAGACCGGCCCCGAGAGCTGGGGCAAGATGAAGCCCGAGTTCAAGACCTGCGCCATCGGCCAGCGTCAGAGCCCGATCGACATCCGCGGTGGCATCCAGGTGCAGCTGCCGGCCATCCAGTTCGACTATCACACCAGCGGTTTCAGCGTCATCGACAACGGCCACACGGTGCAGGTCAACCTGCCTGCCGGCAATGCGATCACGGTGAATGGCCGTCGTTATGACCTGCTGCAGTTCCACTTCCACCGCCCGTCTGAAGAGCGTGTGAATGGCAAGCAGTTCGACATGGTCGCCCACCTGGTGCACAAGGACCCCGAAGGCCGCCTGGCCGTGGTGGCGGTGCTGCTGGAACGCGGCAGTGCGCAAGGCGTGATCCAGGCGGTGTGGAATTCCCTGCCGCTGGAAAAGGGCGAAGAGCTGGCATCGCCGGTGGCGATCGACCTCAACCAGTTGCTGCCCGAGGACAAGCGCTACTACACCTACATGGGCTCGCTCACCACGCCGCCTTGCAGCGAGGGTGTGCTGTGGCTGGTGATGAAGCAGCCGGTGCAGTTGTCGCTCGACCAGATCGGCATCTTCGCGCGGCTCTATCCGATGAACGCCCGCCCGATCCAGCCAAATTCCGGCCGCCTGATCAAGGACTCGAACTGATCTCATTTCGTGTCATCTGACTGACACTGCCGCGTCATCAGCAGCGGCGATCCTGCGCGATCCACCGGGCCACGAGCCCGGGAAGATTCACTCACACGCAGGTTCATCCATGAGACAGACACCCTTGTCGGCGGCATTGCTGCTGGCGTTTTGTGCCCCCCTGGCATTTGCATCCACCAGTGGCGTGGTCATCAGCCAGGTGTATGGCGGCGGCGGCAACACCGGCTCCGTCTACAAGAGCGATTTCATCGAGCTGCGCAATGCGGGCTCGGCACCGGTGTCGCTCAATGGGTGGTCCGTGCAGTACGCGTCGGCCACCGGCAGCAGCTGGGGTGTCACGGCGCTGACCAACGTCACCCTGCAGCCAGGCCAGTACTACCTGGTGCAGCAATCCACAGGCAGCGGCGGCACCACCAACCTGCCCACGGCTGACGCCACCGGCACCTTCACCATGAGCGCCACGGCGGGCAAGGTGGCGCTGGTTACCAGCACCACGGCCCTGACCGGCACCAACCCGACCGGCGCCACGCTGGAAGACCTGGTCGGCTACGGCACCACCGCCGGCGCCTTTGAGGGCAGCACTGGCCCGGCCCCTGCGCCGTCGGCCACGCTGGCCGATGTGCGCGCCGCCGCCGGCTGCACCGACACCAACGACAACAAGGCCGACTTCATGGCCGTTGACGCCATTCCGCGCAACTCGGCCACCAGCTACACCGCCTGCGCCGGCAGCGGTGGTGGCAGTGGTGGCGGCAGCGACACCACCGTCTCGCTGAGCATTCCGCAGATCCAGGGCACGGGCCGCACCAGCGCCCATGTCGGCCGCGCGGTGCGCACGCAAGGCGTTGTCACCTTGGTCACCAACAACAGCTTCTACATGCAAGACCTGGTGGGCGACGGCAATCCCGCCACGTCTGACGGCATCCTGGTCTTCACGAGCACGAAGCCGACCGTGGCCGCCGGCCAGCTGGTCTCGCTGGTGGGCACCGTGGCCGAGTTCAACACCGGTGCTGCAGGCAACGCCGACACGGTGGCCAACACCGTGACCCAGCTCACCACCATCAGCCAGCTGCAGGTGCTGGGCACCGGCTACAGCATCACCCCGGTGAACCTGACGCTGCCGCTCGCCTCGCGCGATGACTTCGAGCGCGTTGAAGGCATGCTCGTCAACATCGCCGGCCCGCTGACCGTGTCGCAGAACTATTTCCTGGGTCGATTCGGCCAGCTGACGCTGTCGGCCGGTCGTCTGGAAACCCCGACCAACAAGCACCGCCCGGGCAGCAGCCAGGCCCTGGCGCTGGCAGCCCTGAACGCCCGCAGCCGTGTGATGCTGGACGACGCCACCTCGTTGCAGAACCCGAACCCCACGCCGTGGCTGGCCGGTGACAACACCGTGCGTGCCGGCGACACGCTGTCGAGCGTGACGGGCGTGGTCGACTTCGGCCTGGCCAGCAGCACCAACACCGAGCCGGGTGACTGGAAGATCCAGCCGGTGCAAGTGGGCACGTTCAGCCGCGCCAATGCGCGCACCGTGGTGCCGCCGAAGGTGGGCGGCAACCTCAAGCTCGGCAGCTTCAACGTGCTGAACTACTTCACCACCTTCACCAACGGCAACACCGCCAGTGGCCAGACCGGCCAGGGCTGCACGCTGGGCAACAGCAACGCGGCCAGCAACTGCCGCGGCGCCAGCAACCTGGCGGAGTTCAACCGCCAGCGCAGCAAGATCATCGAAGCGATGGCCGCCATCGACGCCGATGCACTGGGCCTGATGGAGATCCAGAACAACGGCAGCACGGCAGTGCAGAACCTGGTGGATGGCCTGAACGCCCGCGTAGGTGCCGGCACCTATGCGGCCGTGCCTGATCCGGCCGCCGGCACGGGCACCGACGCCATCAAGGTGGCGATGATCTACAAGCCGGGCAAGCTGACGCGCGTCGGTGCCTCGCAGAGCGACACCGCGGCGATCAACAACCGTCCGCCGCTGGCCCAGACCTTCGCAGCCGCGAACGGCGAGAAGTTCACCCTGGTGGTCAACCACCTGAAGTCGAAGGGCAGCTGCCCGGCGGCGGGTGACCCGGACGCTGCAGGCAACACCGACGCCGGTGACGGCCAGGGTTGCTGGAACGCCCAGCGCGTGGCTCAGGCCCAGCGCCTGGCCACCTGGCTGCCCACCGCCACCGCCGGTGCGCCTGACGCGCTGATGGTGGGTGACTTCAATGCCTATGCGCAGGAAGACCCGATCAACGCGCTCACCAGCACCGGCTTCGTTGACCAGATCGGCCGCTACAACAGCTTCGGCTACTCGTACGTGTTTGACGGCGCCGCCGGCCGCCTCGACCACGCTCTGACCACCGCCAGCATGAGCGCCAAGGTGACCCGGGCCGTGGAGTGGCACATCAACGCCGATGAGCCCGCCATCATCGACTACAACACCGAGTTCAAGCAGCCCGCCTGTGCCACCTGCGGCCCTGACTACTACACCGCCACGCCGTACCGCTCGTCGGACCACGACCCGGTGGTGCTCGGCCTGCAACTCAGCAAGGTGATTCAAGGCACGTCGGGCCGCGACACGCTCACCGGCTCGGCGGGTGACGACACCATCATCGGCGGTGAAGGTGCTGACACGCTGACTGGTGGCGCAGGCGTCAACACCTACGTCTACAACAGCATCCGCGATGCCGGCGACACCATCACCGACTTCGCGCCGGGCAAAGACCTGATCGACCTGCGCAACCTGCTGGCCAGCCTCGGCTGGACGGGCACCGACGCGGTGACTGATGGCCTGGTGCGCCTGCAGGACGTGGCCATTGGCTGCGCCGTGCAGATCGACACCGACGGCCCGACCGGCACCGCGGCCTTCCGCACCCTGGTCACCCTGCGCGGCGTGAGCGCCAGCCAGCTGGTGGTGAGCCGCGACCTGGTGCAACGCGCCACCGTCTTTGCCGAACGCAAGAAGAAGTGAGATTCCCCATGACCAAAACGACAAACAACATGATCAAGCGCAGCCTGGTGCTGTTGATGGCGGCGGCCGGCCTGTGTGGCCAGGCGCAAGCCGACGTGGTGAACGGCAACTTCAGCGACGGCCTGAACGGCTGGTCGGTGCTGGGCAGTGCCAACCTCAACGGCAACCAGCTCTGGCTGGACACGGTGGATCCGCTCGCGGTGGATGCCGGCACCCTGGCTTCGGCCGCGGGCCTGTCGGGCGCGCTGGCGCTCGACACGGCGGCGGGCGAGGCCTATGAGGGCTCGCTGCTGACGCAGAGCTTCAACACCCAGGCGGCAGGCCAGCTGCGTTTCAAGTGGCAGTTCGGTACCCAGGAAACTGCCGGTGCCGATGCCGCCTTCCACGACTACGCCTTCGTGGTGGTGGACGGCAATCTGCACCGTCTGGCTTCGGTGGCCGATGGCAACACCGGCTGGCAGAGCTTCAACCTGGCACTGGGTGCGGGCAAGCACCAGGTCAGCTTCGGTGTGGTTGACCTGGGTGACTTCACCGCTGATTCGCGCGTGGGCTTGTCCAGCGTGCAGATCTCGCCGGTGCCGGAACCTTCGTCGATCGCGCTGATGCTGGCTGGCCTGGGCGCGCTGGGCTGGCGCGGTCGTCGCAACCGTCGCGCTTGAGGTTGTCATGCCGCTTCATCACTGACGCGGCATGAGCACATCCAAGGCCGGGTACCCACCCGGCCTTTCTGCTTTTTCAGCGGCTGTGCGAGGTGAGCGTGGCCAGCGGCACGGCCGTGGCCACACCCGGCGTGGCGCGGCGCTTGCTGCCGGCTGAGAGGATGGGCGCGGCACGTTCGCCATCACCACTGCGGCGCATCGCCACACCCACGGCCAGGATGTCGATCACCAGCAGGTGCAGGATGCGGCTGACCATGGGCACGTGGGTCGACACGTCTTCCTCGTGGTCGACGATCAGCACGGCATCCGCCTTGCGGGCCAGCGGCGACTGGCTGGCCGTGATGGCCACCACCTTGGCGCCGCGCTCATGCGCCCGCTCCACCACTTCCAGCAGCTCAGGCACCTTGCCGGAATTGCTGATGACCACCACCACGTCACGCGCCCCCAGCACCGCGGCCGAGAGCACCTGCAGGCGCGGGTCGGTGCAGGCGGTGCACGAGATGCCGAAGCGCAGGAACTTGAACTGCGCGTCTTGCGCCACGGGGCCGTAATGGCCGGTGGCGTGGAACTCGATGCGGCTGGCGCTGTCGAGCAGGTTGATGGCGCGGTCGATGCTGTCGCGGTTGAGCTGGTCACGCACCTGCAGGATCGCCGAGGCGGTGTTGCCCAGCACCTTGGCGCCCAGCTCCACCATCGAGTCGTCGTCGGTCACCTGCGTGTGGCTGACCGGGATGGTGCCGGTCAGGCCGGAGGCCAGCCTCAGCTTGAAGTCAGACAGGCCTTCGCAGCCCAGCGTGCGGCAGAAACGGATCACCGTTGGCTGGCTCACTTCGGCCTGGCGGGCGATCTCGGCGATCGGGTCGTTCAATGCCGCGCGCGGGTGGGCCAGCACATGGGCGGCCACGCGGCGCTCGGCCGGCGAGAGCTGGTCCTGCACCCGGCGGATCTGCTCCAGGATGGCGCTGGCCGGCGAGGTGTCCAGCGTGCGCAGCTGCGCTTCCAGAATGCCTGAGGCGCCGACAAACGTGGCGTCAGGCGCAGTGATCACGTAGGTGGGAATGGCGCTGACGTAGCCGCTGAAACGGCCCTTGTCTTCAAAGCGGGCGCGGAACGGTGAGCGGTCGAAATACTCGCCCAGGCGCGGCACGATGCCGCCGCCGATGTACAGGCCACCAAATGCGCCCAGCGTCACCGCCAGGTTGCCGGCGGCGGTGCCCAGCAGGCCGCAGAACACGTCCAGCGTTTCCTTGCACAGCGGGTCGGTGCCGGCCAGTGCGCGCTGGGTGATTTCCGGTGCGGCCAGGCGCTCAGCCGGGCGGCCGGCATGGTCAGCCAGTGCGCGGTACATCAGCTCGATGCCCGAGCCCGACAGCAAACGCTCGAACGACACGTGCGGGAACTGCTTCCAGGCGTGGCGCAGGATGGCGACCTCGCGCTCGTCATGCGGTGCGAAGCTGGCGTGGCCACCTTCCGTGCCCAGGGCGATCCAGCCATCAGCCGCCGGAATCAGACCCGACACACCCAGGCCGCTGCCGGCGCCCAGCAGGCCCACCACGCTGGGTTCACGCGGGGTGCCGCCGCCCACCTGGCGGCGCTGGTCTTGCCGCAGCTTGGGCAGGGCCATGGCGAGTGCGGTGAAGTCGTTCACCACCACCAGGGTGTCGAAGCCCAGGCGCTCGCGCATCTGCTCGATCGAGAACTGCCAGTGGTAGTTCGTCATCCGCACCTGGTCGCCTTCCACCGGATAGGCAATCGCGATGGCCGCGTGCTGGATCCAGGGGGAGGCGGGCAGGCCGGCCAGATAAGCGGTGATGGCCGCGTGGAAATCAGCGTGCTCGGCGCAGCGCAGGGAGGCCGCGTGTTCAAAATGCCCCGGCCCGGTTTCCAGTGCGAAACGGGCATAGGTGCCGCCGATGTCGGCGATCAGGCGAGGGTGATCGAAGGGGGTCATCCGGAGCGGCTCGGGCAGAACAGTCGATGAACATGGCCCGACTCTTGCAAGTTGGGCGCCTGTGCAATTGTCACTCAGGCGGCGGGGGCTGGAGAGGCGGTCGGTGGTGGTCAGGCTACGGGTTGTCAACGATGACGTTGGCGCGTAACTTCACTACATTGACGCGCGGTGTACCCAATTTGTACCCAGCCTGAAACCGGGTGTCGGCTAATATGACCCATAGCTGCAATTTCCGGGTTTTGAGAGGCAAATTGCGCGCTGCGCAGGCGATTTCTGCCGTCCTGCATTCCGCAAATGCTGATCGGGAACCGGTTCTGGTTTTGTAGTTTTGATAAAAAATTTCCAACATTGCACCTGGGTTGAATGATCATGGGTGTGAACGAGACGAATGTTTTGATGCAGCAAGCAGCGGCGCCCGGCGCGCAACCGGAATCCTGGAACGACGGCCCGTGGCTGGTCGCCGACATTGGCGGCACCAATGCCCGCATGGCCTGGGTGGGCGCCGAGGGCGCTGCCGTGTCGTGCGTGCGCACGCTGCCCGTGGCCGCCTATGCCACGCCGGCTGACGCCATCCAGGCCTACCTGGCCACGCTGGCCGCCGAGCAGGGCGCGGCCTGGCGCGCGCCGCGTCGCGCGGCCATTGCCGTGGCCACCGCCGTGGCGGGTGACGAAGTGGCGTTCACGAACAGCCACTGGCGTTTCTCGCGCACCGGCCTGCAGGCGCAACTCGGGCTGGAAAGCCTGCAGGTGCTGAACGACTTCGAAGCCCTGGCCCTGTCGCTGCCGCGCCTGGGTGCGGGCCAGCTGCGCGCCCACGGCGCCCTGCCGCAAGCGGCCGGCACACTGGCCGTGATCGGCCCGGGCACTGGCCTGGGTGTGGCGGGCGTCACGCAGACCCGCCACGGCTGGCTGGCTCTGCCGGGTGAGGGTGGTCATGCCACGCTGGCACCGGCTGATGATTTCGAAAGCGAATTGCTGCGCCATGTGCGCGGCGAATTCCCGCATGTCTCGGCCGAGCGCCTGCTGTCGGGCATCGGCATGCCCACGCTGTACCGCGGTGTGGCCGGCGTGCTGGGTGTGGCGCCCGCTGAGCTCACCACCGAAGCCATCGTGCAGGCCGGCCTGGCCGGCACCGACGCCGCCTGCAGCCGCACGGTGGACCAGTTCTGCGCCTTGCTCGGCAGCTTTGCCGGCAGTGTGGCGCTGACCTTGGGTGCGCGTGGCGGTGTGTACATCGGCGGCGGCATCGTGCCGCGGCTGGGCGAGCGCTTCTTCACCTCGCAGTTCCGTGCGCGGTTCGAGGCCAAGGGCCGTTTCGAGCCCTATCTGGCGGCCATCCCGACGGCCCTGATCACCGACACCCTGGCGGCCCTGACGGGCGCGGCCCTGGCCATCGAACAGCGCGACGCCTGACCGATGGGTGCTTCGGCCTCCGCGGTGCCGGCAGCGTCGGCGGCGCCCGCGGCCCGGCCTCGGCTCTTGCCGCTGGTCTGGCCGCTCTACCTTGAACTCTGGCTGGGCATTGGTGTCGGCATGATCGGCACCGGCATGGCCGCGCGGGTCTCCGACACCAGCGGCGCTGCCTTTGCGCTGGCCAGCCAGCTGGGCGCCACGCTCTTCGTGCTGTTCCGCATCATTGGTGCCGGTGCCAGCGTGGTGCTGACCCAGCGCCTGGGCGGCGGCCGCCGTGACCAAGCCGACGCCGTGGCGCGTGCCACCCTGGGCGCGAGCACCTGGATTGGCGGCATCGCCGGGCTGGGCGCCATGCTCTTCGCCGGGCCGCTGCTGCGCCTGCTGAACACGCCGCCCGAAGTGCTGCCGCTGGCGATTCCGCTGCTGATGTGGCTGGGCCCGGTGCAGATGCTGGACGCGTGGAATGCCTCGATGGCCAGCGTGATGCGCTCGCACCTGCATGCACGCGACACGCTGATGGTCATCGTTGCCATGCACCTGTCGCACCTGGCCTTGATGGTGCCGCTGATGGGCGGCGTGGGCGACTGGCCGGGCCTGGGCCTGCTGGGCTTTCCGCTGGCGCTGGGTGGCAGCCGCGTGCTGGGCTGCGCGCTGCATCTGTGGCTGTGGCGCTGGCGCCTGGGCCTGGTGCCACGCTGGTCAGATTGGTGGCGCCTGCCGCGCACCGAGATGGTGGCGCTGCTGCACATCGGCCTGCCCGGTGCGGCCGAGAACATCGCCTGGCGGCTTTGCTACATGGTCAGTGTGTCGGTGGCTGCCTCACTCGGCGCGGCGGCTTTGGCCACCCATGCCTACGTCACGCAGATCATGCACGGCGTGCTGCTGTTCGGTGCCGCGTCCGGCGTGGCGGTGGAAATCGTGGTCGGCCACCTGATCGGCGCCGGCCACCTGCACGAAGCCAACCGGCTGGTGCGCAAGGCCTTGTTTGCCTGCCTGGGTGTGTCCACCGGGCTGGCCCTGCTGGTGGCCCTGGCCGGCCCGACGCTGGTGGGCCTGTTCACGAAAGACGCCGGCATCATCGCCACCGGCGCTTTGCTGCTGTGGATCACGGTGCTGGTTGAATCTGGCCGCACCTTCAACCTCGTGGTCATCAATGCGCTGCGCGCCACCGGCGACGCACGCTTTCCGGTGATGGCGGGCGCTGCGTCGATGGTGCTGGTGCTGGCCGGTGGCAGCTGGTGGTTCGGCCTGCATCTGGGCTGGGGGCTGGCCGGTTTGTGGGCTGCCTACGCGGCCGATGAATGGCTGCGCGGCCTGCTGATGTGGCGCCGCTGGACCACCCTGCGCTGGGTGCCCTTCGCCCGCGCCACGCGGCGTCATTTGCGCGCCGCCCGGGCGGCCTGAATCAGGGCAGGGTGATGATGGCGGTGTCGTCGGCGATCAGTGCATCGCCTGGCGCACCGCCACCGAGGTTCTGCCCACCGGGCGTGGCCAGCACCGGCCGATAACCGCCGTCCCAGTCCCAGCTGTTCACATACAGCCGCGCACCCGACAGCGTGGCTGCGCCCAGTGCGGATGCCGGCAGCGTGAACGTGATGCGCTTGCGCGCGGCGTCCACGCTCAAGCCGGCGGACGGCGTGATGGACCGGCCTTCGTTCTGCGCACTGGCGCCTTCCGGGCCGAACAGCGCATTGCTCCAGCCATGCACGCGCAGGCGCCGGTGCCAGCGCATGTCGCCCGGCAGCGTGGCGTTCTGCAGCGGCATCACGCGGGCGCCGCCGGGCTCGCCGGGCAGTTCGATGAACAGCGTCAGGGCCAGGTGATCGAACCCGTTCGGCGGGTTCCACAAGGTGCTGTGCGCGCCCAGCTCCACCTGCACCTGCAGCGCCTTGCCCGCCACCGAGGCGGTCACTTCGCGGATGTCCATGGCGCCCTGCGCATACAGCGGGTCGGTGGGCATCACATACCGGCCAGCCGGGCCGCGGTCGTCGCTGATTGGGTCACTCACCCGGGCGCGCACCTGCCAGTCACGTTGAATGCGGAAGCCGGCCGGGGCAGAGGTCTTCCGGTCGGCGGGCCGCCACACCACCACGCGGTGCTGTGCGGCGGGGTCGGCCAGGCTGCTGGTATCCAGCACGGCTTGCCAGTGCCCTTGGGCGTCAGGCATGGCACTCACGGCGCCGGCGAGTTGGCCGTCGAGCACCACCTGAATGGCCCCGAGTCGCGGATCACTCTGGCCGCTGAGCGTGGTCTGCTCTTGCGCCAGCACGGGTGGCACGGCGTTCAGTGTGGGGGTGCTGGAGGTCGACACTGCCGCTGGCAACTTGGTCGTTGGCTTGATGTGCCGGCCGGCTGCGCCTCGTTCCGCCAGCCACACCAGCCCGGCCCGTGCCGGTAGCTCCAGCGTCGCCTGTCCCGCGGTGCCCACCTTCAACGCGTCGGGTGTGCCGTCCAGGCCGTAAAGGCCGCGCAGCACCGCACCTGGCTTCAAGCCGGTAGGCAGACGGTCGAGCAGCATCGGCTGATCGGCCGTGTTGACCACCACCAGCGCCGCTTGCCCTGCGTGGTCCGTGCGCCAGGCCAGCGCGCCCGGGCCGAGTGCATGCCCCGCCAGCACGGCGGGCCGCCCGCGTGAAAACAGCCGGTTCGCATGCCGCAGGCCCGTCAGCTCAGCCACCCGGCGGTACAGCGGTGCCTGGGTGTTGAAGTGGTCCTTGCCCTCCGAGCCCACGCCCGCCGCAAACATCGACGCACGCTGGTCCACGAAGCCTTGCTCGGTGCCGTAATACAAGGTGGGAATGCCGGGCAGCGTCATCATTGCCAGCAGCGCCTGCTCCAGGCCACGCACCTGGCCGCCGGCCAGAAAGCGGTCGACGTCGTGGTTGTCGATGAAGCTCGGCATCCAGTGCAGGCGCGGGTGAATCTGCTGCATCTGCATGATGCGCTGGCCCAGCTCTGCCGTGGGCCGGCCGCGTGCAAAGGCGTCCATCATCGCGCCATACAGCGGAAAGTTCAGCATGCCGCCCATGCGCGTGCGGCCCATGTACTGCTCGATGCGGTCTGATTCGGCACGCTCGCCCGGCCGGTCAATGCCGAAGCCTTCACCGAACACGAAGAAGTCGCGCCGGCCGGTTTGCCGGGCCACCTGGTTGATGCCCGGCGCCTTGGCGTCGCGGGCATGCAGGAAATCAGTGAACAGCGATGGCGGCACATAAAACGCGGTGTCCACGCGGAAGGCGTCCACGCCCACCTCACGGATCCAGTGCGCGTAGCTCTGGCGCAGGGCGCGCTTCACCACCGGGTTGTCCGTGTTCAGGTCGTCCAGCCCCGCCATTTGCCAGTTCAGTACCTGCTCACGCTTGCCGTAATCCACCACGTCGGGCGTCCAGTGGTAGACGTTGGCTTGGCGCTGGGCGGGGTCGCGCGGGTCGTTCTGGCTGAACGGCCACTGCGTGGGGCGGGGTGATGGGCGGGAGTCGGGGGTGGCCGTCCAGTGTTTGGCCAGGTCATTGGCCTGCCACGGGCCGGCGTAGTGGAAGTAGTCGCCGGTGTGGTTCAGAACCACGTCCTGCACCAGGTACATGCCGGCGCTGTGCAGCTCATGTGAGAGCCGCTGGTAGTCCGCCAGGTTGCCCAAGTGCTTGTCGACCTGGGTGAAGTTTTCTGCCCAGTAGCCGTGGTAGCCGCTGAACTGGATGCCGCCGTTCCACCACTGGTTGGCCACCGGCGGGGTGATCCACACGGCGGTGGCGCCCAGGCCCTTGATGTAGCTCAAGCGCCGCGTCACACCGGCCAGATCGCCGCCTTGCCAGTGCGCGCCGCTGCCCGGCTTGAACTCGCCCGCGCCCTGGTCGTTGTTCGCTGGGTTGCCGTCATCGAAGCGGTCGGTCATCAGGAAGTAGATGACCTGGTCGCGCCAGTCGGGTGAGGGCACGTGCAGCTTGAGCCCTGCCTTGCCGGGCGCAGCCGTGGCAGAAGGCGCAGCCATGGCCAGCAACGCGCCCAGTGCCAGGGCGGTCCATCGGGGGTTGTTCAGTGGCTGTTGGCTCATGTTGGCGGGGTGCGGTACGCGCCGGCGAGGGTAACGCCCTATCACCTCAGTGCGCGCCATGCCGATGCCATGGCTGCCTGGGGAAGGATGTTGTCGCTCTGGCAAATATATGTAGTTGGACTACAAAACGTGTTGCTGCTTTGCGACTGAAGTCTAGCGATCCTGACGCGAAACTGGCTCGTTTACCTATGGGGAGTGTGGGAAAAGTTGTTGCAAATCTGACCTCCCTAGGGTTTACGGCAGGAAATGATAGAAGCTAGTTTTGGTACAAACTCGACGTGGGAACTGAAAGAGTGGGGCTCTGTGCGCGGATGTGGCCGCAAGCGGGGCATAGGTTGTTCCTCAGTGCACTAGGAGACATCTGGTGAATATTTCTATCAAGAAGCAAAAGGGTGCGTTCGCGCTGAGCCCGGTGGGCGCCGCTTGTGCGGTGCTGCTCGTGGCCTCCGTCAACGTGATGGCTCAAGAAGCCCAGACCGTGACCGTGACCGGTATCCGCAAGGGCATCGAAGACGCGATCTCGGTGAAGAAGAACTCCGACCAGATCGTTGAAGCGGTCTCGGCGGAAGACATCGGCAAGCTGCCGGACACCTCGATCGCTGAATCGCTCGCCCGCCTGCCCGGCGTGTCGGCACAGCGCACCGCCGGTGGCCGCGCCAGCGCCATCAGCATCCGTGGCCTGTCGCCTGATTTCTCCACCGCCACGCTGAATGGCCGTGAGCAGGTCAGCACCGGCGACAGCCGTGGCGTCGAATTCGACCAGTACCCGTCCGAGCTGCTGAGCGGCGCCGTGGTCTACAAGACCCCTGACGCCGGCCTGATCGGCCAAGGCCTGGCAGGCACGATCGACCTGCGCACCGTGCGCCCGCTGGACTTCAGCGCCCGCACCGTGGCCATCAACGCCCGCAAGCAGCGTCTGGGCGTCGGCACCGACGTGACCGGCACCGGCTCGCGTTTCAGCCTGTCGTACATCGACCAGTTCGCTGACCGCACCATCGGCGTGGCCCTGGGCTTTGCCCGCCTGGATGAAACCGGCGGCGCCATTCAGGACAACGGCGACTGGGGCGGTGGCACCACCACCTACAACGGCCAGACCGTCAACGTCATCAACGGTTTCAAGGGCTATACCCGCCAGACCAAGCAGACGCGTGACGGCGCCATGGCGTCGTTCCAGTTCAAGCCGAACAAGGACCTGTCCAGCACCGTGGACATCTTCTATTCCAAGTTCGACCAGAACCAGAAGAGCTACGGCATCGAAATGGGTCTGAACGACTCGTGGGTGGCCAACGACAGCTTCCGCGACCGTCCGGGCAGCCTGATCAACGCCACCGTGAACAACGGCACCGTCACCACCGGCACGTTCAACAACGTGCGCGCCGTGGTGCGCAACGAAGCGCTGGGCAACAAGGACAAGACCTCGTCGATCGGCTGGAACACGAAGTGGCAAGCCACCGAGAAGCTGCAGCTGATTGCTGACCTGAGCTACTCGAAGGCCAAGCGCGACGCGTTCAACCTCGAGTCGTACGCCGGCACCGCCACCAACGGCCCGGGCACCACCCCGCTGGTGGGCAACATCACGTACACGCAAGGCAGCTTCAAGCTCGACTCGAGCCTGAACTACGCTGACCGCAGCATCGTGAAGCTGACCGACGTGCAGGGCTGGTCCTGCTGCGGCGACGAGCAGCCTGGCTACTCCAAGCTGCCGACGATCCGCGACGACATCAAGGCCGCTCGCCTGGACGGCAAGTACGCCCTGCCTGAAGGCGGCATCTTCAGCGACCTGAGCGTCGGCCTGAACCTGAGCGACCGTCAGAAGACCAAGGACACCCTGGAAGGCTACCTGTGGCTGAAGGGCACCAACGGCGCCCTGTACCAGAACGGTGAAATGCCCGGCTCGGGCGTTGGCATCGCTGGCGGCACCGGTCTGCAGATCGCCACGTTTGACGTGCTGGCCGCTCTGGGCAGCGTCTTCGAAGTGGGCGGCCGTTCGACCCCGGACATCGTGAACAAGTCGTGGCAGGTCAAGGAGAAGATGACCACCGCCTACGCCAAGCTGGACATCGACACCACCGCTGGCTCGCTGCCGCTGCGTGGCAACATCGGTGTGCAGATGGTGGGTACCGACCAGAGCTCGACCGCCTTCACCACCAACCGCGTCCTGAGCGGTGATGACAAGCTGGCTGGCCTGCCGGTGTCGTACACCTCCGGCACCACCTACACCGACGTGCTCCCGAGCATGAACCTGATCGGTGACCTGGGCAACGGCTACACCATGCGTCTGGGCCTGGGCAAGCAGATGGCTCGCCCGACCATGAACGACATGCGTTCGGCACGTGCCGTCAGCATCGGCAGCTCCGGCCAGGATGCAGGTCGCTTCACCGGCAGCGGTGGTACGCCTGATCTGAAGCCGTTCCGTGCCACGGCCATCGACGTGTCCTTCGAGAAGTACTTCGGCAACGCCGCCTACGTCGGTGTGGCTGCCTTCCACAAGGACCTGTCGAGCTACGTCGTGAACTACACGAACCGCGCCTTCGACTTCAAGAACTTCGTCTCGGCCGATTACCTGGCTGCTGCGATCGCCGCTGGCAAGGTCACCGACACCATCGGTACCTTCACCAGCCCGATCAACGGCAAGGGTGGTTCGATCGACGGCGTGGAACTGTCGGCTTCGCTGCCGCTGAAGCAAGTCGCCGGTTTCCTGGACGGCTTCGGTATCCAGGCCAGCTACTCGGGCACCACCAGCTCGATCTCGCTGCCTGACACCACCGGCAACAACAGTGGCGCTTCCATGCCGCTGCCGGGTCTGTCGCGTGACGTGTACGGCCTGACCGTGTACTACGAGAAGAACGGTTTCTCGGCTCGTGTGGCCGGTCGTGAGCGTTCGGACTTCGTGGGTGAAATTGCCGACAACTTCGCACAGCGTCAGCTGACCTACATCAAGGGCGAGACCGTGGTCGACCTGCAACTGGGTTACGAAATCCAGAGCGGTCCGGCCAAGGGTCTGGGCCTGCTGCTGCAGGTCAACAACCTGACCGACGCGAAATACGTCGAGTACCGCGGTGCCTACAAGAAGCCGACTTCCATCAACAAGGAAATCAAGTACGGCAAGACCATCCTGGCTGGCGTGAACTACAAGTTCTGATCACCCGGGTGTGAATGAAAACCCCCTCCCGGGACAGCCCGGGCAGGGGGTTTTTTAATGGGATCTCAAGAGAGCCTTCATGGCAATTTCATCGGCTCTACCCTGAGCCCCGGCCCCCATCGGGCCATGCACAATCATCAGCAACAAGCAGCGTTGAAAGCACCGAGCATGAAAGACCGAGCCATCCGTCAGATCGTGGTTGTGGGCGGCGGCACCTCCGGCTGGATGACCGCCGCGGCGCTGGCCAAGCTGCTGGGCGGCAAGAGCCGCATCCGCGTGGTCGAGTCCGACGAGATCGGCACCGTGGGTGTGGGCGAAGCCACCATTCCGATGATCCAGCGCTTCAACACCGCGCTCGAGATCGACCAGGACGAGTTCCTGCGCGAGACCCAGGGCACCTTCAAGCTCGGCATCGAATTCAACGACTGGGGCCGCCTCGGCGAGTCCTACATGCACGGCTTCGGTCGCCTGGGCCAGGACCTGGGCACGCTGCCGTTTGACCAGTACTGGCAGAAGATGTCGCAGGCCGGCCTGGCAGGCCCGCTGGGCGACTACTCCATCACCCAGCGCGCGGCATATGCCGGCAAGTTCATGCGCACGGCGAGTGATCTGCCCGGCACGCCGCTGGCCGACATCGCTTACGCCTTCCACTTTGACGCCGGCCTGTACGCCCGCTACCTGCGCAAGTACAGCGAAGCCCGCGGCGTGGTGCGCACCGAAGGCAAGGTGCTGGACGTGACGCTGCGCTCGTCCGACGGCCATGTCGATTCGCTGCTGCTCGACAACGGCGACCGCATCACGGGTGACCTGTTCATCGATTGCTCCGGCTTCCGCGGCCTGCTGATCGAGCAGGCGCTGAAGACCGGCTACGAAGACTGGTCGCACTGGCTGCCCTGCGACCGCGCCATGGCGGTGCCGTGTGCCAAGGTCGGCGATCCCATTCCCTATACCAAGTCATCGGCGCGTGAGGCCGGCTGGCAGTGGCGAATTCCTCTGCAGCACCGCACCGGCAATGGCCATGTGTATTGCAGCCGCTTCATCAGCGACGACGAAGCCACGGCGGTGCTGCTGCGCAACCTCGACGGCGAGCCGCTGGCCGAGCCGCGCCCGCTGAAGTTCGTCACCGGCATGCGCCGCAAGGCCTGGAACAAGAACGTGATCGCGGTGGGCCTGGCGAGCGGCTTCATGGAGCCGCTGGAATCGACCAGCATCCATCTGATTCAAACCATGGTGGCTCGCATCGTGAGCTTCTTCCCGGACCGCGACTTTGCGCAGGCCGATGTCGACGAGTTCAACGACCAGGTGCGCTTCGAGTACGAGCGCATCCGCGACTTCCTCATCCTGCACTACAAGCAGACGCTGCGCGACGACACGCCGTTCTGGCGCCACTGCCGAGACATGGAAATCCCCGAAGGCCTGCAGCGCCGCATGAACCTGTACCGCAGCCACGGCCGCATCACGCGTGAGAACAACGAGCTGTTCTCCGAGGTGAGCTGGCTGCAGGTGATGGACGGGCAGGGCCTGAAGGCCACGCGTTACCACCCGCTGGTGGACGTGGTACCGCAGGCCGAGATCACCGAGTTCCTCGGCAACATCCGTGAAGTGGTGGGCAAGTGCCTGGACGTGATGCCCAGCCACGCCGCCTTCATCGCCGAGCATTGCCGCGCGCCGTCCATCAAGTTCTGATTCACCCGAAGTTCAACGCCATGCAACAAGACAACCATGCCGCACCTGATTCGGTGCGCAACATCGTCATCGTGGGCGGGGGCACCGCCGGCTGGATGACCGCCGCGGCGCTGTCCAAGCTGCTGCCGCCCTGGCGCAAGGTGCGCCTGATCGAGTCGGACGACATCGGCACCGTGGGCGTGGGCGAAGCCACGATCCCGATGATCCGCTTCTTCAACTCGTCGCTGGGCATTGATGAAGACGAGTTCATCCGCCAGACGCGCGGCACCTTCAAGCTGGGCATCGAGTTCGTCAACTGGGGCCAGGTGGGTGAGCGCTACATCCACGGCTTCGGCAAGATCGGCCAGGACGAGGGCATGGTCAGCTTCTACCACTACTGGTTGAAGCAGCACCAGCGTGGCCTGGCCCGGCCGCTGGAGGACTACTCCATCAACACCGCGGCCTGCCATGACAACAAGTTCATGCGCGCCCGCCATGACCTGGCCAACTCACCGCTGGCCGACATCGCCTACGCCTTCCACTTCGACGCCGCGCTGTATGCCCGCTTCCTGCGGGACTTCGCCGTGGCCCGCGGCGTGCACCGCACCGAAGGCATCGTGGCGCAAACCATCCAGCGTGGTGCTGATGGCTTCATCGAAGCGCTGGTGCTCGACAGCGGCGAGCGGGTCGAAGGTGACTTGTTCATCGACTGCTCGGGCTTCCGCGGCTTGCTGATCGAGCAGGCCCTGCAAACCGGCTACGACGACTGGACGCACTGGCTGCCTTGCGACCGCGCGGTGGCCGTGCCCTGCGAGCACGGCAGCACGCCGCTGCTGCCCTACACGCGCTCCACCGCCCATGCGGCGGGCTGGCAGTGGCGCATTCCGCTGCAGCACCGCATCGGCAACGGCCATGTGTTTTCCAGCAAGTTCATGAGCGAGGACGAGGCCACCAGCATCCTGCTGGCCAACCTCGACGGCCCGAAGCTGGCTGAGCCGCGCACGCTGAAGTTCGTCACCGGCAAGCGCAAGAAGTTCTGGAACAAGAACGTGATTGCGGTGGGCCTGGCGAGCGGCTTCATGGAGCCGCTGGAATCGACCAGCATCCACCTGATCCAGTCGCAGATCGCGCGCATCGCCACGTTCTTCCCGGACCGCGGTTTTGCGCAGGCCGACATCGACGAATTCAACCGCCAGGCGGACTTTGAGTTCGAGCGCATCCGCGACTTCCTGATTCTGCATTACCAGCAGACCCGGCGCACCGATTCAGCCTTCTGGAACTACGTGCGCACCATGCCGATTCCGGACACGCTGCAGGCCAAGCTCGATCTGTACCGCAGCAGCGGCCGCATCTTCCGCGAGAGCACCGAGATGTTCACGCATGTGAGCTGGCTGCAGGTGATGCACGGCCAGGGCGTGCATGCCGGCAGCTATCACCCGCTGGTGGACAACCTCGACGATGACGCCTTGGCGCAGTACCTCGACAACGTGAGCGGCACCATTGCCAAGTGCGTGGAGGTGATGCCCACGCATGCCGAGGTGGTGTCGCACATCTGCTCGGAGCGTTGAGCAGCAAGCTGACCGGCGAGTGATCCGACAACGCGCCCGAGACACCCAGAAAAACAGCCGCACAGGCACAGGGAGACAAGCATGAAGACGATGGACAAGCGCCAGGCCGGCGGCGTGGCGCGGCGTGTTCTGCGCGCCGCCATGGGCGCAACGTTGCTGCTGCAGGCCAGCGCACTGCTGGTGACCACCACCGCGCCGGTGTCAGCCGCAGCTGCTGAAACCACCCCCGCACGCACCGGCCGCGAGACGGCCGAAGCCATCTTCCAGAAGCCGGTGTTTGGTGGCGCGGTGTTGTCGCCCGATGGACGGCGCGTGGCGTTCCGCACGGCGGTGAAGGGGCAGTTCTCGCGCCTGGCCGTGATGGAGCTCGACACCATGAAGCCGAGCATCGTGGCGTCTGCCGAAGATGCCGACATCGGCGAGATCTTCTGGATCAACAACCAGCGCCTGGCCTACAACCTGGGCGTGTGGGAGTTGCCACCCGAAGACCGTCGCTTCAACCCGGGCCTGTTCGCGGTGAACGCGGACGGCAGTCAGTTCCGCCAGCTGGTTGAAACCTTGGGCGCCTTCGTCAAGAGCGGAGAAAACAGCAAGCTGCTGCCGCAATCCACCCGGCCTCTGCCGGGTGTCGGCTTGAAGCAGGGCGACGACATCTGGGTGGTGCGGCCCCAAACCTTTGACAAGGCCGCACCGAGTGATTTCCTGCTGCAACGCCTGAACACGCTCACGGGCCGCACGGTGGATGTGGACGCGCCCAAAGACAGCGTCGAGTTCGCGTTTGACCCGGCCGGAGAACTGCGCGCCGTGCTGACCAGCAAGGGCCAGCGCCGCGCCATGCTGTTCAGGCAAACCGATGGCAGCTGGAAGACGCTGGCCGAAGCCGACGTGCTGGACGCCGCATTCTCGCCGTTGCTGGTGGACGGCCAGGGCCGCCTGCTGGTGAACACCCGGGCGGGTGGCGACAAGATGGGTGTGTATGTGTGGGACATGGCCACCAACGCACCGCAGCTGCCGGCCCTGGTGGCTTCGCCCGATTACGACCTGAGCGCTGCCCCGGTGTGGGCCGGACAGAACCTGGCGGGCGTGCGCTACGTGAGCGACGCGCACGTGACGCAGTGGTTCGACGAGCGCCGCAAGGCCTTGCAGGCCAGCATGGACAAGGCCCTGCCGAACACGGTGAACGAGTTGGCCGTGGCGCGCCATGGTGATTCGCCATGGGTGCTGGTGAATGCCTTCAGCGACAAGGAGCCGGGCCTCAGCCTGCTCTACAACAGCGAGACCCGCAAGCTCAGCCGCCTGGGCCAGCTGCGCCCGGATTTGAAGGGCGTGCCGATGGGTGCGATGGACCTGGTGCGCGTGACCGCCCGCGACGGCCTGCCCGTGCCGGCCTGGCTGACGCTGCCACCGGGCTCTGATGGCAAGAACCTGCCGCTGGTGCTGTGGGTGCACGGCGGCCCCTGGGTGCGTGGTGCGCAGTGGGGCTGGAACCCCGAGGTGCAGTTCCTGGCGAGCCGGGGTTATGCCGTGCTGCAACCGGAATTCCGCGGCAGCGCCGGCTTTGGCGACAAGCATTTCCGCGCCGGCCTGAAGCAATGGGGCCTGGCCATGCAGGACGACCTGGCCGACGCCGTGCGCTGGGCCGTGGACAAGGGCGTGGCGGACCCCAAGCGCGTGTGCATCGCCGGTGCCAGCTACGGCGGTTATGCCGCGATGATGGGCCCGATCAAGCACCCCGAGCTGTACCGCTGCGCCGTGAACTGGGTGGGCGTGACCGACCAGAGCCTGATGTTCAGCGTGCACTGGAGCGACTTCGGCAAGGACGTGAAGGGCTGGGTGCTGCCCCGCCTGATGGGCGACCCGAAGGCCGATGCGGCGCAGTTCGAGGCCAACTCCCCGCTGGCCCAGGCCGCGCGCTTCAAGGTGCCGGTGCTGATGGCCTACGGTGCCAAGGACCAGCGCGTGCCGCTGGTGCATGGCGAAAAGATGCGCGACGCCCTGAAGGCGCACAACCGCGACGTGCGCTGGATCGTCTACCCCGAAGCCGGTCACGGCTGGTTTGACCCGCCCACCCAGATCGACTTCTGGACGCAGGTGGACGGCTTCCTGGCGCAGCACATCGGTGCGAAGTAGTTTTAGTACATGCCTGAGCGGCGCGCGTGTCAAGGCGATGAGGCACCGGCAAGTGCGGCAAGTTGCGCTGAATCGCCAGAAACAGCCTAGGCATAAACCTGTAGGCGACGGTTTTGCAATCGATGCCAAAATGTAGTTGAACTACTTTTCAGAGCATGAACCGACTCCGCAGGCGCATCACCTTGGGCGGGCTGTCACTGGCAGCAGGGGCCGGCCGTTCCGCCCTGGCGGGCAGCGCCTCGGGGCGTGAGCCGCTGGTGGTCTGGTACAGCGTGGAGGGTGCGGCCGGCATCCGGCGCGCGGCGGAGTCGTTCACGGCAGCCACCGGTGTGCCGGTGGTGGTGGAAACGCCCGACGGCATTCCAGCCAAATTCCAGCAAGCCGCCGCGGCCGGCAAAGGCCCGGACGTGTGCACCGCGCCGCATGACCGCATCGGTGAATGGGTGGCCGGCGGCCTGATGCACGCCGTGAACCCCAGCCGCGCGGTGTTTGAAGACATCGACCCGTTGGCCTGGCAAGGCTTCGAGTGGCGCGGCCGCACCTGGGCTTATCCGTATGCGCTGGACGCGGTCACGCTCATCTACAACAAGGCGCTGGTCAGCCAGCCGCCCACCACCTTCGAGCAGGTGTTCGAGCTGGAGCAGCGCCTGGCCCGCCAAGGCCGTCACGCCCTGCTGTGGGACTACACCAACGCCTACTTCACCTGGCCCCTGATGGCCGCACAAGGCGGCTACAGCTTCAAGCGCCTGCCCGACGGCCGCTACGACCCCACTGACATTGGCGTGGACAACGCCGGTGCCCGCGCCGGGGCTGAGCTGCTGGCCCGCCTGCTGCGCGAAGGCGTGATGCCCGTGGGCGCCGGCTACCCCGAAATGGAAGCCGCGATGGCGCAGGGCAGGGTGGCCATGATGATCAACGGCCCCTGGGCCTGGGTGAACCTGAAGCGCGCCGGCATCAACTTCGGTGTGGCGCGCATTCCGGCGGTGGGTGGGCAGGCCGCGCGGCCGTTCACCGGCATTCGCGGCTTCATCATCAACCGGGCCACGCGCCAGCGTGAGGTGGCGGTGGAGTTCATCGAGCACTGCCTGCTGAGCCAGGCCGGGCTGCGTTCCATTGACCAGGCCGAGCCGCTGGGCGCACCGGCCAGCAAGGCGTTTTATGCCGAGCTGCTGGCCCGGCCCGATGTGGGCCCCAAGGTGGCCGGCATCATGGCCTCGGCCCGCGACGGCGTGCTCACGCCCTGCATCCCCGAGATGGGCCGGTTCTGGTCGTCGATGAAATCGTCGTTGACCAACCTGAGTGAATCTCGCCAGAGCCCGGCCGAGGCCCTGGCCGCCGCGGCCCGCCGCATCCGGGAGGCCTCATGAGCGGGCTGATCGGCCGTTGGCAAACCTGGCAGCGCCCGGTGCTGGGCGTGCTGTGGAGCGCGCTGGTGCTGTGGGGCGTGGTGGCGGTGCATGCAGCGGGGCAGAGCCTGCTGGCGATGGTGCTGCTGGCGGTGGGCGGGCTGGCGGTGTGGACGTACCAGTCCAGCCGCAGTGGTGCCTTGCGCTACCTGCTGCCGGGCATTGCCACCGCACTCATCTTCGTGATCTTCCCGATGCTCTACACCTTCGGGTTGAGCTTCACCAACTACAGCGCCCGCAACCTGCTGGACCGTGACCGGGCACAGGCCCAGCTGCGTGAAGAAAGCCTGCAGGTGGCGGGCTCGCAGCGGGCCTTCAGCCTGCATGCGGCGGGCAGTGGCTGGCGTGTGCGCCTGGCGCCGGTGGCTGATGGCGCCGCCCCCGCAACCACGCTGCTGAGCGCCGCCGTGCCGCTGCTGGCCGATGCCCCGCTGGTGCTGGCCATGGTGCCCGCCACCGAGGCTGACCTGGCCGCCTTGGCACCCGCCGCACCGCTGCGTGAGCATGTGGACAGGCTGCCCGCCCTGCGCGCGTTGCAGCTTCAAATACAGCCGCAACAACAGCCGCAACAACAGGCACAACAGCAGGCACAACAGCAGCCACCCACCCTGCTGCGCCTAGGCTCCCTGCGCGAATTCGCCGAAACCCAGCCGCTGTACGACAGCACGCCCGAAGGCGGCCTGCGTGACCGTGTCACCGGCACGGTGTACCTGCCTGATGAATCCGAAGGCTTCTTCACCAGCGCCTCGGGTGAGCAACTGCAACCCGGCTTCCGGGTGAACGTGGGCTTGCGCCACTACCTGCGCATCTTCAGCGACGAGCGCTTCCGCGAACCCTTCGCCAGCGTGTTCGTATGGACGGTGGTTTTCTCGGCACTCACCGTGGTGGGCGCCACCGCACTCGGCCTGCTGCTGGCCGTGCTGCTGAACTGGGACGCGCTGGAATGCCGCCCCGCTTACCGGCTGGTGCTGTTCCTGCCCTATGCCGTGCCGGGCTTCATTTCCATCCTCGTGTTCAAGGGCCTGTTCAACCAGAACCTCGGCGAGATCAACCTCATCCTCAACGGCCTGTTCGGCATCAAGCCCGCGTGGTTCTCTGACCCGCTGCTGGCCAAGACGATGCTGCTCATCGTCAACATCTGGCTGGGCTTCCCGTACATGATGGTGCTGTGCTCGGGCCTCATCAAATCCATTCCGGCGGATCTGTATGAAGCCTCGGCCGTGGCCGGCGCCGGCCCGTGGGTGAACTTCAGCCGCATCACCATGCCGCTGATCCTCAAGCCGCTCACGCCGCTGCTCATCAGCGCCTTCGCCTTCAACTTCAACAACTTCGTGCTGATCAGCCTGCTGACGGGCGGCGCGCCGGACCAGCTCGACACCGCGCTGCCGGCCGGCACCACCGACATCCTCGTCAGCTACACCTGGCGCATCGCCTTCCAGGATTCGGGCCAGCAGTTCGGCCTGGCTGCGGCCATCTCCACCGTCATCTTCCTGATCGTGGCGGCCATCACGCTGGTGCAGATGCGCACCACCCGCATCAATGACGATGCGCGCCCCTGACACCCCCGTGCCGCCGCGCCACGCCTGAAGGAGCTGCCCATGGCCATCGTGCATTCCAAGGCCCAACGCTGGCGCAAGCTGGCGGCCCACCTGTTCTTGCTGGCGCTGTGCGCCACGGTGCTATTTCCCTTCCTCATCGTCATTTCGGTGTCGCTGCGGCCGGGCAATTTCGCGGCAGGCTCGCTCATTCCAGAAGCCATCAGCTTCGAGCACTGGCGCTACGTGCTGGGCATGCCGGTGGCGGGGCCAGACGGCACGATGATCACGCCCGATTTGCCCGTACTGCGCTGGCTGTGGAACTCCATCAAGGTGGCCACGGTGTCAGGGCTGGTGACGCTGCTGCTGAGCACCACGGCCGCCTACGCGCTGGCCCGCTTGCGCTTTCGTGGGCGGCGCCAATTGCTGACGGGGCTGATGCTGATGCAGATGTTCCCGGCGGTGCTGGCGCTGGTGGCCATCTACGCCATCTTTGACCGTCTGGGCAGCGTCGTGCCGGCCATCGGGTTGAACACGCATGCCTCGCTGGTGCTGGCCTATTCCGGCGGCATCGCCATGCATGTGTGGACGCTGAAGGGCTACTACGACACCCTGCCGGTGGAGGTGGAAGAAGCCGCCCGCGTGGACGGCGCCACGCCCTGGCAAACCTTCTGGCGCGTGCTGCTGCCCATGGCCCTGCCCATCCTGGCGGTGGTCTTCTTGCTGGCCTTCATCGGCGCCATCATCGAGTACCCGGTGGCCTCGGTGCTGCTCAGCCAGCAAGACCAGCTCACGCTGGCCGTGGGCGCCAAGCTGTTTGTCCATGAACACAATTTCCGGTGGGGTGATTTCGCTGCGGCGGCCATCCTCTCGGGCCTGCCCATCACGGCGGTCTTCCTGCTCGCCCAGCGCTGGCTCATCGCGGGCCTGGCGGCCGGCGGTGTCAAGGGCTGAGCCACCCGCAACCGGAAGCCGCCATGCAACGTCGTCAATTCAACATCGGCTGTGCGCTTGCGCCGGCCTTCTTCACTGCTGCTGCCATGAACCCGCCAACCGCCGCTGCCGCCACGCCTTCGCCTGATGACTTCGCCCATGTGCCCTGGTCACGCCAGGCCAACATCTACGAAGTCAACATTCGCCAGTACACGCCCGAAGGCACCATCAAGGCCTTCAGCGCGCACCTGCCGCGCCTGAAAGCGATGGGTGTCGACATCCTCTGGCTGATGCCGATCCAGCCCATCGGCAAGATCGAGCGCAAGGGCACGCTGGGCAGCTACTACTCGATCAGCGACTACACCGCCGTGAACCCCGAGTTCGGCACGCTCGATGACGTGCGCGCGTTGGTGGCGCAAGCGCATGCGCTGGGGTTGAAGGTCATCCTCGACTGGGTGGCCAACCACACCGCCTGGGACCACCCCTGGACCAGCGCCCACACCGATTGGTACAAGCTCGACGCCAAGGGCAAGGTCTTCCCCGTCACCTTCAATGCCGGTACGCCGCAGGTGGAGTACTGGACCGACGTGGTGGCGCTGAACTACGACAACAAGGCGCTGTGGCTCGCCATGATCGATGCGATGCGCTTCTGGGTGGCGCAGGTCGATCTGGACGGCTTCCGGTGTGACGTGGCCGGCCTCGTTCCCACGCCCTTCTGGAACCAGGCCAGGCAAGAGCTGGACAAGATGAAGCCGATGTTCATGCTGGCCGAATGGGCCGAGCCCGACCTGCATGGGCAGGCCTTCGACATGACCTACGGCTGGGACTTGAGCGACGTGCTGCAGAAGGTGGCCAAGGGCACCGCCGATGCGAGCGCGCTGGCGGCCTGGGTGGCTCAGCCGCCGAAGGCATTTCCGAAGTCGGCTTACCGCATGCGCTTCACGAACAACCACGACATCAACTCGTGGCATGGCACCGACGCCGAGCTGTATGGCCCGGCCTGGAAGGCGATGACCGTGCTGGCCTTCACGCTGCCCGGCATGCCGTTGATTCTGGGTGGGCAAGAGAGCGGCCTGAACAAGCGCCTGGCCTTCTTCGAGAAAGACACCATGGACTGGGGCAGCTTTGAGCACCAGGCGTTTTATGCCGAGCTGCTGGCCCTGAAGCACCACAATGCGGCGCTGGCCAACGGCCAATACGGCGCGCCGGTGGAGGTGCTGAACACCGGCCATGCGCAGGTGTTTGCCTTCCGCCGCGCGCTGGCTGGCAACAGCGTCAGCGTGGTGGTGAACTGCAGCGGGCAGGCGCAGGCGTTTCAGGGCGTTGCTGGCGCTGCCAAGCTGGATGCCTGGCAGTGGCACATCACGACCGACATCACGACAGACACCACCACAGCATGAGCGCTGCGGCCATGCCTGATGCCTACCGCCCGCTGTGGCACTTCACCGCGCCCACGAACTGGATCAACGACCCCAACGGCCTGATCTGGCTGGACGGTGAGTACCACCTGTTCTACCAGCACAACCCGTTTGGTGACCAGTGGGGCCACATGAGCTGGGGCCATGCGGTGAGCACCGACCTGCTGCACTGGCAGCACCTGCCGCTGGCCATTCCGGAAGACGAACGCGTGTCGATCTACTCCGGCAGCGTGGTGCTTGATGTGCACAACACCAGCGGCTTTGGCGGTGCCCCCGGCCAGCCCGTGCTGGTGGCCATCTACACCGGCTGCAAGCGCGTGCCCGAGGGCGGGCAGGGCCAGGAGCTGGCCTACAGCACCGACCGCGGCCGCACCTGGCAGAAGTACGCAGGCAACCCGGTGCTAGATATCGGCCTGCGGGATTTTCGAGATCCGAAAGTGTTCTGGCACGAGCCCACCGCCCGCTGGGTGATGGCCGTGGTGCGGCCCGACGACCACCAGGTGAGCTTCTACGCATCGCCCAACCTGAAGCAATGGCAACACCTGAGTGATTTCGGGCCGGCCGGTGAAGTGGGCGGCATCTGGGAATGCCCGGACCTGATCGAAATGCCCGCCGGCCGCACTGACGAGCCGCGCCGCTGGGTGCTGAAGGTCGACACCTTCGCCGGCCACCCGGGCGGCACCGGCGCGCAGGTGTTCATCGGCCACTTTGATGGCGAACGCTTCACCGCCGAAGCACCCACCGAGCCCCACGGCCTGTGGGTAGACCACGGCTGCGACTTCTACGCCGCGCTCAGCTGGGCCGATTTGCCCGCAACCCACGGCGCGCCCGTGTGGGTGGGCTGGATGAACAACCACGCCTACGCCAAGCACACGCCCACGGCGCCCTGGCGCGGGGCGATGACGGTGCCGCGCGAGTTCTTCCTGCGGGACACGCCGCGCGGCCCGCGGGTGGGCCAGCGCCCCTGGCCCGGCCTGGCCGCGCTGCGTGGTGCGCCCCGCACCTGGCCGCAGATCAGCCTGAACCACACTGCCGATGACGCGGGTGATGGCAGCGTGCAGGAGGTTGACCTGGGCGCGCTGGACGGCCGCAGCATCGAGCTGCAATGGGACATCAGCGCGGCCGATGCCACGCAGTTCGGCCTGCGCGTGCGCTGCGGCCCCGGCCAGCACACCGTGGTGGGCGTGGACCGCAGCCGCAACGTGCTGTTCATTGACCGATCCAACTCAGGCGCCGTGCCCGACGAAGCCCGCTGGGCCGGTGCCCGCGAAGCCCCGCTGCCCACCGGCCCGCTGCGCCTGCGCGTGCTGCTGGACCGCTGCTCTGTGGAAGTGTTCACCGGCGACGGCGCGGCCACGCTGACCGAGCTGATCTTTCCGGATGACGCCAGCCGCGGCGTGCAGCTGTATGCCCACGGCGGCAACGTGCGGCACAGTGCGTTGACGGTGTGGCCGCTGGCCCAGCCTTAAGGGCTCAGCGCCTTCAGGCGCGCCATGACGAGGTCGGCACGCTCAGGCTCGGCGATCAAGCCGGGCAGCACGTTCGCGAAGTCCTGGTTCGTCAACAGTTGGTTGATTGCGGCAGACACGGCATGTCGCAGCTCAGCGGGTGCAACGGCCATTTCATCGGCCAGCTCTTCACGCCCATCGACGATGTTCAGCACATCTTCCAGGTCATGGCTGGTCACGAAGTCGCCGCCACCTCGGCTTGCAAAGGCTTCCAGCTTGGTGGCCACAAAGGCGACGGCGCTCACCAGCCGAATCGCCATGTCTTGGCCCAGGTTCACAGACACGGCGGTCTCTACCGCGTAGGGGTACCAGCGGTTGGCAAAGCCCAGCACCTCCGGCTGCATCGGCATCAGGTCAAACAGCACACCCGAGGGCCGGTGCACCCAGCGGCAAATTACATCGCTGCTGACATCACGCGCGAACCCTCGCGCGGCCACTGCTTGTTCGATGCGATGGAACATGGCCAAGTTGGCATTCACCACCGCGTCCACGTCGCGGGTGGCGCGCACAGGGTCGGCCAGCGGGTCGGTCACGAGCAGGCCGGCCACGGCACCACCAACGAACACCACTTGCTCACGCAGATCGCCCAGCGCCTCGGCTATCTGGCGAAGGCCGGGCAGGTTCGGGTCATCGGCGCGCATCGCCAGCCCCAGCGCCGCCCGCATCAAACTGCATCAGCTCGACTTCCATCAGCTTGGCCGCCAGGCTTCGTTCGCGTGCGCGGCCGGTGCGCAGCGCATCCAGCAAGGCCAACAGGCGATGCAGCGCCGGATCGGCCAGCGCGGCCTGCGGCACCGTTCGGTACAGCGGCGAGATGGCAGGGCCTTTGGCACTGCCGGTGGGGTGCGCCCAGACGGGGGCTTCTCCGGGGGCCACCGCCAATTGGCTGGCCAGTGGCTCAGCGCCGAAGGCTGTTGGCACGCCACGCTTGACGGCACCGAGAGAGGCCGGCCAGATGTAGCGCACGCCGTGCACGATGAATTCCAGCAGGTTGGGCCGCACCGGCGCCCATTCGCCGCGGGCAGGCGCCACGGCAAGGCCGGCTGCCACAGCGCGCTTCACGCTGGCATGGGCCTCTGAGGCGCTGATGGCCAGCGCTTCGCCCAATGCGGCGTAGGTCCAGCGCTGAGGCGGGTGCGCCGCCACCTTCAGCAATACCAGCAGGTCTTGGGGTTTGAGAGCGTCCATCTGAGGTGCATATTCGCCATTCGCGAATTGCGAATATCGCCGATGACGCCGCATTTGGCAAGCGCTCGTCTGGCGCCGCGGCCACGCTGCCAACGTATGCCAGCGCGCCTTGACCGTATGGCCGCCAGCCCCAAACAATGGGCCAGTTGCAACGCAAAACGGAACCCCGCATGAAGGTACTGGTGACTGGACTGAACGGCACCCTGGCGCCCAAGCTGGCGGCGCTGCTGCGCCAGCAGGGCCACGAGGTGCTGGCCTGGCAACGTGACGTGCTGGACGTGAACAACGAAGCCGCCGGCCGCGACTGGCTGGACGCCCAAGGCGTGCAAGCCGTGGCGCACCTGGCCATGGGTGATGCGCACTGGGCCGGCTGGATGGCGTGGTGGGCCGCGCAACGCGGACTGCCGTTTGTCTTCACCAGCACGGCCATGGTGTTTCACCACGAGCCCGACGGCCCGCACCAGGTGGGCGACGCCACCACCGCGCAAGACGACTACGGCCGCGGCAAGGCGCTGTGCGAACAAGCCGTGCGGCGGGCCCACCCACACGCCGTGGTGGCTCGCATTGGCTGGCAGATCGACCTGACAGCCACCGGCAACAACATGCTGCGCGCACTGGACGACTGGCAAGCCCGCGACGGCCGCATCGGCGCCAGCACCCTGTGGCGTCCCGCCTGCTCATTCATGGACGACACCGTGGCTGCACTGGCGCAATGCCTGCGTCTGGACGGCGCCAGCTCTTCACCGCACACCCCTGCGGGCTTGATTCACCTGGACAGCAACGCGCAGGAAGGCTGGAACTTTGCGCAGGTGGCTGAGGCGCTGGGACAGGCGGCTGGCCGAGCCTGGCGGGTGGTGCCAGAGGCGGGGTATGCGCATGACCAGCGGTTGATGCCTGGGGAGGGGCAGGGGGTGGTGTTGCCGGGGTTGGGGGGGAGGTTGGGGGGCGCGAGGTGAGGCTGCTGTCGGCAAAGCGATCCGAAGCGGCTGGAGATGCTTCGGTCGAGACGGGCTAGCTCGCTGGCCGCTATCAGCCAGCGTCACGACATTTGCCTCGCCATTGCCGTGCAGGCCCCCTGCATCAGTCAGGGCGAATGGTTAGTCTTACTGTGTCACAAGAGTAGTCTTTTGCTTGCGCGACCGCAGCAAGGACACTGGCCGAGACGGGCGAGCAGCGCGTAGCTGAGTTGGTTGCGCAGCGTCGTGATCGAGTGGGCCACGTGCCGCTGCGCGCGCAGGACTGCCCCTGGGGATGTAATCCTCGGGAAGGGCAGGCACTTGGCGTTCGGCAAAGTTTTTTTTGCCGCCGACGGGTTTGTCGGCAATGAGTCGCTCGGCCATCAAGAACGCGTAGGCCGCGATGCTCAGGCTCGCATGGTGGTGGAAGCCTCGCCAGCCGCGCCCCTCATAGTGCCCCAGTCCGAAGTCCTGCTTCAGGTCCTGGTAGTCGCGCTCGATGCGCCAGCGCTGGTAGGCGGCGCTGACCAAGTCGTTGAGGGGCGTGCTCTCGGGCAGGGTCGACAGGATGTACTTGACCGGCTCGGCTTGGTCCACCGGCCACTCGATGAGCAACCACTGCTGTGGGCGCAGACGCGCCTTGCCGGCGTTGCCGCCCGCATGGCGAACCCGCACCGCCGCGAATCGGCCACTCAGTGGCTCGTTGGTGCCCTCGCGCCAACTGATGGTCTGGAACGCCTGCGTTGGCAAAGACAGGGCCAGGGCCTTGACGCTCATCGGCTGCAACTCAGCGGTGCGCCGTGGCATCACTGGGGGCCTGCCCTTGCCGCTGTAGGGTTCGGGCGCAAGGGGTTCCACACCGGGTGGCCAGACCACGACCGCTGAGGTGACACCCACCGCGTACAGCAAGCCCATGTCGCTCAGCGATTGCCGGAACCCAGTGTCCACGCCGTAGCCGGCATCGGCCAGCACACAGTGGCGGGGCGCACCTGAAGCGCCCCGGGTTTCATGGAGGCCCGTTGGGTTAAGTCAGGCTTCCGTCAAGGCAGTCTGACTGGCGAGTTGCCGGTAGTAGTTTGCCTCAGCCTCTGCGGGTGGGATGTACC